>CAZYYC010000127.1:0-11623 GCA_964650935.1 uncultured Anaerolineales bacterium
GTCCTCGCCGAGGCGTGGCGGGCGGAGGTCAACGCGTCCCGTCGCGTGCCGTGGTTGATCGCCTGCCTTTTCCTCGTGCTCTCGCTGCTGTTGGTGTGGGGCAGCTATTGGCGTGATCGCTATGGCGGTGAGGCCGGCTGGCTCTGGTCTATGGACGGTGTGCTGGCAGGCCTGCTGGGGCTGACGCTGACCGTCGCGGCGGTCTTCTCCGTGGGCGACGCCGAGACGTACGAGCGGGTGAACATCGCTGCGTCATCGAGTGTTGCGCGCGCCGAAGCGGTCGCGGATGCCTTCCGGGAGATCGAGACGAACCTCGGGGCTGTCGCACGTTTCCATGCGAGCAGCGACTACGTGGATTGCGATGAGTTCTCCCGTTTCGTGGCGCCCCTTGCAGCCACGGCGGTTGTTCAGGGCTATCGCTGGGTCCCGGTGGTGCCCGCGGATGAGAGGGTGGCGTTCGAGGCGGCGGCGCGGGCGGAGGGGCTGACGGACTATGAGATCTGGCAGCGCGGGCCGGCGGGTGAACGGCTGCCCCCTACGGGCCGCGAGATCCACTACCCGAACCGCTGCGCTGCGCCGTCGGCGTACAATGAGGCGGTCATCGGCCTGGATCTGGGGGCGGATCCCGTACGGCGGGCCGCGCTCGAGGAGGCAGCTCGCACAGGGCTGGTGACGGCGACGGATGCGGTCCCGCTGATCGTCAGCGCTGACAGTGAGCCGGGTATGCTCGTGCTGGCACCGGTCTATTCCCCAGGGCCGGGATCGTCGGAAGGTGAGATGGGGATACCCGGAGAGCTGCCCCGCGGCTATGTGGCTGCCGCCGTGCGGCTGCAGTCGGTGTTGGATCTGACGTTGCGGCCCTTCGTTGACCGCGGTGCGGCCCTCGACCTGCACCTGGTGGATCCCACCGGCGAGGAGGGGTGGCTGATACTCGCCGCCCACCCCAATGCGTACACCGAGCCGTTCCCCTTCGCCGTCGATGAGGCCCACGCCGAGCCGTATGAGACCACGGGGGTCTATCCGTTGTTTGTCTACGGGCGACCGCTGATCCTGGTGACGCACACGCTGCCGGACTTCCGTCTTCTCTTTCCCCTGCGTACGAGTTGGGTCGTCGGTATCATGGGCACGCTCCTGAGCGCCATGTTGGGCCTGATCATCGGCCTACTGCGCGTTCGACAGGCAAGCCTCGAGGGGCAGGTGCGCGAGCGCACGGCGGAGCTGGGCGAGCGCGAGGAGAAGTACCGGCGGCTGGCGGAGAGCACGTCCGCGGTGCTGTGGGAGTACGATATCCTCCTGGATCGCTGGACCTACGTCGCGCCCCAGGTCGAGGCGCTGGTGGGCTACACACCGTCGGAGTGGACCGATCTGCAGTTCTGGACCGATCACCTGCACCCCGAGGACCGTACCTGGGCCTCCATGTACTGCGCCGAGTGCACGGCCCGTGGTGAGGCGCACACTTTCGAGTACCGCTTCCTGGCCAAGGACGGCAGCGCCGTCTGGCTGCGCGACGTGGTGAGCGTGGAGATGCGGGATGAGACGCCCATCAAGCTGCGGGGCTTCATGATCGACCTGACCGAACGTAAGCAGGCGGAGGAGAGGCAGCAGCGCCAGCTGGAGGAGCTGACCCTGCTGCACGGGGTGGCGTCGGCGTGTGCGGCAGCGGGCCATGAAGATGACCTGATCGTCCATCTGACGCGCCTGATCAGCGAGGCGCTCTACACCGACGACTTCGGGTTCCTCATGGCGGAGGAGGACGGGGTGCTGCATCCGCATGCGTCGTACCGCCAGGCCAGCGGAAGGCCGACGGAGACGATCCGCCCCGGTGAAGGCGTGGTGGGACAGGTAGTGGCTGAGGGGCGACCGCGGCGCGTGGATGACGCTCGGTTGGAGGACAACTTCCTCGATGACTCACCGACGTGCCGCTCGGAGCTGGCGGTGCCGGTCAGGTTCGGCGAGCGGGTGATTGCCGTGATCAATGCGGAGAGCCCCGAGGTGGGGCACTTCACCGGCGCTGACGAGCGGTTGCTCGTGACGATTGCCGATCAGGTTGGGATGGTGCTGGCGCGGCTGAGGTTGGCGCAGCAGACGCAGCGGCGCCTTACGGAGCTCGAGGCCCTGCATCGCGCCAGCCGTGAGATTATGGCCGCGGGGGTGAACCCGGAAGTCGTCTATGAGAGTGTTCACCGGGTGGTCGAGAGCCTGATGCCCGCCGAGGCGTTCGTGATTGTACTGCGGGATCCGGTGACCGGAGAGAACGAGGCGGTCTACGCCTACGACAAGGGGGGGCGCTGGCCCGTGTTGCGTGCTCCCGGCGACGCGGGATTGAGCGGCTATGTGATCAATCGCGGAGAGGCGGTGCTGATCCACACGGCAAGCCAGCAGCGGCCCTTTCGGGTGGTGCACTACGGCACCTCCGAGCAGGTCGAGTCGTCGCTGGCTGTGCCCTTGCGCGCCAACGAGCGCATCATTGGGATGGTGTCCGCGCAGTCGTACCGCCAACATGCCTACACGCGCCACGACATGATCCTGTTGGAGACGTTGGCCAACTATGTGGCGGCAGGGCTGGACAACATCCGTCTCTTCCACGAGACACAGGAGCAGGTTCAGCGCGTCCAGGCGATCCTGGACAGCGTGCCGGAAGGCGTCATGCTCTTGGATGCCGAGGGCCACATTGTCCTGGCCGACGCGGTGGCGGCGCGCGAGATCGGCGCCCTGGTCGAGGTCGATGATGATGAGGTCCTCGTCCGGTTGGGGGAGCGCCCGTTGGCGGAGTTGCTCACCTCGCCGCCTGAGGGGCTGTGGCACGAGGTCACAGTGGGCGAACGCGCCTTCGAAGTCATCGCGCGCCCGGTGAAGGGGGGGCCCGAACCGGAGTCCTACATTATGGTGATCAGCGATGTCACGCATGAGCGGCAGGTGAGACATGAGCTCCAGCGCCAGGAGCGGCTGGCGGCGGTGGGACAGCTAGCCGCCGGGATCGCCCACGACTTCAACAACATCCTCGCCGTGATTGCCCTCTACGCGCAGATGGACGTTCGGGCGCCCGACCTGCCGCCCCGTTTCCGCGCCCATCTGCAGACGATCTCGGAGCAATCGCAGCACGCCGCCCGCCTGGTGCAGCAGATCCTCGATTTCGGGCGGCGGGCGATGCTGGCGCCCCGACCGATGGACCTGGTGCCCTTCCTGCAGGAGCAGCTGGCGCTGTTGGCCCGCACGCTACCGGAGAGCGTGCGGATTGAGCTGGATCTGGAGGTGACCTCCGCTCCCGTGCTTGCGGACGTGACCCGTATGCAGCAGATGCTCACGAACCTGGCGGTGAACGCGCGCGACGCGATGCCCGACGGCGGCGTGCTGACGGTCGCGCTGTGCGAGCTGATGCTCGAACGCCGTGGAGCGGGGCCCTTGCCTGAGATGGCGTCGGGTTCGTGGCTGAAGCTCGAGGTACGGGACACAGGCTGCGGCATAGCGTCCGAGGTCCTGGAGCACCTCTTTGAGCCCTTCTACACGACCAAGGAGCCCGGTCAGGGGACGGGGCTGGGCTTGGCGCAGGTCTACGGCATCGTGAGGCAGCACCGTGGCCACGTCGGTGTTGCGACTGAGGTGGGCAAGGGGACGACGTTTACGATCTATCTGCCGACCCTGGAGGGTGTGAAGCCCGCCGAGCAGCGCGCCGCAGCGCGCGGGTTCGCTCAAGGGCACGGTCAGACCGTCCTGGTCGTGGAGGACAACGTCCAGGTACGCGAGGCCGTGGTCGGTGCGCTCGAGTTGCTGAATTACCGGACCCTCGAGGCTGGGGATGGGCGTGAGGCGCTGGTGATTCTGGAGCGTCAGGGCGAGGAGATCGCGGTGGTGTTGAGCGACCTGGTGATGCCCGAGATGGGCGGACAGGCGCTCTTTCACGCTATGGCGGAGCGGGGCCTGACGGTGCCCATGATCTTCCTGAGCGGTCACCCGGTGCGCGACGACCTCCTCGACCTGCCATCGCGCGGCCCGGTCGGCTGGCTGGCGAAGCCCCCCGAGATCGAGTCCTTGGCCGAGACGCTTGCTCGAGCCCTGAGCCAGGCGAGCGAGGCTTAACGGGCCAGGGTGATGATCGTCGGTCGGCGCCCGTAGAGGCTGATCTCGCGATCCTGCACCCAGTGTAGATCCCAGCCTTTGACCCACTCCGGGGCCCAGGTGAGGACGACGGCCCTGCCGGTTGAGGAGAGCACGCGCCGGATCTCGGCACCGAGATCGGCGTAGAAGGCGGCGAGGTCGGCCTCGACTTCGACTTTGCGCCCCCACGGCGGATTGGTGACGACGCAATCCACGCTACTGCTCCGGATGGGGAGGGCGCGCGCATCCCATCGATGAAAAGCGACCTGCGCACCGGCCTCTGTGGCGTTGGCCTGTGCGGCGGCAAGGGCCTCCTCATCGCTGTCGCCACCGAGCGCCGTGGCTCCCCGATAGGCCGCTTCGATCAGCAGCGTGCCCGCGCCGCAACAGGGATCGAGCACGCGGTGGTCTTGACCGCTACCGGCGAGCCACGCTATGGCTGCGGCGACAGGGGGTCTCAACGATCCCGGCACATGGTGCTGCTTGTAGGGCCGGTTCTGGAGGGGCGCGGCGCCCAGGCGGATGCCCACCTGGGCGGTCTCGTGCTCGATGAAGAGGCGCACGTTGAGGTCGGCCTCGCGATCGTCGGCGGCGTAGGCCCAGCCGGGATGGGACGCCCGGATCCCCGCCGCGCACGCCAGTTTGATCTCGTCGGTCGTGTAGTTGCGCGCGCCGACGAAGTTGGCCGTCACGGAGAAGGCCGGTGGGTCGTGCACCGGGCGGAGCGTCCCACAGATGCCGGCGGCGCGGTAGAGCTCGAGGCGCGCCGCCAGCGTACGGATGGCCCCCAGGGTCGTGCGCTCCACGCTGAGTCCGAGCCAGGTCCCCTCGTCAAGGAAAACGTCATCGACCGTGTGCAGGCCCAGGAGGGTGTCCAGGGGGCCGGTGCACTGGGCCATCACGCGCCGGTAGGCGGTCGCGGTGACGCGCGCCTGGGGCAGCATCGCTACCTCGGCGGCGCTCACGTCCTCCAGTCCACGGGTGGTGATGGTGAAGAACCGGGTCATGGTCTCCCTCCCTAGCGTGTGATGCCCTGGCGCGGCGCGGGTGACCGCGGCGGCAGGTGCCTCCCCGCGTCGTCGCCGATGGGGGGCGCCGGCGCGGGCGCGAGGCCGCTTCGGCCCCTATCGCCGACGACCGCGCTGCGGATGTTGTTCTCGTAAGGTCGCTGGAGGATCTCGTGGCTCTCGAGCACCGCGCCATAGGTCGTGTCGGCGTTGGCCGAGTCGACGTGCACGTAGATTGTGGTGCCGCGAGGCAGCGGCAGGTCCAATTGGCTGTACGCTGCGAGGTAGTCGACGTCGTCGAGCGTCAGGGTGAGGGTCTCGCCGGGTGCCAGGCCGGAGGTCACGCCCCACACGGCGCCCTGCGACGCCAGGTCGGGCCAGATCTGGTTGACCTGGGTGGGTGGCGGGTCAGGGTCGACGTAGAGATCCACCCAGAAGTGATCGGTGACCGGTGCGTTGCCGACATTTTTGATCAGGATCTCGACGCCCCCCTCGTGCGCCAACAGATGATCGATTTGTAGATCCGGGGCCAGGACGTGGTTCCGGGCGATCATAGGCAGGTGGACCCGGTGCCACGCCACGGTGATGGTGACGGCATCGGGGGCGGGGGACGCCAGCCCGGCGGCGTTGGTGATGGCGAGGGTGAAGGTGAGCACGGTCGACTCTGCCGGCGCCGTGAAGGTAGCGGTGACGTGCTCGCGACTGCTGAGCGCCACCGCCGGACCGCCCACCTGCGTCCAGAGGTAGGTGAGGGGGTCCTGTCCGTTGGGATCGTGGCTGCCGCTGCCATCGAGGATCACTGTCTGGTGCGGGGTCACCAGCTGGTCGGGCCCGGCATCGGCCACGGGATCGGTATAGCCGTGGATGGCGAAGGGCCCGCGCACGCTGCGGTTACCTGCCTCATCATAGGCCTCGACCCAGAGGGTGTAGCCGCCCAGAGGCGCCGGATCAGGCGTGTAGGACCAGTGCTCGCCCTCCATCGCCGGCTCCTCCTGGTAGCTCTCGCCACTCGCGAGGTTCAGACGGACCCGGACCAGCGCCACGCCGCCCCCATCGCGAACGGTGCCGGTCAGCACCGGGCCGGTCAGCACCGGGGCGCTCACGCGAGACGGCGTCACGTAGGGCCGGGTGATGACATCGGTCACGATGAGCTCGGGGGCGACCGTGTCGATGACCGTGGTTACCCAGTCACCCGCAGGGCCGGTGTTGCCGACCCCATCGGTCGCGCGTGCACGCAGCCTGTGGGCCACACCGTCCTCGATCGGCAGGGCCCAGGTGTAGAGCCAACGCTGCTCCCCGAGGTCATCGGGGGGATAGACCAGGGCCGATTGCCAGGGCTGATCGGGGTCATCGAGCTGCAGGGCGACGCTTGCGACCCGGCTGCCGGGCGCCGGGTCGGCAGCGCCACCGATGAGCTCTGCATAGCGTCCGCGAAGGTAGGCGGGTAGCGTCAGAGAGACGGTGGGGGGGTCGGCGTCGACGACGTAGTCGATGATGAGGGGGTCGCTCCTGTGGCCGTAGTGATCCGTCGCGCGCACCTGGAGGCGCCACACGTCGGTGGCGGGGATCTCGACGTCCGCCCGCCAGGAGGTGGTGCCGGTAGCCCTCTCCCAGACCGTGCTGCCGCCTGTCAGGACCTCTACGTAGGCAACGCCGATACCGGCGCCGTCGTCAGCCGTGCCCCACAGCGTCCAGGGCCCCGGGCGCAAGACCTCGGAGGCCTGGCGGGAGATGACGGCGACGCTCGGTGGCAGGGCATCCACGCGATGGGTGATGCCGGCCTGTCTCTGGGTAGAGATCAGGTTCAGCGTGGCCTCGAGGGTCACGCGATCGATCCCCTGGAGGTCGGTCAGGCGGGCCACAAGGGTGACGGTGTGGGTCGCGCCGGCGGCAAGCGGGCCCGCGTCGAGCAAAACCCGATCGTCCCGCGAGCAGTCCAGACAGGTCGCGCCATCGACCGATTGGAGGCTAAGTCCCTGGGATGCGGTGATCTGCAGCGGCAGGTCGGCAATGGCGGCGGTCTCGTGGTTAGCCAGCCCCACGGTATAGGTCATCAGCTGCCCCGTGCTCCACGGAATCCGGGTTGAGCGGCTGCTTGCGAGCGTCATCTCAACGCTCTGTGCCCTGGGCTGTCCGCTGTTCGGCGCCGTCTCACCGCACAGATCGGTCCACGTGTAGGGCTGCACCCAGTCTCCATCCAGTGAGTTGGTGGTGGGGAATGCGCTCCACAGGTGCCCCTCGTCGTCGACGGCAAAGGCCAGCAGTTGGAGTCTGCCGATCTGGGGGATGTCAAGCGGGAGGCGCAGCTCGAGCCCGCCGCTGTCGTGGGACGCGAAGTCCAGGGGGTGGGCGACCCACTGTCCCGTATAGGACCAGAGCGTGCCGTCGGTGGGTCCGGCGACCTGAATCGCGTAGTTCGCGGCGAAGGGGAGCGGGCCCGTGGCCCCCTGATCCACCGGCATGTCGGACCCGCCGGCGCCGGTGTCGAGGTAGGCCCACAGCGTCCCATCGAGCTGCCACCACGCGCCCTGCCAGCCGAGGTAGAAGGCGCTGCCGTCCCACGTGGCATAAAGGGCCTGTCGCCCGCCCGATCCCGTCCCAAGCAGCATCGGGCGCTCATCGTCGTCCAGGAGCTCCTCGTCGCTGCGCCACTCGGCGTTGGTCAGATCAAGGGTGCCGTCGATGACGATGGCGTGGCGGCGGTCGGCGCAGGGCACGGTGGGGTCCCCCTGCGTGCCCACATACCACGGGCCGTAATGGCGGGTGAACTGGTTGCCGGCGGTATCCTGGGCGCCGAGATGTACGTACCATGCTCCCGGCAGGTCCAGCAGCCGCCCGCCCTGGTTGCCGGGAAGCCGATGCTCCGGCGCTGTGGGGAGCGTGTCGCTGACCCGGTCGATCGCGAGGAGCGCAAAGGCCTCCCCGCCGCCGTCCACCGGTGCGCTCCAGGTGACGGTCAGGGGGGTAGGCTTGTCGAAGTGGGTGCCCACGGGTGCGCTGAAGATCACCGGGTCGAGCCCCGTCGGTGCGACGGTGTCCACGGTGACACGCCAGGGACGTTCGGTCACGACGCCGGCGTGATTGGTCGCCCGAACCACCACCGGGTAGCTGACGGCCTCCCGGCTCTCGGGCAGCTGCCACTCGAGGTGCCAGGTGTCGCCGTCGCGCCGGGCCGGACGCCAGAGATAACCGCCGTCCAGGCTGAGCTCGACCGCGGCGATGCCGCTGTGAGGGTCGGAGGCGGTGCCGCGGAAGGTGACGGACGAGGTCACCACGCTGCCCATCTCGGGCGCGTGGACCGCCAGGGCGGGCGGGTCGGCGGGTGGGGGCACCTGCCCGGTGATCGTGAAGGTCACCGGGGCGCTCTGACCGAGGTTGCCGGCCTTGTCGGTGGCGACGGCATAGGCCACGTGCGTGCCGTTGGAGAGGGTCAGCCATGAGCGGAAGCTGCGTGGCGCCGCGCCGGCCGGGTCCCAGGGATCGGCGGCCCACTGCGCCGTGCGCCTCTCGCCATTGACGACGAACGCGATGTCCTCGACTGAGAAGGCACCCCCGGCGCTGTCGGCCACAGCGGCGCGCAGCTCAAGGGGCGAGGTCAGCAGGCTGCCACCGGAGGGTGAGCGCCAGCCGACCTCAGGCGGTGTGGCGTCGGTGACGAAAGCGCCCGCGTACCACACGTCGGGATCCTCCTCACGGTTGCCCACGACGTCGGTCGCGCGGGTGTACAGACGATGCAGTCCTTCGTGGGTTGGGGTCACGGTGGTGCGCCAGTAGGACAGCGTCCGACCGGGTGACTCGAGCGCCACCATCTCCCAGGTGGTGGGGTACGTCTCTGTGACCGGGCGGTGGGGATCTTCCACGTAGACGACGCCCATCTCGACGCCGGCTACGCCTGCGCTCCCCAGGGCCGTCGAGCTCCCCTCACGTCCGAGGAAGAGTGTGACCGGTGCCGCCGGCAGCTCGTGGTAGCCGATGTCGGCTCGCGCGCCGCCGCCCGCCGGGACCTCCGCGGCGGGCGAGGCTGCATCGACGGCGGGCGAGCTGACGTCGATGCGATAGCTACCGGGCCGGAAGCGGGGGTCGATTTGCTCGAGATCGCCCTCGCCGGCGCGCACGTCCTCGTAGTCCCGGAGGTTGTTGAGCAGGTTGTAGGCGCTGAAGAGCTGCCCACCGGACGATGCGTGGAGCCCCACGGCGTTGCCGTGGAGGAGGTTGTTCTCCACCAGGGCCCACGTCGCTTGACCATGGGCGGAAATGCCGTGTTCACTGTTACCTACCAGGGTGTTGAAGGTGACGACACCGGTGGCTTGATCCCTGAACGCCACGCCGGTGGGGTTGTCGCGGATGAGGTTGCGCGTGATGGTGATGGCGTTGCTCGCGCCCAGGACCTCAATGCCGGCAGCGGCAGCACCGGTGATGGTGAGGCCGCGCGCCTCGGCGTGGATCACGCCGTTGAAGCTCAGGGGGGTGCCGGTGGCGCCTCCCTCGATGATCACCTCGTCACCGGACGTGGGCGAAGCCCCTCCCACGAGGCGCACGTAGCTGGGAAGGGTCACGTGCTCGGTGTAGAGCCCTGGGGCGACGCCGACGGTGAGTTGAGGTCGCCGGGCTGCGCCGGTGTAGGCCCCAAGCGTCGTCGCGGCTGCATCGAGGGCCTCCCGGATGCGGTCAAAGGCATCTACCTGCCAGGTGAGGCCGTCGTTCGGGCATCCCTTGCAGTAGTCGTCGTCGACATAGAAGGCGGCGCGGCCCCGTTCAAGGTAGCCCACGTCCACCCGGGTCCCGGTCCCGGGCGGCGCCGGGTCGGCCGGATTGCCGGCATCGATGAGGGGTGAGTCCTCGCGAGGGCGGAAATCCTGCCATTGGGCGTCCTCGAAGAGGGGGTCCAGGAAGAAGTCGCCCGCTCCGGGGCTCCCCGAGCTGATGTCGAGCGCGTTGGCCCAGAAGTTGTTGTAGGTGTGCAGGCGCGGCGTAGTGCAGCCGGCATCATAGGCCAGGCCTGTGCCGCTGTGGTAGGCGAAGACGCTGTTGCGCAGGTCCAGGGGCGCGCAGGAGGTCGCGCGCAGTCCATCGTGGTTCTGCACGATGGTGTTGTTGACCACCTCCAGCTCGGTTTGCGGACCGTCCAGGTGGATGGCCGTGGCGGTCCCCCGGATGATGGTGCGGGAGAGGATCAGCGACCGGGCTCCCTGGGACACGTGGATCCCGTCAACGCCCAGGTCGAGCCCGTCCAGGGTCACGCCCGATAGGCGGGCGCCGGTCACACCGACCGCTTGGACCAGCGCCCCAGGCTGAGCGCCAGGCCCGGGAGGTTGGATCATCGTCTGATCGGCGCCGGCGCCGATGACGGACACGCCGCTGATGAGACGGATCCGCTCGCGGTAGATGCCCGGGCGGATGAAGACGTGGTTGGCGCCACTGCTGAGGGCGTCCGCGATCCGGGTGAACTCCTCGCTGCCATCGGCGGCGACCCACGTGGGGGGACGGTAGAGATGGTAGCCGGCGGTGAGCGCCGAGTCGGCGTCCAGACGGTAGATGTGGCGGGCGGCGTCGACGAAGTCGGCTGCCCGGTGCGTCAGTTCGGTGCGACCGGTCAGCAACGCCGACGGCGCCCATACGGTGTCATCCCCCGCAACCCAGGCGCTGTCCGTCTCGGCAACGAGGAAGTCGTCGTCGGCGGTATCCAGGTTGATCCAGCGCGGGGCGGCTGAGGTCTCCGGTGCGACGAAGGCCGTCCCGTTGAGCCTCAGCTTCTCAGGATAGATGGCGACCGGACTGTAGCGCCAGAGAGCGGCAGCGCTCCCCCCCGGCAGGCCAAACAACTCGCTGCCGATGCGTGCGATGGCCCCGCCTGCTCGGACGCCGCTCGGGGTATCGGCGTCGCCGGGGGTCACGACGCTTCCGTCCCCCAGGGTCTGCCAACGGTCGGACGGGATGTGATAGCGCAGGAAGTGGCGCCCATTGCCGCCGACAACGGCGTAGATCCAGTCTCGCCCGTCCCAACTCAGCGCTGCCCCGTCATCGGGCGTCGCCGGCGTCTGCGCCAGCGAGCAGTCCCAGCTGTTGACCTGGGGGCTGTAGGCACAGAACGTCCTGGTGTTCCCCACCAGGGCATAGATGCTCCCGGCAGCCCACGTGAGGGCACTGCCGGGCCCGGCCCCCGAGGGCAGGTCGGCGCGCGGCTCCCAGAGTTGGGCATCCCAGGTGGTGCGGTAGAAGGCCGGCGACCGGCCTCCCGGGAGGGCATAGAGATCGCCGTCGTCGTCGTGCGTCAGCGCCGCACCGGTCGTGGGGATGAAGGGGACGGCGCTCTGCTGCGTCGACCATGTGTTGGTGGGGATATGGTAGCGGTGCAGCGGGGCCGACCAGCGCGCACGATGGGCGGCGCTCAAGCCGCCGACCTGGTCAAACTGGCCCACCACGTAGAGGCGTCCGGCACGGTAGTCGAGCCCGGTGGCCCAACCGTTCACACCGTTCTGACCACCACTGATCAGCCCGGTCCACGCGGTGCCGGTCCACTG
>CAZYYC010000128.1:0-10206 GCA_964650935.1 uncultured Anaerolineales bacterium
GGTGAGAACAACTCGCTTATGGCCATCACACGCAACTACTCCGTCGCCGTTTTGATGGCTGCAGGCGGCATCGCGATGGTGCTTGGCTTCATCGGCAAACTCGCTGCCCTGGTCAACACGATCCCTGTTGCCGTCACCGGCGGATTGTCGATCTACCTCTTCGGAGTGATCGGCAAGCAGGGCATCGCCCTGATCCAGAGCGAGAAGGTGAACCTCTTCGATCCCAAGAATCTGGCCATCGGGTCGGTGATTCTCGTCCTCGGCGTCGGCGGCGCCATCGGAATGCCGAACGGACTCTTTCCCTTTGCGATCCCGGTCCTCTTCCCGAACGGCATCCCCGCTATCGTCTTCGCTGCTATCGTGGGGATCGCGACCAACACCCTCTTCTTGATCCTGCCTCCCTCGATGTTCGGCGTGAAGGAGCGCCAAGCTCCCTAGATCCCACCATCGACGGGTCTTCCGGGAAGCCCAGGCGTTGGGGCACGAAGCAGGCGTCGCCGAGGCCTGCGGCTTCCCGGAGGAAGCCTGGTTGCGCAACTCCATACCCGGTTCACCGTATATATGGCTAGACAATAAGGCATGGTATGGAGGCAACTATGGAGCTACAGGAACCACGAAGACCAAGCACACGACGGTCCCTCTTCTGGCCGATCGCGCTCATCACCTTCGGCGCACTACTGCTGCTTTCTAACATGGGCCTGATTCCGTCCACAGGGTGGGCTATTCTGTGGCGATTCTGGCCTGTGGCCCTGATCGCGCTGGGCATCGATGTCCTCATAGGACGACGTTCAGTGGCAGGCGCCATCGCCAGTGGGGTCCTGCTCTTAGCCCTTGTGGGGATGGCGATCGGCATCGCGGTCTTCGCCGAGCAGATCCCCTTCCTGGTGGAGTTGGCCCGACCGGCGGCGCTCAAGACGGAGCACGTCAGCTACCCTCTCGACGGCATCGAACGTGCTTCGGTCTCGATTGATTGGACAAGCGCGCCCGGATACCTCAGCGCCCTGGATGACTCACCCAACCTGCTGGAGGCGGATGTCGCTTACCGCGGTGAGATGGCCTTCGAGGTCCAGCGATCAGGCAGCGAGGCCGACGTCACGCTCGACACCTATCTTCAGGGCATCCCGTACGGCAACCTGAGCTTTGACGACAGCGAGAGCCGCTGGGACATCCGCCTCTCACCGGAGGTGACGCTCGATCTCAGACTCGACGCGAGCTCGGGAAGCGCGAGCTTCGACCTGAGCCGTCTCCGCCTCAGTCATCTACGGATCAACGGCTCGTCCGGAGCCATCGACCTGACGCTTCCCAGCACCGGCAGCTTTCACGGAGACCTCGATGGCGGCTCAGGCGCTACGCTGCTGCGGCCCACGTCCGATGTGGGCCTGCGTATCGTGCTCGATGCGGGCAGCGGGCACTTCGACCCGGGTGATCGGCTCGTTCTCATCTCCGGAGAGCCGGATGGCGACGGCACCTGGGAGACGCCCGGATTCGATCGGGCCGACAACCGGATTACACTGAACATCGATCAGGGATCCGGCGCCATCCGCGTCCGATAGCCTAGGCCTAGTATCCTTCCGGCTCGGGGCCCTGCCGGCCGATCTCAGGCAAACCGAGCCTCCGGCGCGCCTCTGCAAGGATCGCGATCGTGCCGGAGGCCCCTACCCTTGTTACACCCAGCGCTCGCACCTGCAGCAGGCGATCAAGCGTTCGCACGCCTCCTGCAGCCTTCACCTGGACGTAGGATGGAGAGTGGCTGCGCATCAGCTTGAGGTCGGCATCCGTGGCGCCGCCACTGCCATAGCCGGTGGAGGTCTTGACCCAGTCTGCCTTGAGCTCGCCACAAAGCTCACACAGCTTGACTTTGGCCGTGTCGTCAAGATAGCAGTTCTCGAAGATCACCTTGACCTTCTGCCCCGCATCGTGCGTGACGGCGATGACCGCTTCGAGATCCGCACGCACGTAGTCCCAATCGCCGCTAAGGACCTTGCTGATGTTCACAACCATATCGAGCTCCTGCCCGCCATCCGCCAGCGCCTGCCGGGCCTCGGCAACCTTCACTGCGGTCGTGTGCCCGCCGTGGGGAAAGCCGATCGTCGTACTTGCCTTGACCGTACTACCCGTTAGTCGCTCGGCGCAGCGGGCCAGGTAGTAGGGCATGATGCATACACTGCCGACGTCGTAGTCGAGCGCGACCTGGATACCCGCTTCCAGATCATCGGTCTGGAGCGTCGGGTTGAGCAGTGAGTGATCGATCATCTTGGCAATCTCTGCATAGGTGTAGTCCATCGGTAGCTCCTCTCTGTGGTAGCTTCCATCTTATCACGAATCAGCGCACATCACAGCACATCGACGAGTTGACGACTCAGCCCACGCCCCTATACTACGTTCATTCACGCGGCGCGACGCCCCAGAGGGTGAAGAGACAACGATGAAAGACCACGTACTGGCGATTGACATCGGCACGCAGAGCGTTCGCGCCCTGCTCTTTGACCTCAACGGCACCTTAGTCGCAAAGCACAAGATCGCCATCCAGCCCTACGTCTCCCCCAGGCCAGGCTGGGCCGAGCAAGACCCCGATCTCTACTGGGATAAGCTGCGCGAGGCCTGCCACGCGTTATGGCAGGAAAGCCCGGTGCCGCCTGAGGCCGTCGCAGGCGTCGCGTTGACGACTCAGCGAGCGACCATGGTCAACGTCGACAAGCAGGGTCACCCCCTGCGACCCGCTATCGTCTGGCTCGACCAACGACGCGTGGAGACGCTGCGACCGGTCGGCGGTCTCTGGGGTCAGCTCTTCCGACTCACCGGCATGTCGGAAACCGTTGCCTATCTACAAGCAGAGGCCGAGGCCAACTGGATCCGGATCCACCAACCCGACATCTGGCGCAACACCCACAAGTATCTGCTGCTCTCCGGATATCTCACCCACAAGCTCACGGGGGAGTTCGTCGATTCAGTAGGGTCCCAGGTGGGATATATCCCCTTCGACTACAAGGCCCTGGCCTGGAGCAAGCCTTGGGACTGGAAGTGGCGCGCCGTGCCCGTAGATCCGGCGATGCTTCCACGGCTCGTGCCTCCCGCTCAACCGCTCGGGATGCTCACAGCCTCCGCCACCCAGGCGATCGGCCTGCCCGAGCCGCTACCGCTCATCGCTGCTGCAGCAGACAAGGCGTGTGAGGTCATCGGCGCGGGCGCGATCGAGCCGGAGGTCGGGTGTCTCAGCTACGGCACCACCGCCACCATCAATACCACCCACGCCAAGTATGTCGAGGTCATCCCCCTCATCCCGCCCTATCCCGCTGCGGTGCCCCAGCGCTACAACCTCGAGATCGGCGTCAACCGCGGCTTCTGGATGGTGAGTTGGTTCAAGGAGGAGTTCGGACACCCGGAACAGATGCTCGCCGATGAGCGCGGCATCGAACCTGAGGAGCTCTTCGACGATCTGGTCAACGAAGCGCCCCCGGGATCCATGGGCCTGATTCTCCAGCCCTATTGGTCGCCCGGCCTTCGCATCCCCGGGCCGGAAGCCAAGGGAGCCATCATTGGCTTCGGAGGCATTCATACGCGCGCGCACGTCTACCGCGCCATCCTAGAAGGGCTGGCCTATGCACTACGCGAAGCCAAGGAGCGCACGGAGAAGCGGAGCCGCACTAAGGTGACCGAGCTTCGGGTCTCGGGCGGCGGATCACAAAGCGATGCCGCCCTCCAGCTCACCGCCGACATCTTCGGCATGTACACTGCGCGTCCTCACACCTACGAGACATCGGGGCTGGGCGCCGCCATCGACGCTGCAGTAGGACTGGGGTTATATCCTGACTTCGAGAGCGCCGTAGGTGCCATGACGCGGATCGGCAGGGTCTTTGAGCCCAACCATCAGGCTCAACAGATCTACAACGAACTCTATCACCGGGTCTACCGCCGCATGTACGAGCGCCTGCAGCCGCTCTACGAGGAGATCCGCGAGATCACAGGATACCCGAGCTTCCCCGCTAGGACGTGAGCGGTCGGCTAGGGTAGGTTATAGCCGATGATCTCACCGCCGTGGGCATCGGTCACGTAGAGTACGCCATCACTGACCAACAGCCCCTGAGGAAAGCTCAGGTTGGCTCCCGCCGCCGCGCTGAGAGCCCACCGGAAAGCGCCGTCGGCGTCGAACGCGAGCACGCGTCGCTGCAGAGCATCCGCCACATAGAGCGCGCCTGAAGCATCCCAGGTGACGAAAGGCTTGTCGTCGGGATGATCGGTGTTCCAGCTCGGGACCGACCACTGCTGAAGGACCAGCCCCTGCCGGTCGAATAGCTGTACGCGCCGATTCCATGTGTCGGCGACAGCGACGATGCCCTCCGAGCTGATCGCAATCCCGACGGGTTCGTCCAGCTTGCCCGGCCCGCTTCCCCACCCGCCGAACTCCCGCAGAAAGCCGCCATCCGCATCGAAGACCTGCACCCGCTTGTTACCGGTGTCGGCCACAAAGAGCTCGCCCTCGGGGCCCAACGCGATGCCGCGCGGCCCATAGAAGAGGCCTTGAGCCGTCGGAATCCCGGTCATCGTCACCTGGACAATGCCCCCCCACGACCCCAGAGGACGGAGGTCAGCGTCGAACTTCTGAATACGGTGGTTCCACGTGTCAGCAACGTAGATGTTGCCCTCGGCACCAATGGCCACATCCCACGGCTCGTTGAACTGCCCGAGATCGGCACCATAGCCGCCGAACGAGTCAATGCCCCCTTCGCCGTCGACGCGCCAGACACGATGGTTCAACGTGTCCGCCACGTAGATCGTCCCGTCGGACGCCACAGCCATACCCCGCAGGACGGCTCCCGGCAGGGAGACACGCGAGACCTGGTCCAACAGCCGAGCGCCAACGCCATAGGGATCAGGGGGCGGTGTAGCAGCCGGCTGGAGTTGAGCCAATCCCGCAGGGCGGGCGTCAGGCCAGATGGCCTCCGCGACGTCGCGCCGAACGTAGAGGCGGAACTCCTTACGATAGGGCCAGTCCGTCAGTGTGAATGGACGGGCAGGGTTCTTCAGTTGTGCATAGCGAACGTAGTCGCGTCGCCAGACGATGTCCCAAAGCGCCCCGCGCATATCGGCATCCGCCACCGCGTCACGGATCCGGGTCCATGTCAGACCATAGTAATCCTGAAGGGGCCACCATAGATAACGGTACTCAAAGGACACATAGTCATCGCCCAGTATGTCCTCAACAGGCCCATACTGAGGCGTGCCGGCGATCACGACCGGGCAGTCGCGCAGCATGCCCGGATCGGGCGTCATGCTGTAGAAGTAGTTGTTGGGAAACTCGACCATATACCACGTGAAGGGCCACGAGCCATCCTCGCCATAGGCCACGCGCACGTCGGAGGAACTCCCCGTCTCGCGCCACGAGACCTCACGCACTTGCTCCAGGGCCAGCTTGATGTCGGGCGTACCGTGTGCATAGACCAGAAACTCCGTCGCGAGATCGTACGTGACGAAGTTCAGCCTGATTGAGGTCCGGAGCGTTAGGGCCGTCATCGCCGCTACCAACCAGAGCCCCGCAATGCCCAGGCTGCGGCGCAGACCTACCTGCCGCACGGCCCACGCCAATCCGGCTCCGAAGGCCAATGTACCGACCAGCCCACCGAGGACCAACCCCAGGGCGTTGAGTTGGGCGAGGTTGAGCCCCGCCGGCGACACACCCTCTCGGAGGTATCGCACCAGGGCTGCGCCGTTCGCCCCCAGCACGACCAGGGAGGCTCCGGTCAGGGGCAGGGCAGCGACAGAGATCCAGACGGCCCTGATCGGCAGGCGCCCCCACGACAGGTTCTCGTGCATTCGTCCGATTCCCCAACCGCCGAGGAAGACGCTCGGCAACGTAATATGGACCAACAGCCACGGCATCTTCTCTCCGGCCAGCGTGTAAGCCGCCCACGATGCGACCGTCCAACCGAGCAGAAACAGTGGGAACCACAACGAGAGCTCTAGACCCGGTCGGGCCGAACCGCGAGGAGACTCATCCTCGCACGAGGAGGGCGGCTCGGTCTCAAGTTCAGATGATACCCTCTCCTCGGCTCCGCCCTTGAGCTCTGATCCGGACACACGAGAGCGCTGCGCACGGACGACCTGCGCAAGGGCAGCCACGGCCCCAAGCCCTGACAACGTGATCGCCAGATACTCATAGAGGGAGCCGATGAACAGATAGTAGTAGCCAGGCTGATCCCCGCGCCGCACCCCCTGCTGAGCCAACCAATAGGCCAGCCCGCCGATCAGGCCTGAAAGCGCACCGAACGCCCAAGTGAATACCGTCGTGTAGAGGACGATGAAGATCGTGTAGTGGATCAAAGCGATCCTGGGCCAGCGCTTACGGTCCCACCATAACCCGAAGGCGATCGAGAGGACCAATGTCGCCGCGGTGACGCCGACGATCGCCACCATGGCTGAGGTGGGGACGGAGCCAAAGTTGCCGGTCCGTACCGCCTCATAGACGATGTCCATATCCACGCCCGCCGCGAACTTGATGAGAAACGCTGTGCCCAGGGGCAGAGTCAGCGTGCCGACCACCATCAGCACATCAAAGAGAGGCAGCTGACGCAGCATGGCCTCACCCACACCGCGTCGCATCATCACCAGGGCCGCACCCAGAACCACCATCGCCGCCACAGCAGCGATGCGCCCCCACAGGGGAATCAAAAGGTTCGTCGCCCGACTGTGGCCGGATTCGTCCAGATCAACATGGCTAAGCTCGCCCTGGCCCATGGCTGCAACAAAGACCAGCCCTAGCACGATACCCAGGGCAATCAGAACCACGAAGGGACGATACAGGCGCTCGCGCTCCCAGCGTACCGCGAAGACTTGCCAGGCGAAGGGCAGGAAGAGCAGGGCCGCGAAAATGGCGGTGTAGATATACGAGGCCTCCTTCGTCGCGTACATCAGCGAGAAGACAGCCGCCAACCACGCAAGCCAGCTCCCCTTACCGGACTCAAGGAACCGCAGGATCACCCAGAGGAGCAGCACGGCGGTGATCATCAGCGGCACATCGTGGCGGATGTAGCGCGAGTAGTAAGAGATTGATGGCGACAGGAGGAGGAGCACGGCCGTGGCGATCGCCCCCATACGCCCCAGCCAGCGACGGAAGAGCACCGGCGTCATCACGAGCAGCACGCCCAGGGCAGCCACGAAGATACGCGACGTGAAGTCGTTCACACCGAACAGCCAATAGGTCAACGCGGTAGCCTCAAAGAGCAGAGGCCCGTGCATCATCGGGTTGTGCTGAAAGCCCGCCCCTGAGTAGAGATTCCACGAGAACTTCGTGTGGATGCTCTCGTCGTGGCTGATAGCGCGATCGCCCAGGACGGCGAAACGACTGATGAGCGCCAACACAAGTATGACGATATAGAGCCAGCGCTCCCAGCGCCGCATCGTCTCAGACGACATCCTCACTCCCCTCCAACCGCATCACAAGTCTCCTTCAAGATGGTTAGGGATGGATCTCGATGGACATCGGCAGCACCAGAGCGTCATGCCCATCGTCCCAGAGCAGACGCTCTCCCGAATCCGGATCATAGAACCCAACCACGAGCCGTGCGTTTCCTACGAATTCCTCCGCCTCCCAAGCCAACGGATGCTGATCCACCAGTACCTCGCCCTCGATCCAGCCGGTGGTCGGACGCGACCAGGCTACAGGCACAGCATCGTGTTGAGCCACGATACGCCCGTCGGCGGCTAGATGTGCAAATACCTTCCAGTCACGGTCTGCAGCTCCGGTCCCGGCTCGCCAGACCAACGTTAGCGTCAACGGCGTGCCGGCCCGCACCTCGACAACCGGCGGCATCACGGCACCCGCCTCGTACTCGACCGAGCTGCCGTCGAGATCGACGGCCACGAGCGAGGCAACCTGCCCGACGCCGGCCTCAAGAGTATAACCTATCATCGGCACGGTGAACAGGTGGTCTGTGGCGCGCACCTCCACCTCGCCCAGCTCCATCCGCCGTTCCCTGATCGAGATCACGACATCCGCTACGCCCGGCGCCACATCCGCCGGTACCATGAGCGGCGCGGAGAACATCAGGGGACGGCCCACAGGCCAATCGGCCGCAATCCTCCCAGCGCTCGCGGTGGAGAGGATCGTGCCCTCTCTCACCAACGACAGCTCGAGTCGCGTCGCCTCTGCCGGCGGCGTCAGCAGACGCCATTGGCTCGTCACATAGATCCGTTCTCCCGGCGCCACTTGATTCCGATCGAGACGGGCGGACTCCAAGGTGATCCCCTCAACAATCGGCCCAATCGGCGCATCTGAGGGCATCGTCAGACCATAGAGCGACACGTCTAGCCACGGAGACGTCGCCGGCGACACCGCGCCAACGTCGAGCGAGTTCACCATCGTACCGTGCACATCAACCCATCGCACCTCGCGCGAAGGCTCCGTCCAGTCGAACAGACCGAGCTCAAGGCGGTACGGTAAGGGTAACAGCCCTACCGGCAGTGGCGCTACGTGGTAGGACGCGTGGTCGCCCCATGCCCACAGGTCAGAGGGTTGAGCCCTGTCATTGACCAGGATCTCGTCGTGGCGCGCGACCAGCACGCCTTCCTCGCTGTAGAGGCGTAGCGCCACTCCGTATCGAGAGGCCGGCTCTCCCCCTTGCCAACAGACGCGTACCGCAAGCGCCGCTCCGCTGAGCGGTTCGGGGTGAAGGGCCGCACCGACCACGCACAGGTCGCTCCCGGTCAGGCAGGCTCTGGGCAACGGTTGACATGGCATCGGCGCCGGAGGCTCACGCATCACATAGGATTCGAGACTCACCCCCGAAAAGCCCACGCGTGATGTCAACACACCGGCCCCAGCCAGCGCTGCACGGAGGCCCCTGCCGGGGTCCACAGCGCCGCGCCCGTAATCCATCACAAAGACGACGGCGTCACGTGGGAGAGCCGCAGCAAGTTTGGCAGCGTCAGTCTCCCACATGAAGGTTGGCGGCGACATGACGACCTCGGCAGGACCCAGATCGTAGGCCGGAAGGGACCAGTCCGTATGGGGCACCACCACGACATCACCGGGGCGGGCGGTCGCTCGGACGTGTGCTGCGACGGCCCGGACGTCGCTCCTGGCATAGGCAGGATCGGTCAGGTAGGCCAACATACCGAGCAGGCTCACCGTTAGCGTCGTCGCGAGCAGCGCATGCCGCACCAGGCGCCCCACCCGCCGGTCAGCCACCAGCAATCCGACGACCAGCCATCCACCCAGGACAAAGGGGAACAGATAGCGTGGGTGCGACTGCGGACTGAGCCACCAGAGGAACGGCGCACTCAGGAAGGGCACCAACCATACGACCAAACCCCGGAGCAGGGCGTCATCGCATGTCCTTCCGCCGGCAACGAGAGTACGGTGAGGCCCTAAGCGACGGCCCTGCCGCAGGCACGCCCGGGCGAGCGCAAGGGCCATCAGGCCGCCGAGCAGCGCCGTGGGCCGCACCAGCAGCCCATCACCCACGGCGTTGGGCAGCCCCGTCGTGTGGAACATAGCAATCAGACTGGCCACATAGGCGACAGGGGCGGGCGTAGCGAAGACGTTCCCCAGGCCTGCTTGCTGTGTCAGGCCTCGACCGCCCATCCTCACCACCATAGCGGCCCACGGCCCCACGAAGAGCGCCGTCAGGCCCATGCCCAGGAGCCATGCGGCGATACGTTCGGACGCACGCCCCTTGGATGGGGCATCGCCCAGCGTCGTTACCGCATAGATCACAGCCGCCGCCGCGATTGCGATCGCCCCAGCATAGTGCAGCAGAAGCAGCGTCGCCTGAACCGCCGCCAGACAGATACCCCGCGTGACCCACGCGACGCGTGACGTAGCACCGCCCTGCACGGGCCAGGCCAACGACCACAGGGCCAGGACACCGAGGGGTAGTAGAGCGTAGGTGCGCAGCTCGCCCCCATAGATGATGAAGGGGGGGGCCAACGCCACCAAGAGGGCACAGAGCTCCCCCGCGCGCCGACCGGCCCGTCGTCCGACAAATCTCGCAGCAGCTGCCGGCAGAAGCGCAAAGGCCAGCGCGGATAGGTAGCGACCCGAGAAGGCTGTGGCTCCTGTCAGCGCCGTCCACGCCTTCAACAGGAAGAAGTAGAGCGGCGGATGGATGTTCGCAGCACGATCAGCGACGATCTCCGACCAGCTCAATGTCGCCAGGTGAAGGCTGATCCCCTCATCCCACCAGATCGACTGCACCTGCAGGGTGAGTA
>CAZYYC010000128.1:10216-11451 GCA_964650935.1 uncultured Anaerolineales bacterium
AGCCAGCCAACACGTCAGCCCCACGATCTCAATATGCCGGCGTCGGCGCGATCTTGTGGCGAGGCCGGTCACCCCCAGCCCTCCACCATGCTACCCACCCATGCGCGCGATCTCGTCGTCCACAACGCTTTCGTCAAGCTTCTCGAAGAGCGGCGTCGGTCGCTCGAGAGGTCGGCCCGCCGGCAACGTATCAACCTGCCAGTGCCCGGTAGCACGCCGACGATCATATCTCAGCACATCGTGATCACCGACGTTCTCGATGCGCAGGTCGCCGAAAAGGGGGCTGTCATAGCCCAGAGCGGCGTGAAGCTTCTCAGACGAGAACGGCAGAAAGGGCGCCATGATCACCTTGAGTGCATTGATCGCCTGCAGCGCGACGTGAAGCGTCGTACCGGCGGCATCGCGATCGGACTTGACCTGCGTCCACGGTGCCTTGACTTCCAGATAGCGATTGACCTCGCGCGCTAAGCCCAGCGCTTCAGCCATAGCAGCACGGAAGTTACACGACCCCAGGAGGTCCCCGACGAGCCCGAAACCCTGACCGACCCGGTCGAGAAGTCGGCGGTCGACGTCACCTAGCGCGCCGGCCTCGGGCACCACGCCGAAGTGCCGGTGCGTGAAGGAGAGAACCCGATGTACAAGGTTACCCCAAACGCCGACCAGCTCGCCATTGTTGCGCTGGACAAAGTCGTCCCACAAGAAGTCGCTGTCACTTGTCTCGGGCATGATGACCGTCACGTAGAAGCGCAGTGCGTCAGGGTCATACCTCGAGAGCAGATCCGGGAGACTGATCATATGACCGCGACTCTTGGAGAACTGCGCTCCCGCGAGGTTCATGAACTCGTTGGCGGGCACATCCGTCGGCAGATTCAGCGTGCATCCCGGGTCATCCTCATAGATCCGCCCCACCCCGATCAGCTCGGCGGGCCAGATCACGGTGTGGAAGACGGTGTTATCCTTGCCGATGAAGTAATGGCTCTCCGCGTCAGGCGAATACCACCACGCTTTCCAGAGATCCGGTGCGCCGCGCAGACCGGCCTCCTCGATCGCTGCCGAAAGATAGCCGATCACAGCCTCGAACCAGACATAGAGGCGTTTGTCCTCATAGCCCTCTACCGGCACCGAGATACCCCACTCGATATCGCGGGTGATCGCGCGACCCTTCAGACCGCTCTTGACGTAGGTGCGTGAGAAGTTCAGCACACTGGTGCGCCAGTGTTCTTTGCCGTCACCAA
>CAZYYC010000129.1:0-11430 GCA_964650935.1 uncultured Anaerolineales bacterium
GATCGAGGAGGTAGCCATGACCGATCTACAGATCAGGACCGCCGTCATCACCGGAGAGCACGCCTTCGACGTGCCGGCCTTCACCCGCCTCTTCCGGGTGCTGCCAAACGTCAACGCCTATACCCAGACGTTGGACGACTACGTCGCCGACGCGGGCAAGGTCCGCGACTGGTACGACGTGCTGCTCTTCTACAACTTCCATCAGGCGACGCCCGACAGCGATGACAAGGTCCACGCAACGCTATCCCGTCTCGGACAAACTCCACAGGGCATCGTCGTGCTCCACCACGCCCTGATGGCTTTCCGTGGGTGGCCCTTCTGGTCAGACCTGGTCGGCATTGAGGAGCGCGGCTTGGGCTACCACCACGACCAACACATCGACCTGCACATCGAGGACACTCAACATCCCATCACGCGCGGCCTCGCGGATTGGCCCATGGTTGACGAGACCTACACGATCAACGAGCCCGGACCGGAGTCCCATGTCCTGCTGACGACCGACCATCCGCACAGCATGCACGCCCTTGCGTGGGCACGCGCCTTCGGCAAGGCGAGAGTCTTCTGCTGTGCGTTGGGTCACGACGCTCAGGCCTTCGACAACGCCAACTTCCGCGCCCTGCTCTCGCGAGGCATCACCTGGGCAGCCGGGCGTCTGTAGAGGAGGCCACGATGATCCGTCAAACGAACCGGGGCCTCGTCGCCGAATCCGCCACCACGGTCGTCGCGTTCGAGGGCGCGCGGATCGTCACCCTTCGTGACGCACGCACGGGCGAGGACTTCCTCGAAGCCGACCTCGGCGCCGACGTGCCCGGCTTCGACCTCTTTCACCAGTCCGGCAAGGTCTCACCGCTGGGCGTACATCCGATGGCAAGTCACGTCCACACGACGCTGCTCACCGACCGTATCGCCGAGATTGTGCTCGAGGATTGGGAAGCCGATGTGAGCATCCGCGTCAGCATCGACGAGGCCACGGGCGACATCCTCATCGAGCCCTCGGCGTGGACCATGCAAGGAGGTGTCGCCGGGCTGGGGCTCAACATTCCCGGCGTCCGCAAGGATCTTGACGTCGTCGGCCCCTTTCAACAGGGCACCCGGCTGCCCCTCGCCCATCCGCAGATGGCGGGCAAACGCGCCGCCTGGCCCAACACCTGGGAGGCCGGCTTCCTCGTCTTCCAGGGCAAGGACAGCGGTTTCAGCGTCCAGACTTGGGACGACCGCCACATCTTCAAAGAGGTGCGCATCGGCCACGAGAAGGGCGCTCAGACCGCGACCTTCGTCACCCAGGCCTACGGCCCGCTGGAGCAGAACCGCTGCGTGGGCAACCTCGCTTGGCGCCTATCGGCGCATCAGGGGGAGTGGACTGCCCCCGTGCTCCGTTACCGCGACTGGTATTGGAGGGCCTATCGTCTCGACGAGGCGGCATCGGTGCGACCCGAATGGCTGGATGAACTCCAGCTTGCCGTGTCCTGGTGCCCGTCGGATCCTGAGCTCCTCGATGCCTTAGCCACCCGCGTTGAGCCGCGCAGGATCTTCCTCCATGTGCCCCGTTGGCGCCCTCACCGGTACGACCAGGACTACCCCACCTTTGTGCCCAGCGCAGAGGGCCGGGCCTTTATCGACAAGGCGCGGGCTATGGGCTTCCACATGGCCCCCCACGCGAACGCCTGCCAGATGAACCCCGACCACCCGCTCTTCTTCCAGGCGCGGGACTTCTGCACGCGCAGCCCGACCGACCTCCGCTGGGGTGGCTGGAGTTGGCTGCCGGTCGAGGGCTGGGGTAGCTTTGGCCCCCCGCAGTCCTACTCGCAGATGCCGGGGAACAAGGACTGGAACATCCTGGTCAACGTGCACCTCGCCTGGTCACCCTGGCGCCGGCAGCTCACACGCCAGGTGGCCGATCTCATACGCGACCTGGGACTCGACAGTATCTTTGTCGATGTCTCGCAGCTGATCCACAACAGCGACAACGCCATCCTGGAGGGGCTGACCTATGCCGACTGCTCGCTGAAGCTCATCCGCGAGCTCGCCGAGCTTGCACCCGGCTTCTGCGTAGCGGGTGAAGGTCGCAACGAGATCTCGACCCAGTTCCTCTCCGTCGTGCAGTTCCACCTCTACAACTTCGCGCACAGCACAGCCATCAACCAGCAAGATGTATCGTGGGTCGTCGAGGCCACGACGCCTGTCAACGAGCTGCTTTTCCGTGGCCTTAGTCGCGGCATCGGTTACAACTACGGTCGGGGAGAGAATCGCCGCATGATGGTCGACGCGACGCTCAAGCAGGGCACGATCCCGACGCTGATCTTCCAGACTCAGGACTCCGTGAGTGAGTTGGAGGGAGATGAGGCTAACTATATTCTGACTCATATGCAAAGAGCGTAGGTCGTCGGATGACCCTCCAGAGCTGCCTGCTCTATTGACCCCATCCGATTCCACCCTATACTGCAGCCGTGTAGAGTATGGAGGCCAAGGGGGGGACAGGTTATGTTCAGGATTGTGATCACAGCGGGCCAGCTGAAGATTGCCGCTGAACTCAATGACAGCCCCACCGCCCAGGCGGTGTGGGAGGTACTTCCGATTCAGGCCGAGGCCAACATCTGGGGCGACGAGATCTACTTCGAGATCCCTGTCAAGATGGCCCAGGCCCCGGAGGCCCGTGCCGAAGTGGAGATCGGAACCCTGGGCTACTGGCCGGTGGGAAACGCCTTCTGCATCTTCTTCGGCCCGACGCCCGCGAGCACGGACGGCAACCCGCGGGCCTACAGCCCGGTGAATATCATCGGCAAGGTGATGGGTGACGCGACGTCGCTAAGGAGCGTCGCTCAGGGCGCCGCAGTTCGCGTCGCCAAGGCCAAGGTCTAGCCTACCTAGGAGGACGAGGGCTCCTCGTTCTCCTTGCCGTTCCGTGACACCAACACCGTGGTCAGCGAGCTCGGATCCGACGTGCCCTCAGTAAAGTCATTGCTGAGTCGAATCGCACCGAAGTTACATGAAAGCTCACACTGCCCGCAGTAGGCACAACGATCGGGATAGTAGATCAGCTGGAAGACGTCCCGACTCTCGCGACGTAGCTCAAGGGCGAAAGCGGGACAGTCACGCACGCAGAGCGAGCAGCCTCGACACTTATCGGCATCGATCTCGACGCGCCCCCGGAAGCTCTTCGGTAATTCCAGCGGTCCAAAGGGAAAACTAACCGTACTCGGACCATTACGCAGAGTCCGCAACACGCCCGGCAAGAGATAGAAGAACGAGCGCAGCGCGGATCCCTCCCCGCTCACCTGAGCCTCCCTAACCCGGCCCGACTTCTCCTGCTCCGCGACGGACTGACGCGCATCTGAGCGTGACATAGACCTATCTCCCTATTCCCAAAATCACCAGGATCTGGAGCAGTCCCAAGGGCGCCAGCACCCGCCACCCCAGATTCGCCAACTGATCAATGCGCAATCGCGCGTAGAGCACGCTAGAGCCCGACAGCGCAAAGACGATCAACAACGATCTTAACGCAAAACCGACCCCATTCAAGAGCGGCTGGTGGAAGCTCTGCCCACCCATGAACGCATTGACGAGCAAGAAGACCCCCACCACCGCCTGCACATTCATCGCTAGATGCCACAGCGCCAGCTTGCGCCCACTGTATTCGGTCAACGAGCCCGCGACCATCTCCGACTTGGCCTTGGGGATATCCAGCGGATCGCGCTTGAGCTTACCGATCAGCCCGATGATCGCCAGCAGGAAACCCAGCGGCTGGACCAGCAGACCCCACCCGGTGGCATCCTGATGCTGGGCGATCTGAGCGATTGACCAGGAGCCCCCCAAGATCGCCGGACCGCTCAACGCGATCATGAAGGGGACCTCATAGGAGAAGTACTGAAGCAACGAGCGATTACCACCCAACAGGCTGTAGACGCCCCCGGTCACCCGGCCCGCCAAGAAATAGCAGAGGGCAGGTAGACTCAAGAGGAAAAGCACGACGATCAGGTCACCCTCAAAGGACAACGCGGCACGCCCAGCGATCGGGACGTAGAGCACCGCCGTCAGGCTCGAGGCCAGGGCGAGCATCGGCAGCCCCGCTGCCAGGACCTCTTTCGTGCCGGTGGGCATCAGATCTTCTTTCGCCAACAGCTTGATCAAGTCAGCCAGCGGCTGGAACCAGGGAGGACCCACGCGCGCCTGGCTGCGGGCGATCGTCAAGCGATCGAACCACTCAAAGGCCCAAGCACAGGCAAACAGGAATAGGAAACCGGGGTAGAGGAACCATGCGACCAATGCCGCTCCCACGTCACCGAACGCCATACACTCTCAACCTCCCTCTCACCGGTCTGCACACGCGATACATAGATCCACCCCCGAAAGCACGACCGACACATCGGCGACAGCGACATTGCGCAATTGCTCCGGCAGGGTGATCAACGTTGTCAGCGTGGGCGTGCGGATCTTGAGCCGTGCGGGCGACTCGCTGCCGTCGCCACGTACATAGTAGATCACCTCGCCACGCGGCGCTTCCGTGCGCGTGATAGCCTCGCCCTCCGGCGCCCGTCGCTTGGCTCTGACGGAGACCGGTCCGTCGGGGAGGTTCTCGAGAATCTGCCGGCACAGATGCACGCTCTCAACCGTCTCCAGGACCCGCACGAGTGTCCGCGCCCATACATCGCCGGCATCGTGTGTGATCACCTCGAAATCGAGTTCGCTGTAAGGTAAGTGAGGCATGTCGCGTCGCAAGTCCATATCCAGCCCGGACGCCCGCGCCACGGGCCCCACCACGCAATACTGCTTAGCCTGCTCCGGCGTCAGGATGCCGATCCCCTCGGTTCGCGCTCTCAGACTCCGTTCGTGCTCGACCACGTTCTTGGCCCTCAGCACCTGCTGCTCAAGCTGCGCGAGACGCGCCAGCATATCCTTGCGCTGCTCCTCATCCAGGTCGATGCGCACCCCACCGATGACATTGACAGCGTGAGACACGCGCCCGCCTGAGAGATCCTCCATCATATCCAGTACGATCTCCCGATCGCGCCAGGCGTACATAAAGACCGTGTCAAAGCCCATATTCATCGCCAGGACACCCAACCAGAGCATGTGGCTGTGGATGCGCTCCAATTCACAGAGCAGGGCGCGTAAATAGACGCCGCGCTCCGGCACCTCAAGGCCCATCAGAGATTCGACGGCTTTGCAGTAGGTCGTCGTGTGAACGTGTGAGCAGATACCACAGACGCGCTCGACCAGATGGACAATCTGCACGTAGCTCCGCTCCTGGGCCAGTCGCTCGATCCCGCGATGCACGTACCCCAATCGCAGGACGCTATCCAGGACCTGTTCACCCTCCACATCCAGCAGAAACGAAACGGGCTCCTTCAGCAGCGGGTGCTGGGGCCCGATCGGAATCGTGATCCTCCTCATGATCTCTCCTTACGTAGCGGCGGTGGGCCATCCCAGTCGTCGGGGAGGAAGAGACGCAGCGGATCCTGGTGTCCCGCAAAGGTAACGCCGAGCATCTCAACAATCTCACGCTCATAGAAGGCCGCACCAGGGATGATGTCGGTCACCGTCGCCACCTCAAGGGCGTCAAGGGGCAGCACCACGCGCAGCGTCAATCCCGAGCCGCGCCAGAAATGATAGAGCAACTCGATCCCCTCCTCGATCTCCTGGCCGGTGATGGTCGAAAGATGGAGCACATCCAACTCCTCAACCAGATGACGGATGATCTGACGCACGCCCTCGACTCTGACGACCGTCACCGTCTCGTCGACGGGCATCGTCTGCACATCGAGAATATCATCAGGAAAAGCCGTTTGGAGGGCAGGTACGATCTGCTCCTTAATTGCGCCCGATTCGTAGTGCGGCGGATCGATCGCTGAGTCTTTACGCGCCGTCATGGTATCAGCTCCACGAGTTTCACGATCCCATCGATAATCGCTTCCGGACGACACGGGCAGCCGGGAATGTAGAGGTCGACCGGCAAGACCTGATCGATACCCCCAAGCACATTGATGCCGCCCTGGAAGACCCCGCCCGACGTCGCGCATGAGCCCACCGCCACCACCCACTTCGGCTCAGGCATCTGAGCGTGGATCTGAGCTAAGCGCGCACGGGATTGTCGCGTCACCGGTCCCGTGCAAAGCAACACGTCGGCATGTCGCGGCGAGCCTTCCTTCAGGATGCCCAACCGCTCCACATCGTAACGCGGGGTGAGCAGGTCCAGGATCTCGATGTCACATCCGTTACACCCACCGCTGTTATAGTGCAAGACCCAGATGGAACGACGACGCGCCCATCGCACGATCGAGCGCCTCAACGTACCCAAGCGCGATGGCTGAGTGACCTTCGTTATCTCCTGCGTTGTCATAAAATGCCCCCTTCGGTGAGCACAAAGACACCGATACCCACCCCAATCAGATAGAGAACAGCCAAGCGATCCGAAGCCGGGTCACTAGGCAACGTAGAGAGCACCAACGCGGCGACGTGGAGCAACACGAAGAGCAGCGCTAGCCGGTAGAAAGCACGATAGCCCAGGTGCTCGCCCGTAGGAGAGGGCAACATCTCACCGCCGGTATAGGTCATATGCTTATCCGGATGAGCGTCGGCCAACGGATGCGAACTAGGATGTGGGGCCAGCACGCCCCCTAGACGATAAAGACCGTAGGCCAGCAACAGGAAAACCGCGATAGCCACCGGTGGACTCAGTAGAAACGTATCGACCAACGCAACCTCCTCAGAAGGCCTCCACGGTAGCTATGAGCTGCCACCACGGGTCAGGCTGGAATCCAATCCAGACCACCAGCAAGGCCAGGACAACTAACGGTATCACCATCCATACAGAGATCGCGACCTGCCTCGAGATCGGCTGCTGCGTCGGCACACGTCCCTCCGCTGCGTCGTCGGGTGCCGGGGTGCGTTGTGGAGCCGCCCCCCCGGCAAAGACGTTCACCGCCAACGGCAGGTAATAGCCCAGCGACACCACCGTGTTGACCAGAACCAGGACAAGCCCCGCCATCACCAGGGGGTCACCAGGTTGGATGGCACGCGACAGGAGAAACCACTTCGCAGAGAATCCCGCCAAGGGAGGCACGCTCGCCAGACCGACCAAGCTCAGGGCGAAAGCAACCGCCGGAAAGGGCAATCGCCTCGCAATGCCGCGCAGATCGGCGATCGTCGTCGTCCCGCAGTAGAAGTGACACGCCCCCTTGCTCAGGAAAGCCAGCCCCTTCATCACGGCATGAGCCAGAATCAGGAAGATTCCCGCGCGAAACGCCTCGGGCTCGCCGTGGCGGAACCCAACCCCCAAGATGAACATCACATAGCCCATCTGCGCAATCGTCGAATAACCCAATAGCCGCTTGACGTTCGTCTGGAGCAGGGCCATCACATTGCCCACCGTCATGTTCGCGAAACTCAGCAGGATCAGGGCCAGCCCGATCCGCTCCGGCGTCAGCCCAAAGATAAGGCTGGTCCTGAGCAGAACGTACAGTGGGCCCTGGATCAACGCCGCGGATGACAGCGCATTGACGCTGCTGGGCGCCCGTCCATAGGCATCCGGCAGCCAGGTGTGTCCCGGCACGATCGCGCTCTTGATCCCCAATCCGGTCCACAGGCACGCGATGCCGGCACGCGTCCAGATGTCGGGAGAAGACGGCACGACGATCGCGGTGGTACCCGTCGCTCGGTAGATGAGGGCCACGCCCATCAATAGCGTGATCGTGCCCGTGCCCCCGATGATCAGGTACTTGAACCCGGCCTCCACCGCCGTATCGGTATGGCGTCGGAGCGCGACCAGCACGTAGGTACTGATGCTCATTAACTCAGTGAAGAGGTACAGCGTGAACAGATCGTCCGCCTTGACCATGCCAAGGAGGCCCAGAATCATCAGCAACAACAGGGAGTAATAGGTCGTATAGCGCCGATCGAGCGATAGGTAGCAACCGGAGTAGATCGCCACGCAGATCCCCATCCCCAGCGCGATCCCGGAAACCAGGATGGCGATCGGTCGCGCACGCAGCACCACACCGCCGGGCGCGAAGTTGCCCCAAGCGGCTTCCGATGCGACCAGCGCAGGATCCTGCGCCAGGATGATCAGGCTGACCAGGGCCCCGACTAGGATCAGCGCGGTGCCGGCGGCCAGCAACTCGCTGCGCGACGAGATCAGGCGAGCAAAGAGATAGATGCCGAAGGCGCCGAACGCTAACCACAGCATCGGCGCCACCACCCAGAGGTTTCCTGAGGTCACCAAGCGCCTCCCATCAGCAGCGGCAACTCGCGTGCCACCCAATTGAAGAACGGTGTCGGATAGATGCCTGCTGCCAGCGCCAGGACCGCCAACACCACCGTGGGAACGACCATCGTCAGCGGGGGGCGACGAAGCTTCTCGGTGGCTACCTTGGACGGTCCGAAGAAGACTCGTCCCATGAACCAGAGCGCGTAGCCCACCGTCAGCAGCGATCCGAAGACCGCAAAGACCGTCAGGAGCGTATGCGGCGTTGAGAAGGCGCCCGAGAAGATCATCCACTCGCTATCGAAGGGCCCGAAGGGCGGCGTCGCCGCGATCGCAAGGGCTCCAACGCCGGCGCACACAGCGACGAGCGGCATCTGACGACCGACGCCACCGAGGTCTCTGAGCCGGCGCGCTCCCGTAGCGTAGATCACCAGGCCAACAGCCATAAAGAGCAAGCCCTTAACGATGGCATGGTACATCACGTGCAGGGTGGCCCCCGAGACGCCATTGTACGTGAGCGTCCCCAGCCCAAAGAGCACGTAGCCCATCTGGCTCACGCTCGAGTAGGCGATGATCCGCTTGATATCGTCTTCCGCAAAGGCCATCAGCGCACCATAGATCTCTGAGAGCACACCCACGATCATCATCGGCACGGCAAAGGGCAACAGCTCATCATAGGAGAAGAGGCTGAAGGGAAAACGCAGGATCCCATAGGTCCCCATGCTCAGCATCGCGGCGGCCAACATGATCGTCACCGGCATCGGGGCGACGGTATGGGCACCAGGCAGCCAGAAGTGCACCGGAAAAACCGCCATCTTCACACTGAAACCAATCAAAAAGAGCGTAATCAGGCTGCGAACATACGCAGGAGGAAGCGTGACCCCTGCGCGCAGCGCCGCGAAGCGATCGGAGCCGGCCTGATTGAAGAGGGTCAGCAATCCCACCAACACGAGCAGCGACCCTACGTGCGTGAAGATGAAATAGATCAACGCCACGGGCCCACGCTGCTCGCCATCACCCCAGACCAGAATCAGGAGTGCCGAGGCCACCAACATCAGCTCCCAACAGATGTAGAAGAGGAACAGATCGTCCGCCAGGGTCGTCCCCCCCATGCCCACCGCGAACACGAGCAAGAGTGCGTAGAAGTAGGGAGTACGCGAGTCGGTATGATGGTACCCCATAGCGTAGATCATAGCGACGAATGTCACCGCAGCCTCAACCAGCAGGAAGGGAAACGCGAGCCAATCCAAATGCAGACCCAGCCCGATGCCCGCAGCAGGCACCCAGTCCATCGACAGCATCGGCTCCAGGCCGCTTTCCAGTGCAGGCAACTGCAGCAGCACCAACAGCAGTGACAATCCCGCACTGATGGTCGCAAGCGCGCCTGCTGTGCGTGTCAGCCGCTCGCGAAACAGGGTCAGCACGATCGCGAAGATCAAAGGAAGTCCCAATGTCATCACGAGCAACACGACATGTATGTCCATGATTCCCTCCCGGCTGAACTAAGCCGTTACGATCCGCTAAGAAGCACGAATAAGGCGACGAGGAATCCGATGACCACCCACAACAGGTTCAAGCGCAGCCGGCCCGTATGCAAACGCTGGACGTGGCGCGCTACCAACCGGGTCCCCCCTACAGAGGCACCGATCAAACCATCCAGTGCGCCGTGCTCCACGCGCTGGGTCAGGCGGGTCATGAAACCCAACGCACCGACGGTGACTGACACCATAGCATCCAGGGCTGCGTGCTCAAAGCGCTGCACCGAGCGCGCCAGCGAGCCCAGCGTGCGCAGAACAGCCGCCATCAGATCATTGACACCCTCCAGCTCCACGACGCGATAGAACCGACGCATAGCAGTTGCGAAGAACCCTTCAGCCGGCTCTTCGGGTTCCGACACCGTGTCCTCATACGCCTCCCGCATCCGCACCGCAGCAAGCACCAGGGCAGCGCTCGCATCGCGCCCCGACACCGCCACAAAGAGCGGCATCGCCAGGACCCAGACCCACACGATCGGCTGTGCGCCAAGGGCTCCCAAGCACAGCGCGGCACCTCCTGTCGCAGACCAGACATAGGTCATCAGGGCTTGAGGTCGGCCCCGATGGACGATGGCGAGGATCAGCGCGGCGAGGGTCGCGAGGCCCGCTGCAGCCGCCACAACATGGCTCAGCGGGTTTACCGTCTGCAACAGAGGCACCACGCGGTAGAGCAAATAGAGGCCCAACAGAGGCATCGAGATAGCGTAGAGCCAGACCTGTGAGACGAAGGGAAGACCCTCAGCATCGCGGAGCCAGATGTGCATCGGCCAGGCGCCGACCTTGACCCATACCGCCAACACAAACGCACCGGCGATCCATGCTCTCTGCGATGGCGCCAGCATCGGTGCCGCGGCTAACGAGGAGGTGATATCAAGGATACCGGTCAGTTGCATCAACATCAGGATGGCGATGAGCAACCCCGCGTCTCCGACCCGCAACACCAGATAGACACGCCCCGCCCGGCGAAAACCGTCTTGGAACGCGATCAGCGGCGCCAATCCGATACACAGGCCGACGATCTCCAGCGCGAGGTACCGGCTTAGGAAACTGCTCGAGAGTACCGCCACCTGGGTCGCCGTCAACGCCAGAAGGACCAGACTCTTCTGAAGCGGTGGCCTCCACGCCTCATCATCCGCCACAGCCTGCTTCTCGGCCGTTGGTTCGGCCGACAACACCAGGGTCAAGGCCAGCGACACCGCGATCAGAATCAACAACGTCCGAGCGTCGACGTGTAAGTGCATCGCACCCGTGCCCGGCAGCCATTCCAGCTCAAGCAACTCGAACGATGATGGTGTCGTGGGAAGCAGCATGAAACTCACCAGGCCGAGAGCGCATATGACGACCAAGGCGCCGGCCGCTAGAGCTATCCGGTTCACCTCATAGGCCGACAGTCGCCGCCCGCCGAAAAGAAGCCAAGCGACACCACCCAGAGGGAAACCCAACATACCCAGGACGAAAGCATGAGCCAAGTTATCCTCGCAATCGAATCAGGTCATCCACGTCACCTGAGGGATAGTGACGCACAACATTGATGATAAGGGCCAAGGCGACGGAAATCAGAACCGCCTCGACGATCAAGGCCGAGATCACCATACCCTGCGCGGAGGCCAGGTCCTGGTTCATCCTACCGGCCTGAATCAGTCCGAGCGTGACCCCCTGAAGCATGATCTTGAGTCCAAAGATCTGCTTGATCAC
>CAZYYC010000130.1:0-11358 GCA_964650935.1 uncultured Anaerolineales bacterium
CTGGCGGTCGGGTGGGTGCGCGTGACCGGGACCTGGGTCGTGTACCGTCCTGACGTGAGCTTCGTCCCGGCATTTCTGGCGCCCCTGATCTCCTACGTCTTGGTCGGCTTCTACGAGGAGCTGTTCAGCCGTGGTTACCAGCTCAAGAATCTAGCTGAGGGCCTACGTTTCCTCGGTCCCCGCGGGGCGGTCCTGGCGGCGACGTTGCTCTCGTCGGCGGTGTTCGGGGTGCTTCATGCCGCGAATCCGAATGCCAGCCTGCTCAGCACCCTCAATCTCGTGGTTGCCGGCTTCTTCTTGGCGAGCGGGTACGTGTTGACCGGCGAACTGGCAATCCCCATCGGCCTCCACATCTCCTGGAACCTGGTGCAGGGGAACGTCTTCGGCTTCCCGGTCAGCGGTACTGGGGCGCGAGCTGCGACCGTGATCGCGATCCGGCAGCAGGGACCGCTGGTGTGGACCGGCGGTCCTTTCGGTCCTGAGGGTGGGCTGCTGGGGTTAGGCATCATGCTGGTCGGCATCGCCCTGACCGTGGCCTGGGTGCGTTGGCGGCGTGGATCGGTGGGGCTGCACGTCCAGCTGGCCGACCGCCCTGTGCGGGAGGGGCGGTGGGCAGGGGATGAGCCCCGGCACTCTGCTTCCGCGGCCCTTTGACATTCCCGAGATCGTACTACACTGGCTCATGCCGCGAGTCGGCGCTGTCGGCCCTCAGCGGGCCTGATCTAAACTATGCCTAGACAAGAGGAGGACCCATGACCCACAGCTACAATGGACCCTACACCGATCAACACCTCAGCCGTGTTGCCTTTCCGATGGGCGGCATCGGCGCGGGGATGCTCTGTCTGGAGGGGAGTGGCGCGCTCTCCCACGTCTCGCTGCGCGGGAAGCCGGAGGTGTTCAACGAACCGTTGATGTATGCGGCGCTCAGCGTGAAAGGCGCGCCCAACGTCGCCCGGGTGCTCGAGGGCCCGGTCCCGCGTTGGAAGGCCTTCGGCCTGCGAGAGGCGGGCAACGGTCTGGGCGGGACGGACTACGGCTTGCCTCGCTTTGCCGAAGCGACGTTCGAGACCCGTTTCCCCTTCGGTCGCGTGACGCTGCAGGATGCGGCGGTGCCGTTGGAGGTGAAGCTGACGGGGTGGAGCCCCTTCACGCCCGGTGATGCTGACGCCGGCAGTCTGCCCGTCGCCGGCCTGGAGTACCACTTCCGCAATCCCGGTGATGAGGCGGTGGAAGCGGTCTTCTCGTTCCACGCCCGGAACTTCATGGCGGTCACGCCGCAGGATCGCGGTACACCTCCGGCGGACGCGGTGCTGCCGGCGAAGGGCGGCTTCACACTGTGGCAGCCCGGCAGCGAGGAGCGTCCCTTCGACCAGGGGGCGTTCAGCGCGACGGTAGATGATCCCGAGGTACGGGTCAACCACGCCTGGTTCCGCGGCGGCTGGTTCGATTCACCGACGATGGTGTGGAAGTCGGTCGCAGAGGGTGAGATGCCGGATGGAGCGCCGATCACCGAGGGACCGCCAAGCCTCGGGGGCAGCCTCTATGTGCCGGTGCGCCTGGCCCCCGGTGAGAGCAAGACGGTCGTAGTGCGCTTGGCGTGGCACGTGCCCACCACCGATCTGCGGCTCGGCGCCGACAGCGAGGACGGGCCGGCGTGCTGCTCCTGCAGCGGCACCCACCAGCCGTGGTATGCCGGGGTCTTCGACACGATCGAGGCGGTGACGGCGCACTGGCGCCATGCCTACGATGATCTGCGCTCGCGGAGCGAGGCCTTTGCTGACAGCTTCTACGACACGACGCTGCCGGCGGAGGTCGTCGAGGCGATTGCGGCGAACCTGACGATCCTGAAGTCGCCGACGGTGCAGCGACAGACCGATGGGCGGCTCTGGTGTTGGGAGGGCTGCTGCGACACGCACGGCTGCTGTCACGGAAGCTGCACGCACGTGTGGAACTACGCCCAGGCCCTGCCGCACCTCTTCCCGGACTTAGAGCGGACCCTGCGGGAGACGGAGTTCTTCGTCAACCAGGACGATGGCGGACACCAGGCCTTCCGGGCGAGCCTGCCCATTCGCCCCCCGGCCCACGACTTCCACGCCGCAGCCGATGGGCAGTTGGGTGGGATCATGAAGGTCTACCGCGAGTGGCGGATCAGTGGCGACCATCTGTGGCTGCGGCGGTACTGGCCCAGGGTCAAGCAGAGCCTGGACTACTGTATCGAGACCTGGGACCCGGCTCATCTTGGATCCCTGGTCGAGCCGCATCACAACACCTACGACATCGAGTTCTGGGGGCCCGACGGGATGTGCACCTCGTTCTACCTGGGGGCCTTGCAGGCTGCCTGTCAGATGGCGGAGGCCCTGGGTGAGGAGGCGCCGCTCTACCGCGAGCTGTTGGACCGGGGTGTCGCCTACATGGAGTCCGAGCTGTGGGACGGCGAGTACTTCATCCAGAAGATTCAGTGGGAGGGGCTGCGTGCCCCCGATCCCACCGAGGCGGAAGGGATGCGGCTGAATTACTCGCCCGAGGCCCAGGTGCTGCTGCGGGCAGAGGGTCCCAAGTACCAGTACGGCAAGGGGTGCCTCTCGGACGGGGTGCTGGGCGCGTGGATCGCTGAGGTCTGCGCTGTCGCGCCGTTCCTGGACGCGGACAAGGTCCGCAGCCACCTCCTGGCTGTGCACACCTACAACCTCAAGCACGACTTTGCAGAGGCTGCGCACGCTAACCCGCAGCGGCCCACCTTCGCGCTGGGTCACGAGGGCGGGTTGTTGCTCTGCACGTGGCCCAAGGGTGGCGCGCTCTCCCTGCCCTTCGTCTACAGTGACGAGGTCTGGACCGGCATCGAGTATCAGGTGGCTGCCCATCTGATGCTGATGGGCGAGGTCGAGCAGGGGCTGGAGATCGTGCGGGTGCTGCGCGACCGCTATGATGGGCGCGATCGCAATCCCTTCAACGAATACGAGTGCGGGCACTGGTATGCCCGGGCGATGGCGAGCTATGGGATGCTGCAGGGGCTGACCGGTGCGCGTTACGACGCGGTGGACAAGGTCCTCTATCTCGAACCCCGGATCCCGGGTGACTTCCGCGCCTTCCTGGCGACGGCGACCGGCTTCGGCACGGTGGGTGTGAAGGACGGCAAGCCCTTCGTGGAGGTCAGCGCGGGCGAGATCCCCTATCGGGAGATCGCCTACGTCGCCTGCGGTTCGTAGGTCGAGTTGTCCGCAAGGGTCTGCAGGGAAGAAGCTCCCCTGCAGACCCTTTGTTGTTCCTCAGTAGGTCACGGAGATCTGGTGCCTGCCGCCGGAAGGTGGCAGGCTGACATCGCCGGTCAGGGCGTCGAAGGCGGTGTGTGAACTGCCGTCGATCGAGACGGCGCGGATCGGCCTGCCTGTCGGGTGGCGGAAGCGGACCAACAGTCGGTCGAGGGGATGACGGAGGTCGAGATCGATCTCCGCCTCGATGCGCTCCGCGTGGGGCTGCGGTTGATACGCGATGGAGACGGTGCCCGCCGGTGTGCTGAGGCGTGTGGCGCAGAAGGCCTCCTCGCCCGCGAACCACGCTCGGGGGAGGGCACGCCCCAGGTGCAGGAGCCCGTCGCGCTCGTAGACGAACATGAAGGCGAGCCACTTCATCGCGTTGGACTGATCGCTGGTCTTGAAGGGGGCGCTGTTGTTGAAGCCGAGCACGGGCTGGGGGTGTTCGACCATGGCCTGGACCTCCTCACGATAGCAGGCGGCCCACGCGTTGAAGAACATCCATAGGTAGATCTCGATCTCGTCGCGGTCGAGGTGGGGCAGCAGCCCGGCGAGCAGATTCGGTTGCGCCGAGAAGCCGCCGCAGTCGAACCACTGCGTCTGTGGATCGTCGATCCGGTAGCCGAAGGGCGGGTTCATGTAGCGGGTGTCGAGGTAGTCGTCGAGGATCCAGCCACCTTCCCGGCTTTGGGGATCGTAGAGGCCCGAGATCAACAGGTAGGCCGAGCCTTCCAGTACCTCGCGGATCCAGCCGTAGTCGCGCCCCCGGCAGTAGAGGCGCGAAGGGTAGTGGGGTATCCAGCGCCCGTCGCGCAGGCGGATCAGCGGGCTGTGCCGGCGGGCGGTCTCGAAGCCACGGATCAGGTCACGCCGTAAAGCCTCAGCCTCCCGGCGTATTCGCTCCGCCTCAGGGTGTCCATAGGTCTCGAGGGCGGTCGCCGCGGCGTCCAGCCCGCGCCAGGTGAGGCAGTTGGTGCTGAGCCAGTAGAAGAAGTCATCCACGTCCTCCAGCGCGCCCGCCGGCAGGAAGCCGCGCTCCCAGCCGCGCGAGTGGGGCAGATCGCCGGCGGTCTCCCGTCGCTGCCGGATGATCCACTCGGCGCCGCTGATCACGTGGTCGACGACCGTAGCGAACCAGGCGCCGTCGTCCGTGTGCAGATAGTGGCGTGCCAGATACCAGAGCGCCCAGCCATGGTGCTGGTTGTAGCTGTGGCCTGACTCCAACCCCCCGGCGCCGAAGAAGACGCCCTCATGGTCGGTGAAGCGTCCGATGAGGCCGACCGTGCCCTGGTATTCGGTCCAGACCGCGAGACGGCGGCGGACCTCCTCGATCAGACCCCGCTGCTCCAGTTCCTCGATGATCATCACCGATTCGTTGGTGTAGTTGCCGTAGGTCGCGCTCCCTACCGAGGTGTTGACCAGCCCCGAGCCATCGGGATGGCCCAGGTCGCTCATCAGGACGATCGGCAGGTGAGCGAGGTAGGCGGCGTTCAGGTGGGGATCCGGCGTGCGGATCTGCGCGCCCTTGTGGCTCTCCGCGCGCCAGGTGCGCGCCATCTCAGCGTAGCACCGCTCGAACTCCAACCCCCGCAACGACGCAATCTCCATCTCCGATTCGATCGCGACATAGGGCACGCGCACCAACAGCTCACAGCCCTCGCCGGGTTGGAGCTCCCTACGGAACTTGAGGCCAGTTCCGTAGGCGGCGATCTCCATGTCGGTCGCGTAGGCCAGGCGCACGACCTGGGCGCCCTGAAAGGAGCCTGTGATCAGATCCCCCTCCACGCTGAGCTGCTCGTGCTCGCAGATCGGGACGAGTGTATCGGTCTGATGCGGACCGCCGATCAGGGTCTCGCGGCGGTTGCGGCTGCGCGGGGCGTTGGGGCTGTAGGCGAGCGGTAGCTCCGCGAGCACGGGGCGATCACCCACGTTCTCGAAGCGGAAGCGCACCATGGCCACGATGGTCTCATCGGGCGCCGGTTCGCCCGCTAGGATTGACTGCGAGAGCGGCACGGCGAAGCAGGTCTGGTGCACGCGGACGCCGTTACGGCGGAACTGCTGGTGGTAGCCCATCACGGGCCAGGGGTCGTTGTGGCGTCCCTCCACAGCCCAGCGATCCAGCCCGAACATCAGGCGGGCATCGCCTTCGTTCCTCCAGCGCTGGCTGTCACGTCCCGGGGTGCGGAGCACGGGCCAAGCCGTCAACTGAAGGTCGCCGCACGGCTCGACCATGAACTTCTGGCGAGCGTGCTTACACCCGAAGACGTAGGCGATCGGATGGGGGCGCGGGTGTCCGTTCATCGCGCCGGCGAGCGACTGCTCCGGACGCCGGGACACGGCCTGGGCGATGGTCTCGTTGCCTGCGATGCGTGCTTGGTAGTCGCTAAAGGTCTGTGGATCGTCGGCCCAGGTGACGTAGGTGCCGGCTTCAGCGAACCAGATCGGCCCCTCGGCCTCCAGGGCGGTGAGGGAGATCGTGAACCCGTCATCTCCGAGCGAGAAGAGCAGATGAGCGTCGTCGTGGGCGTAGCGATGCACCGGGAGCATATGGGCGACCTCTATCTCGAAAACGCCCTCCTGTGCCTGCTCGACGTGGACCGTGGCACCTTCCGCGCGGGTGCCGGGCCCGGCTTTCACGCTCCGGACGACGGCGTTGTAGCCCGAGATACCGATTTGCGAGGTCGGCGTCCTGTTGCCGGCGTGCAACTCGATCCGCAGCACACTGCGGGTCGGCTCTGAGCGCGTGAAGACCCGCATGCGGCGGATGGGCGCGTCGCACCCGATGACGCGCACTCCCACGGTGCGGCGAAAGGTCACGTCGTAGCTCTCGGCCTCGGGAAAGTCGGCGATCTCGCGCCGCAGAGGCTGAAAGGTGAATCGCAGCGTGTCCTCCGCGATCCGCTGCGTGATCACCGCAGCGTCCACCCAGGCGGGCGTGAAAAGGTCGTCGAGCCGCTCCCATCCGAAGTTCATGGGGCGGATCAGATCGAGATCGCCCGGGCGCTCGATGCGCGAGTGGGGCCACACCTTGCGCATCGTCTGCAGCGTTGCTTGGGGCGGTGTAGGCGCCGCAAAGGTGACCTCTACCGCCTCCACGTCCCGGGCCTCCTCGAAGCGCAGCTCGTCGGCGGGACCGTTTGGCAGCGCGAAGGGTGCGATATCAAATGGCTTCATCCATCACTCCTTTTCGTGCTTCATCAAGGTAAGCATCAATGTGCTCAGGGGGGGTGCCGATGATCAGCGGCGAGCCGTTGGCGAGCACGAAGGGTCCGTGAGCAGCAGCTCTGATCTGACGGCGTACGTCGGCACGGATGGCTTCGTGGGGGCCACGAAGGAGACGGGCGCTGTCGAGGTTGCCGAAGAGACAGATCTCCGGGCGCAGCATCTTGCGGATCTCGATGGGGTCGAGTGTGAACCCCTTCTTGTCCTCCTCGATCATCATCCCGGCCATATCGAGGCTGTTGATCAGCGGCATATTCGGGCGAACGTCGCCGAGCCAGTAGCCGATGGGCAGAATGCCGATCTTGCGCACCTCGGTGTAGAACCAGCGCCTGGCGTCGCCCTCCAGACGTTCGTGCATCGCGGGTGAGAGGACGTCGAGGCTGTGGGGAAAGCCCTCGGAGAAGATGTAGGCGTGGGCGCCGGCCATCTTGGCGGCGCGAACGTCGTTCAAGAAGTGCTCGCAGGCCTTGAAGATATGGTAGGCTATCAGGTCGGGCTTTTCCACGCACGCGATGGCCATCTCCTCGAACGACGCGCCCGGCACCCAACCCGGTGTGCCGTCGTTGACGGCGATCAAGACGTGATCGCCATAGCCGTCGGCGATGCGTTTCACGTGGTCGAACCGTCCCGACGCGAGGACGTGCTCGACCGTTGTCCGTGTCGCGGCATAGTAGTCGTCGATCGATCTCCTGGACTCAAGGCGCAGCGCCGCTGTGTCTCGCGTCGGGCTGCCGGGGTCGTCAGCCAGGGTGTAGTCAGCGCGTATCTCGATCCAACGCCTGCCGTCCCGGCTGCGGATGTAGACGTGATCTCCCTCGAATCGTCGGGGACGCGTCCAGAGCTCCCGTCGCCCTGCCGATCCGAGATGGATCCAATCCGGTCTGAAGCGCTCGTAGAAGGTGCGCTCGATCTCGGCCAGCTCGTTGCCGCCCTGGACATACTGGAGCTTGGGCGGATGCCCGGCGAACTGGACCTTGTAGTCGCCCCAGCTATGGAGCACGACCGGGGGCGCAGCACTGCGCTCCCCGGTCAGCACGCTCAGCATAGGGTCCCTGGACGTCATGGACCCCGCGATCAGGCGGTGGTGCGGATCAACCAGCTGCCGAGGCTCTTGGCGGGCACGGTGAGCGATAGCGCTCCTGCCGTGGCCTCCACCAGGTCGCCCTCGGGACGCTCCATCAGATCGAGCGGCTGTGCTGACGTCACCTGACCGAGGGCGGGTGAACATGCCAGCTTGATCCCAGCCGGCTCGGCGCTCGTGTTCGTCAGACGCACGACAAGACCCTCGCCGGATTCGGCCCATTTAAGCCCGCAGAGCGCCCCACGATCTCCATTTGCGTTCAGCAGGCCCTGGGCCGGCGACAGGCGTCCTTCGTGGACGTCGGTGCCGACGACCAGCAGGGGCTGATCGTGGGCTGCGGCGCGGGCCGAGAGCTCCGCGTCGGAGATGGAGGGATCCGGTGAGAGCAGCGTCAGCCGCACGAGGTGGCGGTCGACATCGGGCAGGTAGTCGGGGTCATAGCTTGAGCGCAGGAGGTTCAGGCGGAGCGTGGCGCCCTCGAGAGCGTGACCGTGCTTGCAGTCATTCAACAGGACGACGGCAGCCTGCCCACCCTCTGTCCGACCCGACACCTTGGCCCAGCCGAGCGCCGGCACCTCCTGGTCGGGGGGCGTCTTCCGGTCGAGGGCGCCCAACGGGATTTCGTAGCGGGCCGTCACATCCTGCAGGGCCGTGGGGACGGCAAGACGGAGGTTCGGGATGCCCGAGGTGGGTTCGCCGCGCTCGAACCAGTCGATCTCCAGCGTCACGTGCAGGGCGGCCTCACCGGCGTGGAGCGCGTAGCGCGCCTTGATCGTCGACGCGTGGATCCCATACTCGAGCAGCAGTTCGGCCACGTGGGGCCCGTCGCCGAGCTCCTCAACGCGCACCAGCGCGGGAGGCTCGGGCACGCCCCCGCTGTCGATGACCCAAGCCGACATCGGGTGTGGGCGCTCCACGCTGTACTCGAACCCCATACCGCCGGCGGACGCGTCGATGCGCTCCTCCTGGGCGACCTTGTCGAAGAAGGAGACAATGCGCCCGGTGTTGCGATCGAAGGCGACCGAGACGAGGTCGTTCTCCAGGCCGATCACATCGCGATCGACCAGCGAGTAGGGACAGTGGTGCCGGTGCCGGGAGAGCCGGGCGGCGCGATCGGCTGCGGGCGGGTCCAGGCTCTCGAACAGCGCGACCGTGGTGTAACCCAGAGGCGGGACCGTGATCGGGATGGCTAATGCCTGATTGTGGTGTCCCCACTCGGCGCCTTTGCCGATGACCTGGGTGGCGAGGCGCCGTCCCGCGGCGTCGCGGGCCTCAAAGAGTTTGCTGTGGAAAGGCACGGGTGTGCCGGTCGGCTCACGATCCCAGATGGTCAGGCGCACGACCTCGCTGCGCTCCGACTGCGTGGGGTTGAAGATCACGAAGGGGCGCACGGGGGAGACACCGTGCCGGTCGGCGAGGCTGAGGCGGCCCTCGTCAGCCCGGATGCCCGCTCCTGCGCCCTGTCCGCTGGTCGTGAAGAGCGCGGGCAGCGGAAGCGGTGAGGGGCCATCCTCGCAGAGGGTCGAGGTGTCCACCTCGGCAGCCACGTGGCGCAGCGCGCGCGTGGTCAACACCGCGGTGCTGGCGGCGGTCTCCTGGAAGAGCCCGTGGGCGTAGGTACGCGTGTCGCGCACGCCGGAGCCGGGCAGGATGTCGTGGAAGTGAGAGAAGAGCGTGCGCTGCCAGTCCTCAGCCAGCGTCGCCGCGGGATAGGCTGCGCCGGTCACCAGTCGGTCGACGACGGCGGCGAACTCCGCGTCGGCGAGGCGGGCCTGGGCCAGGCGGTTGGAGCGTTTGATAAGCGATTGCGTCGTGTAGCAGCCGGCGAACTCGGTGTTCAGCTCGCCTTCGAGGACCGGTAGCTCGCCTCCGACCCGCTCCAGCTCACGATAGAAGGTCTGCACGGGGGCGAAAATCAGCGTCGGGAAGATGGGCCAGTCGGCCATCTCGCGCGCGGCGAGGAGGTCGCGCCGTGTGGGGCCACCCCCGTGGTCGCCGACACCGTAGACGAGCATGGCAACGTCGAGGCCGACCGATTGCTGCATCGCTGCCATCGCATCCAGAATCTGCCGCGGTTCGATGGAGCAGTTGTAGCCGCGCTTCTGATCGTTGCGCACCAGAACGCGGGCGCCGTCGGGTCCCTCCCACCAGAAGGCCTCGGGGACGGGCTGCTGCTCGACGCCCGGTCGGTGCATATAGAGATAGCGAACGCCGGCCTGGCGCAGATAGGTGGGCACGGTTGCCGCGTGACCGAAGGTGTCAGGTGCCCAGTCGATGGCCACCTGCTCGGGCGCCAGATCGAAGAGTCGCTTCATCATCGCGCGCGTGTAGAGCACGTGACGGCAGAGTGCCTCGCCGCTCACGATGTTCTTCTCGGTCTCGACCCAGTGGCTCGCGGTGACCTCCCAGCGACCCTCCTTCACGAAGCGCGCGATGCGTGGCATCAGCTCAGGCGCGTACTTCTCGACGATCGCGTAGACGCTGGCCTGGCTCTGGGAGAAGTGGAACTCGGGGAACTCCTCCAACAGGGTCAGCATCGTGTCAAAGGTGTCGAGCGTGACCGCGACGGTCTCGGGCCAGGACCACATCCAGTTCATGTCGATGTGCGCGTGGCCGGCGAGGTAGAGCCTGTGCGCCTTGGCGGCCTCCGCCAGGGGCGCGAGCGCCGCCTCGACGCGGGCCACGAGCTCTGTCCAGTCGACCCTCTCGCCGGCTGCGAGGGCCGACGCCACCAGCTCCTTGCTTTCGCGAATTGCCGGCTCCCACGCCGTTCCGTGATCAGGGACCGCCGACGCCACCAGCTCGGCGAAGGCGATCTGCGAGCGAATCCGCGTCCAGGCCGATTCCTGCCACATGGCATGGACACGAGCTCTACGTTCCAAATGTGCGATGTTTGTCATGTTCGGTCTGCTCCTTGTGTCCGGACCGGAGCGCCCGAGATCCCGTTTGACGGCGATCGGGTTTGTTGGTACAGTGCCTGGGGACGTCTGGGCGTTCCTTCCGGTAGGTTCAATGGTGGCTCAGTTATAGCATCTGATGTCTTGGTTGCCTAGCCCGTAGGACTGGGCGTGGTCGTGAGCGAAGTCCATCTACTCAATTGGAGGTCGATATGAGTCAATCCACACGTCATCTCTGGCGCGGTATACACCTGGGATTGGGACATGACGCGGATATCGAGGCGTTGATCGGCGAGCTGCCGACTTTGGCCGAGATGGGGCTGAACGTCCTGATGCCTGAGATCAACTATCAGTTTGCGTACACTTCGCATCCCGAGCTGCGAGGCGAGGATCCGATCACGCCGGAGGCAGCGCGACGGCTGAGTGCTGTCTGTCGCGACCTTGGCGTGCGGTTGATCCCCCAGTTCCAGTGTTTGGGACATCAGTCGTGGGCCGAGAAGACCTTTCCGCTGCTCACGCAGTACCCTGAGTTCGACGAGACGCCCGGGCAGTTCCCGAAGAACGAGGACATCTACTGCCGGAGCTGGTGCCCGCAGCACCCTGACGTCAATCCGATCATCTTCGAGCTCTTCGATGAGCTACTGCAGGCCTTTGAGGCGGATGCGCTCCACGTGGGCCTGGATGAGGTCTTCCTGATCGGGTCGGAGCATTGTCCACGCTGCAAGGGGCAGGATCCCGCGGCGCTCTTTGCCAAAGCGGTGCATGATTACCATGCTTATCTCGTCGGCGAGCGGGGCGTCGAGATGCTGATGTGGGGCGACCGGCTGCTGGATGGGGTGGCTACCGGCGATGGTCTGTGGGACGCCTCTGAGAACGGCACGGACCCCGCGATCGATAGGATCCCGAC
>CAZYYC010000131.1:0-11347 GCA_964650935.1 uncultured Anaerolineales bacterium
TTATCTTTTGGAGAACCGTACCACGTTCGGTAAGATTTTAGGTGATAGAAAGCGGCGGCTTGTATACAGGCAGATTGTCCGCTATAATGGTCGTGGAGGCATGCGATGGAAGCTCTGAAGACGACGGTGACCAAGCGCGGGCAGACCGTTATCCCGGCCGCACTTCGGGATCAATACAGCATTGAGGCTGGGACCACCTTGGCCTGGATCGATACAGGCGATAGGATCCAGGTGATTCCCCTTCCAAGAGATCCTGTTGCCGCACTGCGTGCGTGCGCTGTAGGTGAAGGCTTGGTTGAAGCGCTGCTGGAGATCCGTAAGGATGAGCGGCAGCGACATGAGAACGTGAAGCCTTGAGCACGTCCGGACGCTACGTGCTTGACACCTCGGCACTGCTTGCGCTGATGGAGGATGAGCCAGGTGCAGAGCGCGTACAGACGCTGCTGCAGGATCCGGCGGCGGAGGTATTCCTGCCGTTTCCCGTGTTGCTGGAAGCCACCTACATCTCGCTTCGGCAAGCAGGAGAGGCGGCGGCGGAGCGCCGCTATGCGCTGATGCGCCAGCTCCCGTGTACTGAGCTGTGGGCTGTGGATGAACCCATGCTTCTCACCGCCGCACGGCTCAAAGCTACCGGACGCGTCTCCTTCGCTGATGCCCTCATTGCTGCGTTTGCGGTGAGGAACGACGCTGTGCTTCTTCACAAGGATCCCGAATATGAGTCGCTAGCCCCTGAGATCCGTTTGGAGGCCCTCCCCTATAAGGTGAAACGGTGAGCTAGAGTTGCTGCTGCCATGCAGAGGTTGAGCTTGATACTCGATAGACGTGCAAGTTGTACGTCTCAGACGCAGGTAAGGCCGAGTGCCGAATCCCTGCGCCGGGCATCATCTACTCGTTAACCCTGAACGGTTGGCTGATCGAGCGCTTCACGCACTGCCTGGGCTAGTGAGGAGGCATCAAAGGGCTTGCGGATGACGGCCATGAAGCCGGCGCTCAAAAGTGCCTCCTCACGCTCCTCCGTGTAGCCGGTGATCGCCAGCGCCTTGAGTTGGGGTGTGTCGCGTCGTAGCGCTTCCATAAGTGCCTTGCCGCCCATCTCAGGCATTACCAGGTCGGTGATCAAGAGATCGATGTGCTGCCGGTCACGATACACATCCAAGGCTTCTCGCCCGTTGGCGGCGGTGAGAACCTGGTAGCCAAGTCCCGCCAGAATGGCCTCGCCCGCTTCACGCAACTGCACATTGTCTTCGACGAGCAGGAGCTTCTCTCCGTGTCCGGGAGGGGCGGTTCTGGTGGCCATGGCGGTGTCTTCCGTCGAGATATCGACTGCCGGCAGATAGAGATGGAAGGTGACACCCTCGCCGACGACATTCCTCACGTCGATGTGACCGCCGTGGAGTTGCACGATGCCGTAGACCTGCGCCAGCCCCAACCCGGTTCCCTTGCCGGCTTCCTTCGTGGTGAAGAAGGGCTCGAACAGATGCTGGTAGGCCTCCTCGGACATCCCGGTGCCGGTGTCGGCCACGGTTAGGCGGATCCAGGCAGGGGGTGTGGGCGCCCCTACCATCTCAGGCAGAGGGGGGGCCTCTCCCGGCGCCATCGTGATGCGCGCCAGGCGAATGTGCAGCGTGCCGCCTTCGGGCATGGCATCGCGTGCGTTGAGCGCCAGGTTGGTCAGAGCCTGCTGCAGGCGCCCCGCATCCCCCATAATGATCAGGGTGCCCGGCGCCACCTCCGAGGCGATATGGATATGCTCGGGCAGTGTCCGGGCCAGGATCGTGATCACGCTCGCCACCAACTCGGCCAGATCCAGCGGACGGCTCTCGATCTCCGTACGGCGACCGAAATCAAGGATCTGCTGGACCAAGTCCGTGGCCTTGCGGGCCTCGCCGGCGATGCCGTCCAGGTAGCGGATGGCCGCCGGCGTCGGATCGAGCCTGCTCTGCGCCAGCTGGGCGTAGAGGATGATGGTGGTGAGCAGGTTGCGGAAGTCGTGAGCGATACCCGCGGCCAACTGACCGATCGCTGCCAGCTGCTCGTGGCGGCGTAGGCGCTTCTCACTCTCTTTGCGCTCGGTGATGTCCTGACCGATGCCCACCAGACCCACGATCTCACCCGATGTGTCGCGCATGGGTACCTTGGAGGTCAACTGCCAGCCGCGAGAGCCATCCGGTAGGAGCATTTCCTCCTCGCGGTTGAGAATCGGCTCACCGGACCGAATGACGGCCATATCGTCGGCATAGAACTCTGCTGCCAGGTCGGGTGGATAGAGGTCGAGATCCGTCTTGCCCAGCACCTCGGCCTCTGAGGCGGCACCTATGTAGTTGATGTCAAAGGGGTTCGACAGGGTCTTGCGACCGGCGACGTCCTTCAGATAGACGGCGACGGGAAGATGATCGACGAGGGTGCGGAGCAGTGCTCGCTCGGCCCACAAGGCTGCCTCGGTCTGCTTCTGGTCCTCGATCACGCCTAGGAGCGCGGACCTTGCCTCGTTGGCCTGCTCGAGCGCCGCACGCAGGGCCTCCTCGGCTTGCCGCCGTTCGGTCAGCTCCTGTTGTGCGAGCGCATAGAGGCGCTGGTTATCTCGACGCAACCTCTGTCGTTCCAGCAGGTCCTGGACCTTGCCGAGCACTGAGTCCATATCCAAGGGCTTGGTCACGTAGACATCGACGCCCTCATTGACCGCACGCATCGCGGTCTCCACCGAGGCGTAGCCGGTGGCGAGGACCATCGCGATGTCCGGGTGGAGGCTGCGCAAGGGTTTCAGCAGCTCAACCCCTTCCATATCAGGTAGTCGAAGGTCGAGCAGCGCCAGATCGATGGGTTGATGGCGTGCGGTTTCCAGGGCGTCTTGACCACTCGACGCGGAGCTCACCTGATAGCCGTTTCTCTCCAAGATGAGGGTGAGCGTTCGCCGAGTTCCGTCGTCATCATCGGCAATCAGAATGTGAGGGGCCCGAGGGTCGGTGTTCATACGCCGGTCCTTCCCGCATTGAGACTGACAACCTCCTGGAGCAGATCAAGCAGATGGTCGATGTCCAGCGGCTTATGCAAACAGGCGTAGGCACTGCTGTGAAGGGCCAACTGGGCCAGATCGTGCATCTCCTGGGGATAGGCCGTGAAGACGATGGCCACGGCTTCCGGGTGAATGGCCTTGATCTCCAGATAGGTCTCGAGCCCGTTGAGCGCAGGTAGCTTTAGGTCGATGAGAAGGACGTCGAAGGCACACCGTCGGGTCAGTTCAATGGCTTCTTCCCCGCTTCCCGCCGTGCACACCTGGTACCCTTGGTGCGTCAAGATGCGGTGGAGGGTGGTGCGCGTGGTGGGATCGTCATCGATGACGAGGACCAGCGCGCCATGGCGGACCTGCTGCGCCCGCTCGATCAGGGCGATCACGTCCTCGATGCTCACCGGCTTGTCGAGCAGCGCAAAGGCGCCCTCGGCCAAGGCGTCCTGGAGCAGGTCCTCGATCGCGTAGCCGGTCATCAGGGTCACCATCGCGTCAGGGCGCAGCGTCTTGATCTGTTTGAGTGCGTGCACGCCGTCGAGGACGGGCATCCGGACATCCATCAGGATCATGTCGAATGGACGTACGCCCACAAGCTCGATGGCCTGCGCGCCGTCCTCGGTCGTCTCGACATGGTAGCCGCGATGCTCAAGGATCATCTGCAGTGAGCGGCGGAGGCCGGGATCGTCGTCGACGATCAGGATGGTGGTTCTTGGGGCTGTCGTATCCATAGAGCTCCTCACCTAGGCGTCATCGGCTTCTGAGTGTGATCTGTGCTCAAGTAGAACGGAGTGGTCAGCGGTAGAGCCGGGCGACCCATGCTCCGCCGCGATCGGCAAGAAGACCTCGAAGGTTGTGCCCTCTCCGGGTGTGCTCTTGACGTTGATGCCACCGCCATTAGCCTGTACCAGTAGCTTGACCAGGGCAAGTCCGAGACCGATCCCCGTAGGCTTGGTCGTGAAGAGCGGTTCAAAAAGATGCTCAAGGTTCTCCGGGGCGATGCCGATACCGGTGTCGGCAATCGACAGGACGACCCATCCCATCAGGGGCCGGTCGGAGGGTTCGGGCGCGAACCCCAGTGGTACGGTGTCCGGAAGATCAGCCCGTCTCATCGTCCTTAGCATCAGCCGTCCGCCATTGGGCATCGCCTGAATCGCGTTGAGAAGCAGGTTGTTCAGGACCTGTTCGAGGTGCGTCGCATCGGCAATGATGAGGGGCAGATGGGTCTCGATGTGTGAATCAACGTGAACGTTGGGCGACAGCTGCAGACTGTCGAGTGCGCTTTCGACGATGGATTCGATCCGGATCAGTTGCCGATGAGGGGGCCGCGGGCGGGCGAAATCGAGCAGGGTCGTGATCGTATGATCGGCTGTGTTCACCGCCTGAGCGAGGATGTCCAATGTCTCCTCGAGTGCGTCGTTGTCTCGGTCGACGAGCATGTTGACGAGATAGGTCGCGTTCTTGATCGCGCCAAGCGGGGTGCGTAACTCGTGGGCAATACTTCCCGCGATCTGACCCAGTGTCGCCAGTCGCGTCTGGCGCAGCAGTCGCTCCTGCGCAGCTTCCAACTCACCGGTGCGTTCAGCGACCAGGTCCTCGAGGTGGTCGGCATACTCCTGCAGTTTCTCCTCAGCGGGGATCCTGTCGGTGATATCGCGGTCGATGCCCACCGTCAGGGGCCGCCCGCCCAGCTCGACCGGCACGGCCGTATACTCGATGACGTTGTCCTTGCCATCCGGGCGCAGCCACGAGATAGTGCCCCGATAGGGCTTTCGCTCTTCGCGCAGCTTCCGGCTTTCCTCCGGTGTCCGACGTGGCCCGAGATTGACCTGCATCCCTCGCGTCGTCCCTGCTGTGAGGAGATCGGCTCGGCTGCGCCCGGCCATCTCAGCGTAGCGTTCGTTGCAGTCCACCAGCCGGCGTGTGCGCGTTGTGGGGTCCTCCTCATAGACGTTGATCCCGTCCGAGGCATTGTCGAAGATAAGGCGCAGCATCGTCTCCGACTCGAGCAGCTTCTGCTCTGCCTCCTTGCGCGCCGTGATGTCCCGGTTGACCAGCATCACGTAGAGCAGGGTGTCGTCCGCGTCGCGAACGGTGGTGGCCGTGACGTGCACCCAGATCGTCTGCCCGTCGCGATGAAGATAGCGCTTCTCGCGTTCGTAGTGATCGATCTCGCCCGCCGCGAGTCGGGCGAAGTACGCCTTCCCGGCATCGAGGTCATCAGGATGGGTTGGGTCGAGGGCGGCCAGCTCTTCGGTGGTATAACCCAACAGGCTGATCATCGTCGGGTTGCAGCGCAGGAACCGACCGTCGACGCCGTAAAGGCCGATGGCCAGGGGGTTGGCCTCGAACAGGGTGCGGAACTGCGTCTGGCTCTCACGAAGCGCCGCCTCAGACTGCCTCTGATCTTCAAGGACGCTCAGCAGAGCCCGGCGCGACATGTTGGCCTCATCCAGCGCTGTGTTGAGGGCCTCCTCGACCTGTGTGCGTTCACGGATCTGCTGTTTAAGCGCTGCTATGTGTCTTCGATTCTCCGTGTACAATCGGGTCTCTTCGATCTGGAGCGAGGCTCGAATCGCCAGCGTTTGGAAGACGTCAACCTCCTCGTCGGAGAAGTGATACTCCCTGCCCATACTGCCCACGATGAGCACGCCTAGGGATCTGTCGTCACGGCCGAGCGGCAGGATCAACAGGGATCGCAAATCCTGAGCCTCGCAGACCCTTCTTTCTGCCGGGGTGAGATCAGCCACGCGGGCGTCAGGCAGCATGACGGGTGCCATGGTCGCCATAGCGCGCTGTAGGTGGGGATGCTCAGAGAGCGGGGCGCGGAGGAGGATCTCCGGCAGGTCAGCCGCGAAGGCGGGCGATGTTGCCTGCAGATAGAGAGTGTCATCTTGGACAAAGTAGATGGCAGCTGAGCCGCTTCCCGTCAAGCGGCCGGCGTCGTCGACAACTCTCTGGAGGAGCGCATCCGGATCGCGGATCGCGACCCATGAGCTGCCGAGGTGGATGAGCGTTGCCAGTCGGTCGCTTTTCTGTCGGAGCATCTGCTCGACAGAGAGGGGCTCACCGATGTCGCGTGGATTCGTGGTCAGCAGGCGGTGCTGTTCCTCACTGCTCGACGATCGCTCAGCGGGGGATGTGAACCGTCTCATCAACCTGTCTCATTCATGCTACGTTCGATCCTCTTCGTCAGTCTGTCTGATGGGTAAGCAGACCGTGAAGGTAGTTCCCTCTCCCGGTTCGCTCGCCACCTCGATGTGTCCGTTGTGTGCTTCGATGAGCATTCCGGACAGGGCCAGACCCAGGCCAATGCCGCGCGCTTTGGTGGTGAACATCGGTTCGAAGAGCCGCTTCATCATCTCGGCTGGGATCCCCACACCCGTATCGCTGACTGAGACGATGATGCGGGTGGGTCGATCCACGTCATCGGCTTGCGCGCAGATGCTCAACCGGCCCCCATGCGGCATCGCTTGGATTGCGTTGGTGATCAGGTTGGCAAACACCTGGGTGAGCTGATCGGGGTCGGCCACGAGGTGCGGTACCTCCTCCACCGACAGGTCGAGGTCGATGTGGGTCGGCACGTTGACCTTGGACAGCGCCTGTTGCAGGATCGTGTCGACGCTGGTCTCCTCTAGCATGGGCGTCCGAGTGCGAGCAAAGCTGAGCAGATTGTTGATGACCTTCTCGGCATCCACAAGGCCTCCGCGGATGAAGTCAAGGGCCTCGTTCATCTCCGGATCAGGCGTGCGCTCCTTCAGAAGCATCCCGAGCAGGTAGGCAGCATTCTTGATGTTGCCCAAGGGGGTCCGCAGCTCGTGGCCGATGCTGCCGGTCAGTTGGCCCAGCACGGCCAACCGCTCCTGCTGTACCAGGCGTTCCTGAACCCGGCGCAGTTCAACTGACATAGTGTTGAAGGCGGTGGTCAACTCGCCCAGTTCACGGCCAAAGGGCACCGCGATCTCGCGGCCCAGATGCGCGGGGTCGCCCGAAATCCGCAGCGCCAGGTCTCGAATCCGTTCCAGCGGCTGGAAGACCCACCGTCGTGAAAGGTAGAACTGGGCTGCGAAGACGACGGCCATAAGCCCCAGCAGAAGCAGGGAGAGCTGCAGGGAGAGGCGGTCGGCCTCAGCATAGGCGACCGATAGCGGCACCCGTACTGAGATCGCCGAGACTATGGTGCCCAACTCCGACTCCCGGTGAAAGGAGCGCTCCGGTCCATATAGCGTCACTAAGTCCCGTGGTGCGTCCGCCGGATCGCTATGACAGCGCAGACAGGAGGCTTCCATCGTCTCGCCCGGTTGTATGACCACCAAATAGGGTTTGCCGTCCAGCGTGCGGACGGCAGAGCGTGCTGCCAGGCCCGGATTGGCCTTGAGCTCCTCGAGGAAGGCACGCTCGTCAGCGTCTGCCTCGTTTTCAGGGTTGCGGGCGTTGATGGTGGCATCCTTGTAGTAGTAATCGTCGGTGCTTGATGCCGTGAAATACTTCCCCATCTCCCTCACGGCATAGGTGGAGGACATCCAGCTCGGATCGAAGACGTCGGCATCGCGGAAGGGTTCGGTCCATTCGAAGAGGTTGGGCTTCAGGATGTGCGAGAAGTAGGCGTGGACCGCCATGTTGTGGTCGAGCATCAACTGCATCTTGGCTTCCGCCTCCATCAGTGCCTGCTGCCGCATTTTCTGATTCACGATGACGATGGTGAGCACAGCCGCCGCGACAAAGACGATGGCGACGCTGACGTTGATCAATGTGCTCATCCTGACGGATCGTGATGCTCGGATCATACCTGCCTCATGAGTCAGTGACACCGGGTGGTCCTGTCGAGTGGTCAAGGGGCGTCACCGGGCACTACCTCCGGGTTCTCAGTCACGCTCGGATAGCGCGGCGACTCCCCGGCGTCTGTCAGCAGGGCGTTCACCTCGCGTTTGAGCTCCATGATCCGCTCCTCCCGTCCCAACGTAGCCGCGTGCCAGCGGCGCAGTTCGTCGAGTTGTTCAGCCAGCTGTGCCTCGGCCTGCTTTTCCGCGCTGATGTCCTGGAAGGCTCCCTCAACACCGACGATGGTCCCGGTCTCATCGATGACAGCCTCGCCTAAGGTGCGGATCCAGAGGCGACGGCCCTGCATCGTCAGGATCTCCATCTCCTCATCATAGGGCAGCCCCTTTTGTGCGCAGGCGGTGAAGACCTCGGTGATGCGCTCTCGCCATTCGGGGGCATAGAAGCCGATGCCCTCCTCCACACTGGGCGAAAAGCCCGGCGGTGCCTCGTGGATCGCCGCTACTTCATCCGACCAGGTTACCCTGTTCTCGGCCAGACTCACGCTCCACCCGCCGAAACGGGCGATCCGCCCGGCGGCTTCGAGCAGCTTCTTGCTCTTCAGAAGGGCTTCCTCGACTTGCTTCTGCACGGTGATGTCGCGTGCGATGCCCTCGAGCGCGATCAACCGCCCGGCTTCGTTATAGATCGGCACGTTGCGCTGCTCGGTCCAGATGACGGCGCCGTCTTTGCGCACCCAGCGCAAGACCACCGGGCGCGCGGACTCAACCTCGCCCGTGGTCTCTACCTGCAGCAGCGATCGATCGTCAGGATGCACCAGCTTGAATCCCAGATCGGGATCCGCGTAATGCTCCTCCGGTGTGTAGCCGGTCATCGGGGTCGCCGCCGGACTGACATACTCAAAGTAGCGCTCCGGGTGCAGGCGAATGCGGTAGATGAGGTCCGCTGCATTCTCGGCGAGACGACGGTATCTGCTCTCGCTCTCGGCCAGGGCAACGATGGCTGCTTCGCGCCGTAGGCGTTGGGCGAGGATCAGCCCAAGTGCGGTGGTTGCCAAAGGGTAGATGAGGATCACGGGCAGGGCGATATCGGACATTACGCGCTGGGCGGCCCCTCCGGGTAGCGTCAGCATCAGCCCGAGCATCACCACATGCGTCACGACGCCTAGCAGATAGAGCTCGAGCACCGTGATGCCTTTGAGATGTCCGTGGCGGTAGCGGCGCCACACGATACCGATCCCACCGGTGGCCAGGATGACCAGGGTCCCCGTCCAGGCACCGGCCCCACCTTGCCACAGCCGGAAAGCCGTTGCCATCGCCATCGCGATACCTGTGGGCAACGCACCGAGGAAGAGACCGGAAGTGGACAGAAGGACCGATCGAGTATCAAAGACGATGCCTGTCTCCAGGCGAAAGGATGCGATGACCAGGCCGATGGAGATCGTGCCGACCGCCACGCCGGCGAAGAGGTGTTCCGGTAGTTTGGTTGCCACCGGTCGGCGACGCGTGACGAGATCGAAGACGACCACCATCGCCAAGAGCAGCGCGGCGTTCTGTGCCAGCGCGGCGAAGGCCGGATTATCCATCAGTCCCCCTGTAGGGCCGAGGGCCACTCGGCGAGTGAAAGACAGGCACGGACCAGCAGCACATGCGTGACTGGCTGGTGTTCCCGCTGCACTCCTCAGGCACCATTATGGTCGGATGGAGATTGTGCACAAGTAACGCTGAGGTCATCGTCGGCGTCCGAGCGCTTTCGCGATATCGGATGTTCATTGTGCTCTGTGAGTGTCGGGAGCCAGGGCATCCACCACGGCGGCACGTGCACGTGGGGCGTCCCTACCTTGCGATCTAGCCTGATCCGTGCTACAACCTGAGGCATCCCAGAAAGGACGGTGACCCGCGATGGCAGATAGCTCCACGGACTTGAAGCTCAACTTCAAAGGCACGTTTCTCATCGGCTTCGGATTCTTCGGGACGAGTGTGATGTGGAAGCTGTACAACGACTACGTCCCCATCTTCCTTCAGGCGGGCAACCCGCTCTTCGAGACGTCGACCAGGACCGGCGGCTTCGGGTTGGGCCCGGGGATGACCGGCTTCATCATGACGCTGGACAACATCGTGGCGCTCTTCCTGCTGCCGCTGATCGGGCTGTGGAGCGACCGTATCTGGAAGCCGAAGCTGGGCGGACGGCGCAGGCCGTTCATCGTCACGCTGGCTCCGATCTCCATCCTCGCTTTCCTCCTGATCCCGTTCATCGTGCGGTCGATCCCGCCGGAACTCACCGGCATGACGGCTCAGTTACGCCGGCCGTTGGCCTTCTTCATCGCGGCGGTGGGGATCTTCATCACGGCGATGGCAGGGTTCCGCACACCGGTGATCTCGCTGATGCCGGACCTCACGCCCTCGCCGCTGCGCAGCCAGGCGAACGGTATTATCAACCTGATGGGTGGGTTGGGCGGCGTGATCATCACGCTGGTCGGGGCCTTCCTCTATAACGTCAACATCGCGCTGCCCTTCATCGTCAGCGGCGTGCTGATGGCGGCGGCGGTGATCATGCTCTTCCTCTTCGTTAAGGAGCCGCGCCATCTCGGGGATGCGGGCGAGGTGCGTGAGGAGGAGGAATCGCTAGGGGCGCTGAAGGGCATCCGGCAGGTCTCGCCCGCCGCCCGCAAGAGCTTGCTGCTCTTGATGCTCTCGATCTTCTTCTGGTTCGTGGGCTACAACGCGATCGAGACCTTCTTCACCTCCTACGGCGTGAGTGTGCTACGGATCGCGGAGAATCAGGCGTCGCTGCTGTCGAGCGTCTCGTACATCACCTTCATCGCTTTTGCGATCCCCAGCGGCTACATCGCGGCACGGATCGGGCGGCGTCGCACGATCACCACGGGGCTGCTGGTCTTTGCGGTGCTGCTGCTGATCGGCTTCTTCGTGCCCAACATCATCGTGATCGGTGCAGCGCTGGCGCTGGGCGGCATCGCCTGGAGCCTGGTCAACATCAACTCGCTGCCGATGGTGATCGATACGTCGGATTCGGATGCGAACATCGGCACCTTCACCGGGCTCTACTACCTGGCGTCTCAGTTGGCGGCGATCACAGGGCCGATTCTCAACGGCGTGCTGATCGAGCGGTCGGGCAACTATGGGTTGGTGTTGCTGATGCCGGTGATCTTCTTCGTTTTGGCGGCGCTTTCGATGCAGGGGGTGACGCGCGGCGAGGCGCGCTAAGGCTTCAACGGTCGACTGAGTTAGCCGACTTAAGAGCGAACGCCGGCGTTCTCGCCTTGTTGTGTGTCTTTCATCTCCCGGCTCTGTTCCGCGCTGCCGCGTTGTAGGACGCGGCAGCGCGTGTGCTTGGGTCCCGGATCCATCGCTTCTTCCCCGCGTCGGATCATCAGGTCGTCTGCGCCAACTAGCGTTATAATGATGGACGATGTGACCCTTAAGGGCCTTCATAGGCATGCAGTGCGGGTGTTGAATATAAGTATACAAAAGCTTGACATATAGTATTCACCGTGCTATACTAGCCGTAGTTGAGAAATCGTGACCTTACGTAAGTCATAGGGAG
>CAZYYC010000132.1:0-11217 GCA_964650935.1 uncultured Anaerolineales bacterium
CCTCCTGTCACGCTTCGGCGTGCGAGCGACGCTGTTGGCCTCCCTGGTCGCCATCATCGTCATCCTCTTTGGTGTCTCGTTGGCGCCGACGGCGGGGGTGGTCCTGGCGTTGCAGCTGCTGCACGGCACGGCCTTCTCGGGTATGGTCATCTCGGGTGTTGCCTACGCCGACGGTGTGGCGCCGCCCGGCATGGGTGCAACAGCACAGGGGATCTTCAATGCCGTCTTTGGCGGGTTGGCCTCGGCAACGGGTGCCTTCTTGAGCAGTGTACTGCGGGAGCAATGGGGTAGTGTGAGGATGTTCCAGGCTGCCGGTGTGATCGCCGTGTTGGGACTGGTGCTTTTCGTCATTAATGAGCGACGGGGACCGCGTGAGGCCGAGGTCGGTCTTGCCGTGGACGATCGGACGCTCCTATCCTCTGGGGAGGTATGAGATGGAAACAAGGGTCATCGCGAATGTGGATTGTGCTACGGGTGAGGGGCCTCTATGGCATCCTGAGGAGCGCTGTCTCTACTGGGTGGATATTCCCGAGGGTCACCTCTATCGATACGACCCGGTGTCTGAAGCCCACGAGCTTGTGTTCAGTGGCCCGCCGATTGGAGGCTTCACGCTTCAGGAGGACGGTTCGCTGCTGCTGTTTATGGCAAAGGGGGCGGTGGGCATCTGGCGCAAGGGTCAGGTGTTGGAGATGGTGCTGGATGAGATCCCGGCACTACGGGAGACACGCTTCAATGACGTGATCGCCGATCCCGCAGGCCGTGTCTTCTGCGGATCGATGCCGCGACCTGACGGCCCCGCGCAGCTCTATCGGCTGGATCCTGACGGCGGCTTGACGCTGATATTGGATGACGTGGGGCTTTCCAACGGTATGGGCTTCACGCCGGACCGGCGCGGGATGTATTACACCGATACGCGCAAGCAGACAATCACGCTTTTTGATTACGACGAGGCAAGTGGGGCGTTGACGAATCCGCGCGTCTTTGATGAGGTGCCCGCGGATGAGGGACATCCGGACGGCATGACAGTCGACGCCGAGGGCAACGTCTGGTCGGCGCGCTGGGACGGTCATTGCCTGGTGCAGTACACGCCCGAGGGTGAGATTGTGCGGCGCATCAGCTTCCCGGTGCCCAAGGTGTCGTGCGTGACCTTTGGCGGGGACGACTTGACCGACATGTATATCACCACGGCGAGTGTCGGCAATCGTGCTCAGGAAGGGCCGCTGGCGGGATCGCTCTTTCATCTCAACTTGGGCGTCAAGGGCGTGCCCGAGTTCCGTTCGCGGATAGCCTAGGGGGGACGATGGAGTTTCGGACGATTGATGACGGGCATAGCCATCGACGGGACATGTGGGTCGATGAGAAGACGAATGTCGCACATCTCTATGTGCTGGACTTACCGATGCGCATCGGGGATGCCGTGATCCGGATGGCGGGGATCGGCGATGTGTACACGGAGCGTGAGCACCGGATGAAGGGTTATATGCGTGTGCTCTATGACGATACCCTCACTTACATGACCGAGCAGGGCTACGACGTCTCGATGCTCTTCGGCATCCCGGATTTCTACACCAAGTTCGGCTATGCCGTCTGCCTACCGCAGTGCACGTTCACGATCAAGACGCGGGATGCCGAGGCGGCGGCGGAGCTGATCACGACGCGTGAGCCCAGGCCCATCGGCGAGGACGATATGGGCGCGGTGTTGGCGCTCTACGCGCAGGACAACGCTGGACGCACAGGCACGCTCGTGCGCCCCGCTGAGCGGTTCACCACCTTTGGGAAGGGGACCTACTGGGGGGTACGCGCCGAGACGGCATTGTGGGAGGATGCGAACGGCGAGTTCCTGGGGTATGCTGTCTGGGACAAGCGACCTACCGAGGTGAAGGTGGCCGAAGTGGGGGCCTGGAACCCCAAGCTCTTCCCGACCCTACTGCGGACGATGGCAGCGCAGGCGGTCGAGAAGCGGTGTGAGGAGATTACCTTCTATCTGCCCCCCGGCCACGCCTTTGCCGAGTTCGCGCAGCGGTTCGGTATCACGTGGCAGATCACCTACCCGCGCCACTCCGACGGCATGATGCGCATTCTGAACCAGCCCCCGCTCTTCGAGAAGCTACTGCCGGTGCTGAACGGGCGGCTGGCGGCGCGGCCTGGTGTGACGCTGCCTGATGCGCTGGCGTTGGAGACGGAACTCGGTGTCACAACGCTGGCCTTCGAGGGAGAGAGGGTGGGGCTGGGGCACGCGGCTGAGGCAGAAGTGCGGCTCTCCCTCTCGCAGGACAAGCTCATGCAGCTGGCGATGGGCTATCGCAGTGCGCGGGATCTGCTGAGTGCTGAGGACGTGCGCGTCTCGGGCGCGGTATCCTCCGGCAAGGAAACGCTGCTCCCGGTTCTGGAGGTGCTCTTTCCCAAGGGGCTGCCGTTCGTCTGGACGGCGGATCACTTCTAGGCGAAGACAACGATCAACGACATAGGAGGCATCTGATGAGAGTATTGGTTACCGGGGGGACCGGTGCCGTCGGGCGAGAGGCCGTGAAGCGGCTGGTCGCGCACGGTCACGATGTCACGGTCATCGGAAGGACGGCGGATCTGGACATTCCAGGCGCAGCTTACCGGCAGTGTGACATCGTCGATTTCGACTGTCTCACCACGTGTTTACAGGGGATGGAGACGGTAGTCCATCTCGCCGCGATTCCGAACCCGGGCCTCGGCACCGGCGAGGCCATCTTCCACGTCAATGACACGGGCACCTTCAACGTCTACCGAGCTGCCGCCAACGCCGGGATTCGACGCATCGTCAGCGCGAGCTCGATCAACGCCCTGGGCTACAACTTCGGGACGAAGCGCTTCCGGCTGCAGTATTTCCCGATGGACGAGGCGCATCCCAGCTATACGACGGACCCCTATTCCTTCTCGAAGCAGATTATGGAGGAGATCGGCTACTACTTCTGGCGCCGTGAGGGGATCTCCAGTGTCTTCCTGAGGTTGCCCGGGGTGTACGAGGTCACCGAAGAGAACGAGGAGCGCATGGTGGGCTGGCGCACGCGGACCATAGAGACCTATCAGGAGCTGCTGGAGAAGGCGGAAGACGAACAGCGCGCGATCGCGCAAGAGGTGATCGCGCAGCACGACCGGCTGCGCGCTGAGCGCGCCTTCGAGTACGGAGCAACTCGGCTCAATTACCGTGAGCTGCCCAACGCGCGCATGATGTTCGGGTACAGCAATTTCTGGGCCAGTATCGATGCCCGGGACTCGGCTCAGGCCATCGAGTTGGGGCTCACTGCAGACTATGAGGGGAGTCATCCCCTATGGGTCAACGATAGCCACAACTCGGCGGGCGTGCCGACGCAGCGGTTAGCTGAGCTTTTCTATCCCGAGGTAGAGCTGAAGCGACCGCTGCTAGGTACCGAGAGCCTGGTGAGCATCGACAAGGCGCGCGAGCTGCTGGGGTTCGAGCCGGAGTATTCGGTCAGCCGTTGGTACGACTGACGGCGGCAGACCGGACCAATCGACAGATCCGCAGTTGGACAACTGGGCAGACCACCTTCGAGGGCCTGCCCAGTTGTGTGGTTGGTGATGAGCGGGCGCGCGCTTCAGCATCGCCAGCAGCAGTTGGTTACCGGTAGATGAGGTCGAGGATGCTGTCACTGCGCAGACGCACGGTCTGGCCGTCGACACGCTCGACGCCCGGCTGGGCCTCGGCGGCATCGGCGACGTGGGTGTGGAAGAAGCGCTTCTCGAGGATGTAGGGAGGATCCCAGACGAGCGGGGCGATGGGGTCGACTCGGTGGCCTTTGAGGGCCTCGCCGATGCGCGCGCGGATGAGCTCACGCGAAGCCTCTTTGGAGAGGGTGATGGCTGAGGTCCTGCTGAGACCCTGCTTGACCGCCGCGGTCGTCACGCCGGGGATCAGCGCCTCGATCTCGTGGCACGCTGCGTGGTCGCCCGACAGGAAGATGACGGGGAGACCCAGGGCGCCACAGTAGAGGGCCCACTGGGCGATCTCGCCGATGGGTTGTCCGTTGAGTTTGTAGGTATCAATGGTCGCGCTGCTCTGGGTGTGCGCGAGGTTGCCATCCGAGACGCCGGCCATCGCATGCTGCCCGATGATGACCGAGACGTCGTAGGCTCGGTAGATGGTGTCTCGAGTTGGCTGAGGAGCGAGCGGGCGACCGTGCATGAGCTTGGCCCGTGGATGGAGATCTTCGAACCAGACGCCGCCGGGGCCATGCATATCGAGGACCAGCACCTCGTCTGCACCGGCCTCGAGGAGGCCGTCCACTGCGGCATTGATCTCGGCAGTCAGCAGCCGCTTGGCGGTCTCGTAATACTTGCCGCTCGAGTAGGAGTCCTGTTCAAAGGTTACGACCCCGGCGACTCCCTCCAGATCGGTCATCATCAGAACCTTCATCTCTACGCCTCCTGACGCGGCCTGGCGCCGCATTCGTGGGTTCCTATCCCTCAAGTATAGGCGTGTCTTCGGTGGATCAAAGCGGTTGGGCACCTGACTTTTCCTCTGATCCTTTCCTGGTATCCTTGTCTCAGCACAGGCCGGGACAGCCTCCCGGCCTGCGCTGTGGACTAGGCCCGCGTGATCTCAGCCGGCGCTTATGTCGATAGTTTGGGTTAAGATGATCCGCCCCTATGGGACCTAGAGGAGTGTGCTATGACGTTAGTGAGACCGATGACCCCCCTACGTTCTGCCGGTTCGGCAATTCGACTGGCAGCGAAGGGGTTCGCGATCGGCGCGGCCGGCTTGATTCCCGGTGTCTCCGGGGGGACGCTGGCGCTGGTGCTGGGGATCTACGAGGATCTGGTGGAGGCGATCCGGAAGGCGTCCGACCCCGAGACGCTCAAGGCGTTGCTGGGGCGGCGGTGGCGCTCACTCACCGAGCGCCTCTCGTGGCAGCTGTTGCTGCCGGTGGGCCTGGGTGCGCTCACCGCGGTGGTCACGATCAGCCACTTTATGGAGCGGCTGTTGGAGACCTATCCGGTCCAGGTGGAGGCGTTCTTCCTTGGCTTGGTCGCGGCATCCATGGTCGTCGTCGCCCGCAAGGTGCACCGGTGGTCCATTCGCCTTGTCGCGGGCTTTGCGCTTGGCACGGCGGCTGCGCTGTTGCTGATGGACCTGACACCTGCGGAGACACCCAACACGCTGTGGATGCTCTTCCTGAGCGGTGCCGTGGCGAAATGTGCGATGGTGCTGCCGGGAATCTCGGGCGCCTTCGTCCTGGTTATCTTCGGTCAGTATCAGTACGCCCTTTCCGCTGTCACGCAGCGCGATGTGCTGGGTGTCTTGATGATCCTGGTGGGCGCGGTCGTCGGTTTGGTGACTTTCGCGCAGGTGTTGGGCTGGCTGTTCAGGCGTCAGCGGGATCTCACCCTAGCGGTCCTGGGGGGACTGATCCTCGGATCCCTCTGGAAGCTCTGGCCCTGGCGCGAGGCTGTCGAAGGCCCCTCGGAGTTGTTGGCCAAGGAAGTCAATGTGCTGCCCGGCGCGTGGACGCCCGAGGTGACCGTTGCTGTCGTGCTGGCCTTAATTGGGTTTGTGGTGGTGGTGACGTTGGGATGGGATCGACGGACGGAGACGGAGCACTAGACCGATCATCACGGGGAGAGACATCGCATGCACTTCTACTTCATACGACACGGACAAAGTGAGAACAACCTGCTCTGGGCAAACGGCGACTCCTACGAGGAGCGGGTCGCGGACCCGGCACTGACCTCAGCCGGTGAGCGCCAGGCCGAGCTTGTAGCACGCTTCCTGGCGGCACCGGGTATCGCGGATGCGTCCCGCGACGCAGAGGTGCAGGATGTCGAGGGCTTCAACATCACCCACATCTACTGCAGCTTGATGGAGCGCGCCGTGGCGACGGGGCACAAGATCGCCGAGGTGCTGGACCTCCCACTGTATGGCTGGACGGACATCCACGAGACCGGTGGCATGTTCCTCTACGACGAAGCGACCGACACGTATACGCCCCAGCCGGGGCGCAGCCGCAGCTATCTGCTGGCGCACTATCCGCGGCTTGTCCTCCCCGACGAGGTGACCGAGGCCGGCTGGTGGAACCGTCCGTTCGAGCCGAAGGAAGCGCGTGCTCCGCGCGCCAAGCGGGTGGTGGAGGAGCTATTGGCCCAGCATGGGGGCACGGATGATTGCGTCGCGTTCGTGAGCCACGGCGGTTTCTTCAACTACATCGTGCGCGAGATGATCGGCCTGACCGGATCTGATCCTGAGCCGGGCCCCGAACCATCGAGCGCGCAGCGGCTGTGGTTCGCGGCGAACAACGTATCGGTCACGCACGTGCTGTTCGCCGAGGATCGGCGCGTGGTGATGTATATGAACCGCGTCGACTTCTTGCCGCGCGATCTGATCACGTAGATCGACGATGCCGCTCCTCGACTGTCGCGAAGATGGCGAGCGCGTCGGCGACGTCCTGATCGTTCCATGCCTCGTGGATCATCAGATTGAAGTGGTCTGCGATGGCGGCGTGGGCATTGGGGCAGGGGAAGGTGCGATGGGGATCCCCCTTGTAGTCCGGGCTCGTCCAGGGATAGCCGCTGCGTCCGAAGACGCGGCGATGGACGAACCAGTCCATCGTGTGGGGTAGGGCGGCGGAGTAGTCGGCCATAACGGGCAGCCCCTCGGCCATCAGGGCCTCACAGAAGGCGGTCTTGTCGGTGGTCACCGTGGGGTCGGGCCGGAACCGCAGGCGGAGGAACCAATAGCTGGGCTCAGTGCCTGCGACGAGCGCCGGGGGGGCGACGCACTGCAGATCCTGGAGACCCTCCACTAGGGCGTCGACGATGGCCCGCCGCCGTGCCACGAAGCCGGGCAACTTGTGAAGTTGGACGCGCCCGATGGTCGCCGCCAGGTCATTGAGGTTCAGGTTGAGCGAGGCCATGACGTTGGTGCTGCCCTCAGGCAAGAAAAAGGGTTTGCCGCGGTCTGAGGCGCGGCGAATGGCGTGATAGAGCGTTTCTTTGCGGGTGAAGACCAGGCCGCCCTGGGCGCCTGAGCTGTGGTGCTTGCCCCCCATCGTCGAAAAGACACCGATGTCGCCGAAGGTGCCGACGAGCCGACCGTGAAGCCGGGCGCCGTGGGCCTGCGAGCAGTCCTCGATGACGGGAATGCCTCGGGAGCGGGCGAGCTCCACGATGCTGGCGATGTCGGCGGGTTCGCCCGCGATGTGGGGCACGATGATGGCCGAGGTGCGGGGCGAGAGCAGGTCTAGAACCTGCTCGGGACCGGTGTTGAAGCTGCCGGGTGCTGTATCGGCGATCATCGGCACGAGGTTGAGCAGCGGGATAGGCATCAGTCCGCCGGGGTCGGTAACGGCGCCGACGATGACCTCGGAAAAGGGCTCGAGGTCGAGGGCGCGCAGGGCGGCGTAGATGCCCGCTGTGCCGGAGCTAACGGCGTCAGTATACCCCCCACCGTCCGCGCCCATCAGGTAGGCCGAGAACTCGCGGCAGTAGGCCGCCTCCTCGCGCCCGTTGTAGCCCGGTGCGTTGCCGGTCTCAATGGCTTCGGACAGGAGCGCTGTCACAGCCGCCAGCTCCTCGGCGCCGATATGCCCACGTGCAGGAAAGGACATCCTGCGCACGCCGGTTCGATCGCCGCAGCCGTGATGGCCTGCTCTGTCCCTCGGATGGTCCTCGTCCTCTCTGCTCATCCGTGCGCTCATAGAGCCTCGCTCACTCCGTCTTCGTGATCTTGTTCAACATCCTGGGATTCTCAGTATCATACCCTTTGGCCTTGGTGAGGTGGTAACAAAAGAGCTGTCCGGGAACGATGGCCACCAGGGGGCTGAGCCACTCGGGTAGATCATCCGGCAGGGCCACCGCTCGATCGGCAAGCGTCAGCGCCTCGCTGCCGTTGGAGAGGATGAAGAGCTCGACCTTGTGCTCGGACTTCAGCTGCTTGATAAGACCGAAGAGATCCTCGAAGACGGCGCCTTGGGGCATCACGGCGAAGACCGGGAAGCCCTCGGAGACCATCGCGACCGGGCCATGCTGGAAATCGGCTGACGAGTAGGGGGCCGCAACCGTGTAGGTGAGCTCCTTCAGTTTGAGTGCCCACTCGTAGGCTGTTGCGTAGTTGTAGCCTCGACCCAGGATGACGCATTGGGTCATGTAGCGGTAGCGTTCCGCGATCTGAGAGATAGCGGTGTCTGCTGTGAGTACCTGCTCGAGCGCTACGGGCATGCGGCACAGCGCGTCGAAACGGCCCGGATCCCCATCGAGCGCCACGGAGAGCATCGCGATGGCGGCGAGTTGGGCTGTGTAGGACTTGCTGGCTGCCACGGCAAGTTCCGGTCCGGCGCTGGCATCGATCACCCACTCGCTGGCCTGTGCGAGCGGTGAGTCAGGTGCATTGGTGATACTGAGGGTTGGTGCTCCTTGGCGCCGTGCTTCCTCCAGCACGCTGACGATGTCCGGAGACTGGCCTGACTGCGAGATGCCGACGACGAGGGCTCGGTCGAGTCGGGGGGGCAGCCGATAGACGCTGAAGAGCGATGGGGCAGCCAGCGCGACAGGTAGTTGATTGTGAGCGCCCCAGAGATACTTGGCATAGAGGCCCGCATGGTCTGAGGTGCCGCGGGCAGTGAGAAAGACGTAGTCAATGCGCCGGTCGGTGTCCTGGCGTTGTTTCAGGTCCTGGGCGATCGTCTGTACCGTCGACCACTGGGTGTCGATCAGGCGCTGTAGGACGTTCGGTTGTTCGAAGATCTCATCTTTTAAGCTCATCGTAAGGCCTCCTGTGACGTGCTCAGGGTGCAGTTGTCATACCCCCCTGTTGGGGTTCAGACGGCTACTGCTGATAGACGATACGGCCCTGGACCAAGGTCATTTTGACGTTGAAGTCCGAGTCCAGGACGGTGAGATTGGCCTGACGACCGGGCGCAAGCACACCCTCGCGGTCGTCGAGGTTGAGGATCCGCGCCGGGTTGAACGAAGCCATCTTGACGGCTTCCTGCAGCGAGACCCCTACGGCCTCGACGGCATTGCGCACGCAGAGGTCGAGGGTGGCGGTGCTGCCGGCGATCGTGCCGGTGGAGAGCCGTGCCGTCCCCTCCCTGACGAAGACCTCCTGCCCGACAAGTTCGTACGTGCCATCGCCGAGGCCGGCGGCAGCCATCGCATCGGTGATCAGAGCAACCCGATCGGTGCCCAGGCAGCGCAGCAGCACCTTCATGGCCCCGGGATGGACGTGGATCGTGTCAGCGATGAGCTCTGCTGTGACGTCATCGGAGGTCAGCACGGCGCCCAGGACGCCCGGCTCACGATGATGGAAGCCCCGCTGCGCGTTGAAGGCGTGCGTGACATGGTTGAAGCTGTGTCTCAGAGCATCCGAGGCGGTGGCATAGTCGGTGTTGGAGTGACCAAGGGCCGCGACGACGCCTGCCTCGCGCAGCCGCGCGGCGACCTTGTGGGCGCCGGGCAGCTCGGGCGCGAGGGTCATCTGGCGCACCCAGCCTCGTCCTGCATCGAGCAGGTCATTGACCTCATCGATAAGGGGGCGGCGGAGCCACGCGACGTTAAAGGCCCCCTTCTGTTCCGGGTTCAGATAGGGGCCCTCGAGGTGCAGACCGAGAGGGTGGGCACCTTCTATCGTCTCGTGCTCAAGCCAGGCGGCATAGCTCTGCACCAAGTCAACCAGCGCGGTGGGATCGGGCGCGGCGAGAGTGCAGAGGAAGCCTGTGACACCCGTCGCGGCTACCCAGGCGGCGTAGGCGTGCAGGTCGTCGAGCAGGACGTCACTCTGTCCGAAGGTGATCCCGTGACCACCGTGGGTATGGATATCTATGAAGCCGGGTGTCAAGGTTCGGCCTTCCAGGGAGATGACCCTCTCGGGTAAGGGGGGCGCGCCGGTGGAGGGGCCGGCATAGAGAAGGGTGCCGTCATCACCCACGACAACGCATCCGTGCTCGATCACCTCGAGTGGCGTCACCACCTTAGCGTTGTAGAGTGCCAGAGTCATTTCATCACCTCACTTGCTAACCTAACTATGCGACTCCAGAAGGGGGGCCTGCTCCTCCACGGGATGAGATCCCTCGTCAAGCAGGTCGCTGCTCGTCTGCCGAGCTGCGCTGTGGTCCTCGAGGTGCATTACCGAGGGGATGAAGCGCAGCCCCAGGCCCATCGCTAGGCTGACGACCCCTCCGATCAGGAACCACACCTGGACGCCGAACGCATCGGCCAACGGGCCGGCGATGACCATGCCCAAGGGCGCCGTCAGGCCCGCCAGACTGTTGACAGCCGTGAAGACACGACCCTGGATCTTGGGTGCGACCGCAGCCTGGAGGATGGCGAAGAAGGGTCCGTTGATGAAGGGATTAGACACGCCGGCCATGAGCAGCCCGGCGAGCGCGGCGTTGAATGCGCCCGTCGGTGTGATGCCGACAGCCAGAAAGCTGAGGCCCGCGAGGACCAGTCCGAGAAGCGAGGTCAGGATACGGTGTTTGAAGCCTCCCCAGACACTCAGCAGCAGACCCCCGGCGATCAAGCCGATACCCCACGCCGACTGCGTCCATCCGAGCTCAATCGGACCGCCGCCGAAGTGTTCCCGGACCAGGATCGGCATCAGGGAGAAGGCCGGGTTGATGAGGGCATTCAGCAGAGAAGCGACCAACAGGACAATGAAGAGACCCTGCCAGCGCCAGATGTAGAGGAATCCCTCGCGGATATCGCGTGCGATGTCGCGAACGATACGGGCATCTTTCGCCGTAGGCAGACGCTCCGGCTCCGGGATAGCGACGAAGAAGAGCGGAACGACGGCGAATGCCGCGGTGGCAACATCGACGCCCATGATCGCGTGGAGCGGCAAGAGGCTCATGGCCAGAGCACCCAGAGGAGGCGACACGATGTCAAGGACTCCGCGGAGCGTCTGGTTCATCCCGGAGATGCGCGCTAGCTGACCTTCGGGCACCATCAGAGACGTCGCCGCTTGCATGGCGGTGAAGTGAAAGGTCCCCCCCAGGGCCCGTACAAAGACGATCAGATAGATGTGCCAGATCTCCAGCCTGCCGGTCCAGGCCATGATGCCAAGCCAGGCCGAAAAGGCCGCCACTAGGCTGTCCCCGATGATCATCACCCGGCGCCGCGACCAACGGTCGATCAGAGCGCCCGCGATGGGCCCCAGAATCACGCTCGGAAGCATGGCCGCCAGTGAGGCTGCCGCCAGCACCGTCGCCGAACCGCCGGATGCCTGGGTGAGCC
>CAZYYC010000133.1:0-11174 GCA_964650935.1 uncultured Anaerolineales bacterium
CCCCTGCCGCGCTTGCCAAAGGTGACGCCCTCCGACAACTGCTTCTGATCCTGCTGGACAACGCTATCAAGCACGGCGAAGGGACCAATCGCGTCGCGCTGAGATCGAACGAGCGCATCATCGCCATCAGTATCCAGGATAGCGGCCCCGGTATGTCCGAAGCCCTGCAGGCGCGCGTCTTTGACCGCTTCTACCGCGGCGACAGCTCACGCTCCACCCCTGGCTTCGGCCTTGGCCTCGCCATCGCCCGCACGCTCGCAGAAGCGCAGCAGGGCACACTCGCGATGGAGAGCGAGATCGGCGTGGGCACCACGTTCACAATCGAGCTTCCAAGTGTGACGAGTGACGCGTGATCTTCTGCCCTTCCGGGTTGCCGGCCCGAGCAGACTCGGGCTTGGGCAACCCGGAAGGTTCGGCGCACCGCTTTGCCCCTTCCGTAAACCGACTACGATAGGGTTAAGGTGATTCACATTCAGGGAGGCCAACTATGAAAACCACCTATGATCGTCCGGCGGCGTCAGAGGGTCGTGAACCCGTTGACTACGTCGACACCAACATCGGGACCCTGTCCTACAAGACCTGGTCGACCTCGCCGACCGTCCAGCTCCCCCACGGGATGCTGGAAATCGACCCCTTCACGACACCAGGGATCGGCGATAAGTACCTGGCGGACAAGGTTTGGGGCTTCTTCGCCGGCGCGTTCGCCATCATGCCCACGGTGGGCGAACCCCACCACGATCCGGCCCGGAACGCTTCGGAGTTCGATCACGATCTGGAGCTCGCAACACCCTATGCCTATACCGTGCTGCTCGAGGACAGCGAGATCGAGGTCGCCTACACGGCTACTGAGCGGGCGGCGTACTTCCGCTTCGCCTTCCCCGACACAGCCACGGGCAACATCGTGATCTACCTCGCGGGCGATGGCGCGGCGACCTTCGACGGCAAGGGCGTCCTCACCGGCTCGCAGACGTTCTGGGGGATGAAGAGCTACTTCCACCTTGAGATCTCCGAGACACCGGTGGCGACCGAAATCGTCACGCTGCCTGCGGATCCGGGGGCCAGGCGTGGGCGCCGCAGCCTCAGCCCAACGCAGGTCGCCGTGGCGAGCTTCGACGTCAGCGGCGGCAAGGAGATCGAGGTTCGCGCCGGTATCTCCTACATCAGCGTCGAGCAGGCCCGCGACAACCTGCACGCCGAGATCCCACAGTGGGATTTCGAGGCCACCCGGCAGCGCGCGCGCAACAGCTGGAACGACGTGCTGCAGCGCATCGAGGTTGAGGGCGGCACCGAGGACCAGAAGACCATCTTCTACACCGCCATCTACCGCGACGTCCAGCGTATGAAGAACATCACCGAGGGAGGTCGCTACTACAGCGGCTTCGACGGGCAGGTCCACGACGCCGAAGGGCAGGACTTCTACAACGTCGACCAGCCATGGGATACCTACCGCTGTGCCCGCCCCCTCCAGATGATCCTCGAACCCGAGCGCATCGATGACATGCTGCAATCCTACACCCGCATGGCCCGGCAACTGGGCTGGATGCCCATCACGCCCCACATCAGCGGCGAGCGCGCCACGATGATCGGTAGGCACATCACCGCGATCATCACCGATGCCTACACCAAGGGCTTCCATGGCTTCGATCTGGAGGCCGCCTACCAAGGCCTGCGCGCCAGCGCCCTGGAGCGCACGATCCTACCGTGGGTGAAGGGACCGGCGACCGAGCTCGATCGCGCTTACGACGAGCTGGGCTATATGCCCGCGCTGCCCACGCGCGAGGATCAGCGGGTGGAGGACCCCGACGCATGGCGTGCTAACGTCAGGCAGACCATCATGTCCGAGATGCCCTACCAGATCACGTGGCTACCCGAGATCGGGGTAGACGAGTGGGTGCCGGAGGTCGACCGCTGGCACCGCCGCCAGTCGGTTTCGGTAACGCTGGAGAACGCCCACGACGACTGGTGTCTCGCCCAGCTGGCGGAGGCCCTGGGCAAGAAGGAGGACGCCGCGCATTTCATGCGCCGCGCCGCCGGCTACCGGCAGCTCTTTAACCCCGCCATCGGCTTCATGGCACCCAAGACGGCAGAGGGTGAGTGGGTCGAGCCCTATCATCCCACGCTTTCGGGTGGCTTTGCCGGCGAGGCCTTCTTCGCCGAGATGAACGGCTGGACCTACACCTTCCACGTTCAGCACGACGTCCAGGGCCTGATCGACCTGATGGGCTCGCGCGAGGCCTTCGTGGAGAAGCTCAATGCGCTCTTCACCGAGCAGTACATCATGGACAAGCCCGCCTTCTGGGGCCAGTTCCCCGACATGTCGGGCCTGATCGGACAGTATTCGCAGGGCAACGAACCGAGCTTCCACGTGCCCTATCTCTACAACTACGCGGGGGCGCCGTGGCGCACACAGCGGCGCGTGCGCGATATCATGAAGCTCTGGTACAACGCCGGGCCGATGGGCCTCTGCGGCGATGACGATATCGGCTCGCTTTCCTCGTGGTACGTCTTCAGCGCGATGGGCTTCTACCCCGTCTGCCCCGGGCGCCCCGTCTACGATCTCGGTAGCCCGCTCTTCGAGAAGGTGACCATCCGCCTGCCGGAGGGCAAGGCCTTCACGATCCACGCCAGAGGCGTCTCGGACCGCAACAAGTACATCCAGTCCGCCACGCTAAACGGGGAGCCCTGGGATCGTCCGTGGTTCAGCCACAGCGACCTCGCCAACGGCGGGACGCTGGAACTCGTGATGGGCCCGCGTCCGAACAAGGACTGGGGTAGCGCGCCGGAGGCGGCGCCGCCCTCGATGACAACCGACTAGGCCAGCCCCCCTTCCGGGTTGCTTCCCCTACTCCCCCGCAACCCGGAAGGTTCCGCTGATCCACCACTCGCCGCCGGACCACCTTCCGGGTTGCTCACAACCATCTCTCAGGTGAGGGCGCTTGCGCTCAGCAACCCGGAAGGCCCTGATACGAACGGCTACAATGTCCCGGCGTATCGAACGTCGTAGGGCGCGAGCTGCGCGATCGCGTAGTCCCGACGCAGCCGCACGAGCTGCTCGATGTGCCACTGGTCGTGCACGGCCCACGACGCCAACATATCCCCTGCGCGGATCGGCGCATCCCAGGGCGCCCGGATGCTCGCATCCCAGTCCGGGTCGTGCAGGCCCTCCAGCCACGCCAGGGACGCCCGGCGCTCTGCCCGGAAGGCATCCAGGGAGGTCGCCAGGTCGCGCTCGTTGTACCCCCGCTCCGTCACCCACTCCATAGGCCGAATCGGCGACCACGGGTCGTCGGGCCGGTGGAGAATGAGGTCGAGATGCTCGCGGAAGTCCTCACGCTCCTCATCGTAGAGATGGTTGATCACCTCCAGGAGCGACCACCGATCCGGATCGGGCCTCCACCGTGCCTGCTCGTCCGAGACATCGGCGACCAAGTGGCGAATCAACTCCGCCTGCGTCGCCATGAGCCGTCTCACATAAGCAAAGTCCATCCTACACCACCTTCCCCGTAGAGACGGCCCGGTGGGCCGTCTACCGGCGGGAGACGTGGCACCGCCACGTCTCTACAACTCATCGCGTCCCGCAGATCCGCGAGTCAGGTCGCTCTCGACACCAACGACCCCAGCGCCGCCGCGAGCGGATCCGCATCCTCCGCGCAGTAGCCAAAGTGCAGGCGGCGACGCCAGCCCTCGGCGTAGGCGAACCGCCCCGACATCTCCCCCACCTGGCGGCTGAGTGCCTCCATCATATCAAGGTACGAATCCATCCCCTGGCTCTCATCCAGCCACACCTTTTGGCTCTGGTGATGCGCCAACATCGCCCGCTTCTGCGGCAGGACCTCGGTGATATCGACATAGAGGTCCGGGATGACCCACCCGCCCAAGGGATCGCGATTGCCATGCGGCTGCGCATGGTAGACCGTGACCTCCTGGGTCACGTGCGGCACGGGCGGATCGGTGACGTAATTGGGCATCCCACGGGCGAAGGCCGCCGTGGCCGCCAAGCGAGCCGCGTTCTGATGATCCTCCATATAGTCGACCGGTGACAGCGTCAGCAGGATCTCCGGAGCCACCTCGCGCATCACGGCGGCGACCTTGACCAGTAGATCCTGCTCGAAGAAGATCGCCGTGTCCTCAGCGACGCTCTCGTGATGGATCGCGCCGATGGACTCGGCGGCAGCGCGGGCCTCGGCTGCCCGTATCCTGATGATCTCCTCACGTGTGTGATGCATCGTCCCGCACGAGCCATTGGCGATCGTCATCGTATGCAGCTCGTAGCCGGCACGCCCCAGCAGGATCAGCGTGCCCGCCATGAAGAACTCGATGTCGTCGGGGTGGGCGCTCACGGCAAAGACGCGCTTAGCCATCAGTGCATCTCGGCATCGCAGGTACCGATGCCGCCCCTGTAGAAGTTGAACCGGACGTTCGGGTGGTCGGCGAGCAACGACATCGGCACGGCACTGTCGGGCCACCGTTTGCCGATCATCAGGGTTGTCAGCCGCATCCCGAAGGGATTGTCGTGCATCCCCGCCTGCCAGATCGAGACCTTCTCCGCCTTCCATGTCTCAGCCGGTCCCACCGTCAGCGCCTGGCTGGGGACGTTCTGCACCACGCCACCGCCGGAGGTGCGTGCGTTCTGGATCAGCGTGATCGGGTGTAGATCGACCACCCGCGTCTCCAAGCTCCGGTACTCGGCGGGCGTCGGCGGCGCATCTTGATAGGCCCCCTCGCGGCGAACCGGATCGTTGAAGGCCCAGTGCTTCACCTCGCCCTGCCCCCCTTGCATCACGACGCAGCGCGCCACGTCCCAACTCGCCTTGTAGTCGGTCAGGTCGATGGTCGGGAAATGCAGGTTCTCCTCGGGCATCCGCAGATCAGGTCGGATGCGATCGAAGCAGAGCGCCATATCGGCCCGCCGGAAGCTCAGGGGATGCTCCACACCGACGTCCTTCCCGTCCACAACCCACTCGTCCATCGCCCAGAAGTGGGCATGGCGCAGGTCGAGCTCCAGCGCGTTGACCAGCCGCGCGACGAGCGGCAGTTGCTCCGTCGGCCCGATCGGGCCACAGATCCCCGCAGGGGCTTCCTTGGTCGCCTGACGCCAGGCATCGATATACTCCAGTGCCTCCGCGAGGTAGAACTCCTCCAGCGTATCGTAGAAAACTACCTGAAAGCCCGGGCGGCTCAACGCCAACATATCCTCAGGCGTCAGCCGCGCCGCCTCATCGAGGATCTCGCGATCCAAGGTCGTGTAATCCCACCAATCCGGCGCTACCTTGCTCAACGGTCGCATGCCTACCTCCTCTCGATCACTCTCGGTACACAGCCTCACGCAGCCCCTTGATATAACCGATGGCAAAGAGGCGCCCGATCCGCGTGTAGCCCGGATGCCCGTAGTCGTCGCCCGCCATCGTGGGCACGTGGTCGGGACGGCAGACGCCCTCATAGCCCACCTCGCGATAGGCACGCAGGCAGGCCAACATATCGGTCTTGCCATCGTCGTGGAAGGTCTCGGCGAACTTCTCCGGCGTACCCTGCACGTCGCGGAAGTGGACGAAGAAGATCTTCTGCTGCTTGCCGAAATGGCGGATCGCGCCGGGCAGGTCATCGGTCATCAGGGTGAAGTTGCCCTGGCAGAGTGCGATCCCGTTGACCGGGCTGGGAACCAGGTCCACGAGCTTCTGATAGTTCTCGATCGAGCGCAGGACGCGGGCGAAGCCGCGGATCGGCGAGAGGGGCGGGTCATCGGGGTGCGCCGCCAGCTTGACACCATACTCCTCCGCGACCGGCACCACGGCGTCCAGGAAGTACTTGAGGTTGGCCCAGGTGTCCTCGTCGGTAAAGGTGCCGTGCTCCGTAAGCGGCGCGTTCTTCATCAGGTCGTGATCGTAACCGGTCACCAACGCCCCGCCACGGGTGGGGATGGTGCTCGAGGTGCGCAGCACCGTGACGCCCGGCATAAACTCATAGCACCAGACCGGGATCTCCAGCCGGCCCATATTGCGGATGAACGCCTGAATGACCTCGATCTCCTCATCGCGTCCGGGCAGGCCCAGCTTGGTCTTCTCCATCGGCGGGCGGTTCTCGATGACGGCGAGATCAAAGCCCGCATCGGCGTACGCCGTCTTCATCCGCAGCAGCGACATATAGCTCCATGGCTGCACATCGGCCTCGATGGCGGCACCAGGGACGGGCTGCAGGCCGAAGCCGCCCACCACATAGTCGACGCCGCACTGCTTGATGGGGAGCCAGAGCTCCCGCTGGTCGGGGTGAAATACCTCAGCGATCTTGATCATAGGGCCTCCTAAGGGGAATGAGGATCAGAAACGTAGCTCCACCATCTCCTGCACCCGAGCTTCGTCCAGCTCCATGCCGATGCCCGGCGTGGTCGGCAATGTCACCTTACCGTCCACGGGCTCGATGCGGTGCTTGAGGAAGTACTGGTGGATGGTGTTCCACTTATCCAGATACTCCAAGAGCGGGCAGGTGGTCACGGGCTGTGAGGCGATCAGATGGATCGTCGCCGGGACCGAGTGCCCGTGGGGAATCACCGGCAGGTCATAGGCCGAGGCCAGCGCGCAGATCTTGAGCATCTCGGAGATGCCGCCGGCCCAGTAGATATCGGGCTGCAGCACGTCCACCGCCCCGGCATCCATCAGCGCCTTCAGCCCCCAGCGCGTGTACTCGTGTTCACCGCCCGCGATGGGCGTCCCGACGCTGCGCCGGATCTCGGCATACTGCGGGATCTTGTCGGGGAGCACCGGCTCCTCCAGCCAACGCGGTGCATAGGGCGCTAGGCGGCGCGCCATCTCGATCGTGTAGGGCACGTCCCAGCTCATCCAGCAGTCGAGCATGATCTCCACATCCGGCCCCGCCGCCTCACGCAGCGTACGAACCAGCTCGACGTTCTTGGCAATCCCCTCAGGGCCATCGGTGGGCCCCTCACGGAAGAACCACTTCATCGCGCGGTAGCCCCGCGCCACCATCTCCTGCGCACGCCGAGCCACCAGCTCGGGCTCCAACGAGTAGCCCAGCATACTGACATAGGCAGGGATCTCGTCGCGCACCGGACCGCCCAGCAGGCGATAGACCGGCACCCCGGCCCACTTGCCCTTGAGGTCCCAAAGCGCGCAGTCGACCGCGCTCAACGCCATCATCGGCGTACCCTTGCGACCGTGCACCATCGAGCGGTAGAGCCGGTCCCAGATGCGCTCCGTCGCCAAGGGGTCGTGCCCGATCAGCAACGGCGCGAGCTGGTGTTGAATGATGAAGGCCTGATCCGCAGTTAACGGGCCTCCCAGCCCGGTCACGCCGTCATCCGTCTCAATCTCACAGAACTGGGAGCGCATCGCATAGCGCCCCTCCTCGATCCGGGCCAGCCAGCCGGCCCCCTCGACCTTGTGCTCCGGATAGATATCCGTCGGGCGAATCAGGCGCTCCTCCCAGAACTCGCCGGGAAAGGCCATCTCCCCACGCACTTCGAACAGCCGCACTGCCGTGATCTTCATCCCTTCCGCTCCGTTCTCTCGGTGATCGGATACCCCACACCACCAACCCGCGGTGCTGTGATCAACATCAGACGAAAAAAGGATAGTGCAGAATCCCGAAGTTGACTATTGCGCACCGGAACTATCTGAGCCCTGTCAGCGTCGTCATATCAGAGACGTACATAGTAATAAACCACGCAAGCCCCAAGAGAGGGCTTAGACAACCTAAGTAAGGAGGTTCAGCTATGGGATGGCTATCTAGAAGCACACGGCACCCACGGGAGCGGGGCAGGCTATGGACAGGCGTCGCGATTCTAGTCGTGCTGGCGCTGGGGTTCACCGGATGTGGATCACTAGGTGCTCCTGACGGAGCCAACCCGGGTGACGATTTGGACGACGCTGACCGGGTCGCGATCTACGCACAGATCATCCGCAGGCTGGCGACGGAGGACGACACCTTCGGCGGCACCCTAAATCCCCCCATCCTCTACGTGATCCGCGCCACCGACGACGCCGCCGGGGATCCTATGAGCGAGCGCAGCGAGTCCGTCCGGCTGCCGGAAACCTTGCAGGCCGCGATCACCGAAGCTCTCAGCGACTTGCCGACGGAGATCATCTGGATTGACAGCCGCGACGAGGTCCCGCTGGACGAAGAGCGCCACGCCGTCATCGACGGTGGCGCCGTGATCACCGTCGGCAATATCGCCCTCCAGGAGGATGGCACGATTCAGGTCGCCGGCAGCATCTGGGTCGCGATGCTCGCCGCGGGTGGACAGACCTATGTGCTGGAGCAAGTCGATGGCTTGTGGACGATCACCGGGACCACCGGTGTGATGTGGATCAGCTAGAATCTCCGAGCCGATGAGCTTGCGGATCCTACCGCGGCGCCCTATACTTCACCCTACCAGCCATCCATAGTCGAGCATGCCGAGGTGCGGTTCCAGCCGCGCCTGTCCAAGGAAAGGCGGATCACCTATGGCCAAAGTCAACGTCGGCTTTCTGCACCCAGGTTCAATGGGCGTTTCCCTGGCGACCTCTGCTCAGAACAGCGGGAATACCGCCATCTGGGCCTCCGCGGGGCGCAGCGCCGCAACGCGCAAGCGCGCGTTGCAGCACAACCTCACCGATGCCGGCACCCTCGATGAGCTCTGCGCGACGTGCTCAATCATCGTGAGCATCTGCCCGCCTCACGCGGCCGAAGCGGTGGCAACGCAGGTCCTCGACTGCGGCTTCCGCGGTCTCTTTGTGGACGCGAATGCCATCTCCGTCGGACGAACCCGGCGCATCGCGGCACAGATCGAGGGTGCCGGTGCGCACTTCGCCGACGGCAGTGTCATCGGCGGGCCCGCCTGGGAGCCCGGTCGCACCTGGCTCTACCTCGCCGGGGCGTCAGCCGCCGAAGTCGCAAAATGCTTCTCGGCAGGCCCGCTGGAAACCGAAGTCCTTGGCGACGAGATCGGTCAGGCTGCCGCGCTGAAGATGTGCTTCGCCGCCTACACCAAGGGCACCACCGCGCTTCTCGCGGGGATTCTCGCCACCGCCGAGGCCACCGGCGTGCGCGAAGCACTGGAGAGCCAGTGGTCGCGCGGCGGCTCAGCCTTCGCCGAGCAGACCCGTGATCGAGTCCGCGGGGTAACGGCGAAAGCCTGGCGTTTCGCCGGCGAGTTGGACGAGATCGGCGCCACCTTCGACGACGCCGGCGTCCCTTCGGGGTTCCAGGAGGCTGCCGCCGAGATCTATCGCCGCCTCGCGCACTTCAAGGACACCGACGGCATGCCGGCGTTGGACGAGGTGCTTGCCGCGATCCTGAGGGCGGAATAACGACCTTGCCCGCCTTGGGTCATACCACTCCCTAACGCTGTTTTGCGTTATCCGGCAGTAGGACGATACTAGCGTAGCTTGGTTTGTAGCACCTAACCATCCTCCGTCACATGAGCGGCAGAGGAGGCGGGGATGCCGTTGATGATACTCGTGCTCGTCTGTCCGGAACCATAGGACCGCAAAGGAGGCCGGCGGGATGACCCTCAAGCAGAAGGTGCTCGTCCTTTACGCGACCGTCACCGTGGTGACCCTGACGGCGGTCGGCGGTTGGTTGACCCATCGTTTCCAGCGCGATCGACTGGATGATCTCCAGGAAGAGCTGCTCATCCAGCTCAAACACATCGACTTCGCGCTTACCAACCTCGTGTCAGAGGCAGAGGCCGATGTCGCGGCCCTATCTGCCAACGACCTGGTCCGTACCCGCGCAGACCAAGAGTTCACGCGTTTCCTCGACGCCGACCCCGAGACCTTCGTCTACAACGTGAGCGAGCTCGAGCAGTCGATCATCGACCTCTTCAACGCCTTGCGCCTCACCCATCCCTACATCAACTCGGTCTATATGGGGCGAGAGAACGGCAGCTTCGTACGCTCACATCCCAGAGCGGAGGCCACGCAGTACGATCCGCGCGCCAGGCCCTGGTATGTGCTGGCCCGAGATCATCCGGGGCGGATCATGCGCACCGCGCCCTATCCATCCCTGACCACGACCGACGTCAACATCGGCGTCGTGACCGCGCTCGTCGACGATGCGGGCCAGGTCTTTGGCGTTGTGGGAGCCGACGTCACCCTGGCGAACCTAACCGACTACCTCTCCGATCTTGATATCGGTCATGGAGCCCAGGTCTTGCTGCTCGACGAGGAAGGGACGGTGTTAGCAGCCAGGGACGGTGCCCTGCGCTTCCAACCGATCACGCAGCTTGTGGGCAACCGGGCAGCCCCCCTGTTGCAGGATCCGCAGGGCATGTTCTTATTTACCTCCGCAGACGGCATGCAGCGACTCTTCCACTACACATCGCCAAGTCTGGGATGGAAGATCGTGATGGTCGTACCCGAGGCCAACATCCGCAGTGAGACTCGGAGTTCCGTCGTACCCGCCATTGCCGGCCTCCTCCTGGGCGTGCTCCTATTGAGTGGGCTGACTTATATCGGCCTGAACATCGCGGTGCTCGAGCCCCTGATGAGCCTCCAACGGGTCACGAGCAACATCACGAAGACCGGCAACCTTGAACAGGGCGTCGAGATCAGACAGCGAGACGAGATCGGATCGCTTGCGGCGTCCTTCAACGAGATGGTACGCAGCATGCAGAGGACCCAGGAGGAGTTGCGAAGGGAACGCGATCTCGCCCAGGCACTCAAAGATGCCACCGCCGCGCTGACCACCACGCTGGACTCCGAAGTCGTACTCGATCGCATCTTGGAGCAGATGAGCCGTGTGATTCCCTATGAAGCCGGCAATATTATGCTCATCGACGGCGATACGGTCCGGGCTGCGCGGTGGGTGGGTTACGAACGATTCGGCGCAGAGGCCTACATCTCTCAGGCGACCTTTGAACTCCGTGAGGTGCGCACATTCCGAGAGATGGCTTCCAGCAAAGCACCACTCCTCGTGCCCGATATCACGCTCAACGCGGACTGGCTCCCCAGTCCACAGACCACATGGGTGCGCTCTTATGCTGGAGCCCCGATGATCATACGAGATCAGGTCATCGGTTTCGTGAGCGTGGACAGCTCGCGCCCCGGCTTCTTCGAAGAGAGCCACCTGGATGCCCTACGCACCTTTGCCGATCACGCCGCTGCCGCTATCGAAAACGCGCGCCTTTTTGAGCAGGTTCAGCGTGACGCGGTCGAGCTGGAGGAACGTGTCGCCGACGC
>CAZYYC010000134.1:0-11140 GCA_964650935.1 uncultured Anaerolineales bacterium
GACATCGCCTCGGTGGCCTACTGGTACCAGACGCTACCCACCCCCTCCTTCCCCACCCTCCCGGACCGCGATCAGCTTGAGGTCATCTAGAGACCGGAGGCGCAACGCTATGGATCGACACGTTCTCGTCACCGGCGCCCTCGGCTGCCTGGGCGCCTGGGTCGTTCGGGGCCTGGTGAAACGCAACGTCGCGGTCACCGCCTACGACCTCGCCGACAACCCCCATCGCATGCGGTTGATCATGACGCCCGACGAGCTGGCCCACGTCACCTTTGCCAAGGGCGACATCACCGACCTGACAGCCCTCAAAGAGCTCGCGGCCGCCACCGGCATCACCGACATCATCCACCTTGCCGCCCTCCAGGTCCCGGCCTGCAAGGCCAATCCGACGCTGGGCGCCCAGGTCAATGTCGTGGGCACGATCAACGTCTTTGAGACGGCGCGCCATCTGGGCCTCAGCCACGTGGTCTACGCCAGCAGCGTTGCAGCCTATGGGGGGCGGCAGGATTACGCCGCCCCCCTCATCCGGCCCGAGGACCCGCTCAACCCCAGGACGCTCTACGGCGTCACCAAGCAGGCCAACGAGGCGACGGCGCGCATCTACGCGTGGGACTATGGCCTGAGCAGCATCGGGCTGCGGCCCTACGTGATCTATGGTCCCGGTCGCGATCAGGGCATGACCTCGACACCGACCAAAGCGATGCTTGCCGCGGCAGCCGGTCGCCCCTACCGCATCAGCTACGGCGGGCGCTGCGGGCTGCAGTACGTCACGGATGTTGCTGACCTCTTCCTGCGTGCCGCCGATCTACGGTTCGAGGGTCCCCAGGGCGCCCCCTTTACGGGTGCCGAGGTCTACAACATCCGGGGCAGCGTCGTCGACATGACCGAGCTCGTCCAGGCCATTGAGACCGCCGTCCCCGCAGCGAAAGACACCATCACCTTTGACCCGACGCCCCTCCCGTTCCCCGACGGACAGGAGGATACGCGCCTCAGAGCGCTGCTCGGATCACTGACCACCACGCCACTCGATGAAGGGGTGGCAGCGACGATCGACACCTTCCGTGCGGCGTTGGACGATGGCCGACTGACAGCCAAAGACCTGGACGCCTAGACCGCAAGATCGAACTCGACAGACAAGGAGACACCTATGAGACTACTAACCTACAGGTCCTTCAAGGGCCTTTCACTCGGCATCAAGACCGATCAGGGCGTGCTCGACGTCCGCGCCGCAGCCCTGGCGCTCGATCGTGACGATGTGCCCGTCACTCCTGCGGCCCTCTTCATCCGCGGGCTGGCTGCCCTCCCCGACCTCAAGAACCTTCTCGCGGAGGCGATGTCCAAGGCCCGGGGCACGACGTGGCTGCTGGACGAGGAAACTCTGCAGCTCGGACCCTGCGTTCACAACCCTGAGAAGCTGCTCTGCGTCGGGCTCAACTACCGCCGCCACGCAGCCGAGTCGGGCGCCCAAGTCCCTGAGGTTCCCGTGCTCTTCTCCAAGTTCAACAACGCCCTGGCGGGCCACGGCGAAGCCGTGCCCCTCTCCGGTGCAGCCGTGGAGTACGACTACGAGGTCGAGTTGGCCGTCGTCATCGGCAAGACGGCGAGGAACGTCGCGGTCGAGCAGGCGCTCGACGTCGTCCTGGGCTACTGCAACGCCAATGACGTCAGCGCGCGCGACCTGCAGATGCGCACCAGTCAATGGCTGTTGGGCAAGACCATGGATAAGTTCTGCCCCATCGGCCCCTACCTCGTCACCACCGATGAGGTCCCTGATCCTCAGCAACTCACGACCCGTAGCTGGCTCAACGGCGAGCTGCGCCAGAACTCCAACACCGCGGACATGGTCTTCACCGTTGCCGAGATCATCAGCTACGCCAGCCGCCATATGACGCTCAAGCCCGGCGACGTGATCCTGACCGGAACTCCCGAGGGCGTTATCCTGGGGATGAAGGAGAAGGTCTGGATGAAGCCCGGCGACACGATCAGCATTGAGGTCGGCGACCTTGGCGTGCTGACGAATCCGCTGGTTACTGCCTGAATAGGAGGGAGATCCCTATGCCGAATGATCCTACGCAGCAGACAACGACCATTGAGCGCTGGGACATCTATGAAGTGGAGCTGGCAGGCCCGACCGCCGGCAACCCCTTCCTCGATGTGGCACTGAGTGCAACCTTCAGCCTCGGTCATCGCGCCGTCGAGGTCGCGGGCTTCTACGATGGCGACGGTGTCTATCGCGTGCGTTTCATGCCCGACACAGTGGGCACCTGGCGCTATCTGACGCACAGCAATGTCTCCGAACTGGACGGACGAGCGGGGACCTTCACCTGCGCGCCGCCGAGCGAGGACAATCACGGCCCCGTACGAGTCGACGGCACCTATCACTTTCGCTACGAGGACGGCACGCCCCACTTCTCCTTCGGGACAACCTGTTACGTCTGGAACCACCAGGGCGAGCAACTTGAGGGGCAGACCCTGGAGACCCTCAAGACCACCGGTGCCGCCTTCAACAAGATGCGCATGTGCGTCTTCCCCAAGCACTACACCTACAACCGCAACGAGCCCGAGTTCCACGCCTTTGAGAGAGATGCAAGCGGGGATTTCGACTTCGAGCGCTTCAACCCGGCCTTCTTTCGCCATCTGGAGCAGCGTGTCGCCGACCTACGCGACCTGGGTGTCGAGGCGGATCTGATCCTCTTCCATCCCTATGATCGCTGGGGCTACAGCACCATGCCCGCCGAGGTCGACGACCGCTACCTGCGCTATCTGGTGGCGCGTCTGTCGGCCTATCGCAACGTCTGGTGGTCGATGGCCAACGAGTATGACTTGATGCGATCCAAGACGATGCTCGATTGGGATCGCTTCTTCAAGATCGTCCAGGTGCACGATCCCTACCAACACCTGCGCTCGATCCACAACTGCCAGGCCTTCTATGATCACAGCAAACCCTGGGTAACCCACTGCAGTGTTCAGCACGCGGACCTCGAGCAGGTCTCGCGATGGCGCGAGCAGTACGGCAAGCCCGTCGTCGTGGACGAGTGCCAATATGAGGGTAACATCCCCAACAACTGGGGCAACATCACCGCCGAGGAGCTGGTCCACCGCTTCTGGGAGGGCTCCGTGCGGGGTGGTTACGTCGGCCATGGCGAGACCTACCTCCATCCCGACGACATCCTCTGGTGGTCCAAGGGCGGCGTGCTCCACGGCGAGAGTCCTGCGAGGATCGGCTTCCTACGCGAGATCATGGAGGCAGGCCCGACGCTTGACCCCTACGGCACGCACTGGGATCTTACCCAGGCCGGAGACGACGACTACCGCCTGATCTACGTGGGCCGCCACCGCCCGGCAGCCAAAACGCTCAAGCTACCCGAGGACCAGCGCTACACCGTCGACATCATCGACACGTGGGGGATGACGATCACACCTCTCGAGGGCACCTTCTCGGGCACCGTGGAGATCAACCTGCCCGGCACCCTCAACGTCGCCGTGCGCATCCGCCGCGCCGACTGATCTTTCACCCTTCCGGGTTGCGGCCCGAGCAGACTCGGGCTTGGCCGAGCAGACTCGGGCTTGGCCGAGCAGACTCGGGCTTGGGCCGCAACCCGGAAGGGTCTCTGAGGCGACGTGCGCTAGAAGGCCAGCCAGTTGTTCGGGGGCCACAACTCCAGGGGCGGACCGTAAAGCATCCGCACGACGAGCAACACGTGCAGGATGGCGCTGACGATCAGGATGATGAGAATGCTCGGGTGGCGCTTCACGTTGGTCTTGTGGTTGAACATCGCGCGTCCCACCCACGCACCCGGGAATCCCCCGATCAGCGCGAGCAGGTGGAGCGTGATCTCAGGCACGCGCCAGCCCTTCAAGAGCTTCTCCAGCTCCGCCGTGCGCTTATCCCACGCATAGAAGGCCCATGCGATGATACTGCACGCCGCGATCCACGCCACGTAGGGATGGACGGTAAGGCGGCTCTGGAACGACGTCGCCAAGGACCAACAGAGCCCGACGGCGATCAGCGTGTAGATCCACAGCGAACGCTTCACGTGCTGATAACCCCTTGACGCTCGGGCCGCAGCGCTGCCGCGCGGGGGAGCAGATCCAGATAGCTCTCGTCCTCCTCCTCAAGCGGTGGCGGACGATAATCCGGCGACTGGTGACGGAAGTAGGTGTTGTAGAGCTCCGCATAGTGTCCGCCGCGCTCCAGCAACGCGTCGTGGTTGCCTGACTCGATGATCGCGCCGTTCTGCAGGACGATGATACGATCCGCAGCTCGGATCGTGGAGAGCCGGTGGGCGATCAGGATCGACGTACTGCGCCTGAGGATCAACGCCGTGGCATCCTGGATCTGCGCCTCGGTGAAGGGATCAATGCTGGCGGTCGCTTCATCCAGAATGAAGATCGCGGGGTGCTGCACCAGCACGCGCATCAGCGCGACGAGCTGGCGTTGCCCCATCGAGAGCTGCCCGCCACGCTCGCCCACATCGGAGTCCAACCCGTTGGGCAGCGTCTTCAACCACGCTCCGCCCCCGATCTGCTCGGCGATATCGAGGATCTCATCATCGGTAACGTCCGCACGTCCGTAGCGAATGTTCTCGCGCACCGTTCCACGAAATAGGAAGGGCGACTGCGAGACGATGCCCAACTGCTGCCGGTAGGACGTCAGGTCAAAGGTCCGGATGTCCTGACCGTCGATGAGGATCCGGCCCTGCTGGAACTCGTAAAAGCGCGCGATCAGGTTGGCGATGCTGCTCTTGCCCGCGCCGGTATGACCGACAAACGCAATGCTCTCACCCGGACGAATCTGCAGCGAGAAGTCCTGCAGCACCTGCTCCTGTTCCGTGTAGCGGAACCCGACGCGATCGAAGGTGATCTCCCCGCCGAGCTCTGCCACCGTCGCGTCGTCGGTCTGTCTGACATCCGATTCCGCATCAATCAGCGCGAAGACCCGCTCTGCTGCAGACAGCCCCCCCTGGAACTGGTTCCAGAAAGCCGAGATGCTGAGCACAGGGAACCAGAAGCGATCGATACTCGTGATGAAGAGATACCAGTTGCCCGCCGACAGGACCTGATCCGCCGCAGCACGACCGCCGAGATAGACGATCACTGCGGTTCCGATCGCCGACACGGCGTTGAGCAAGGGAAAGCTCAACGACAGTGCGTAGCCACGCCACAGATTCACCTTATACGACTGGAAGTTGATGTCTGCGAACTCATCGTAGATGACCTTCTCCTGGCGGAAGTTCTTGGCGACGGTGATGCCCGTCACCGCCTCCTGGATCGCCGTATTGACCTCCGCCATGACCCTGAAGCCCTGTTGGGTGACCTTGCGCGCCAGACGCCTCAGGCTCAGGGCAACCACCAACACAACCGGGACGAAGGCGAGGATCATCAGCGTCAAGCGCCACGAGATGCTGAAGAGATAGCCAAGCAAGAAGACGACCTGCAGCACCTGGCCCACGAAGTCGGTCACCAACTGCACGACCTGAGCGAACTCCTCGGTGTCGGATGTGATCCGGCTGATGATGCCGCCCGACCTGAAGCGATCGAAGAACGAGAGATCGTGGCGGATCGACGCGGAGAAGGCGTCGTCGCGCAGCGTCTCCATGATCGTACCGGTCACGCGCGCCAGCACACGTCGCCCCCACCATGTCCCGGCCCAGTCAAGCACGCCTCCGAACAACACAATGCCGACGACGGCGCCTATGACCCAGAGGTTCCGACGGTCGCCGACCAGGAGATCGAGGCCCCGCGCCGTCACAATCCTCGGGACGATCGCCAGGAACGAGAGCACGACCGTGATAGTCGCCGCCAGGATGACCCGTTTGGCGTGTGGCTTGAAGTAACGATAGATCCGCTGAATCAGGACCCGATCGCTGTACTCGCGATCGTAGGCCTCGGCATCTAGACCTCTGAAGAAACCCATATCACTCCGTTGTCTCGTAGCGTACGAAGATGTCGCGATAGGCCTCGGACGACGCCATCAGCGTCTCGTGTGTGCCGATCGCATCCACCCGTCCCCGCTTCATCACGATGATCAGGTCAGCCCAACGGATCTGCGAGAGCCTGTGCGTGATCAAGAACGTCGTGCGGTCCGCAGCCGCACGTTCAATCGCCCGCTGGATGCGGTCCTCGGTCTCGCTATCGATCGCGCTCGTGGCGTCATCCAGGATGAGGATCGCGGGATCCGTCAGGAAGGCCCTGGCGAGGGCAATCCGCTGGCGCTGTCCCCCGGAGAGCGTCGCTCCCCGCTCGCCCACCACGGTCTCATAGCCGTCGGCAAAGTCAACGATGAAATCGTGGGCGCGTGCCGCCTTGGCGGCTGCCTCGATCTGCTCCCTCGTCGCCTCCGGGTAACCAAACGCTATGTTCTCGGCGATGGTCCTGGAGAACAGAAAGATGTCCTGCTCGATGACCGAGATCTGCCGACGCAGCGCAGCCAGGCTCCAGTCGCGCACGTCCACCCCATCCACCAGGATCCGCCCGTCATCGACGTCGTAGGTACGGTTGATCAGCTTGGCGAGGGTCGACTTCCCCGAGCCCGTCTGCCCGACCAAAGCAACCGTCTGCCCCGCCTCCACCGTGAAGCTGACGTCCTCAAGGGCCACCGACTCCTCCGTGATGTCGCAGCTGTCATCCGGTGCGGTATAGCAGAACCAGACCTTGTCGAAGGTCACGCTCCCCTTGATCCGCTCGGCGCGCCCCGCAACATTCTCATCGAGGTCGGTCTTGGCGTTGATGAGCTCCAGCAGACGTCGGGCGCTCGCAAGCCCTGAGGCCACCCGTGGGTAGGCAAACTGGCCCGTGAAGGTGGGGAACCCGAAGAGCATCAGGATGCCCGTGTAGGCGATAACGTCGCCCAACTGCAGGGTCCCGGCTCGGAAGAGCAGCAGCGCATGCAACGTCCCGCCTCCGATCAACAGCGCCAGCAGCAGCCGGGGCAGAAACCTGGCCTGGATGTCTTGCTCCCACACAAACGCGCTCCGCCAGGCGGCGACCGCCCCTTGGAAGCGCCCGATCTCGTACTCCTCCTGAGCGGCCCCTTTCACCGTCTCGACGCCCTCAACCGCCTCGGCCAATGTGGTGTTCATCTCACCGAACTCGCGGCGCACAGCCTCACTCGCCGGACGCAGCTCGCGCAGATAGCTGGACACCACGTAGGCATAGAAGAGGAGGTAGATGATCGGAGCCAGGATGAGCTGGGGCGAGATGCCCGGCGCCACAAACAGGGGCATGATCAGGAAATTCGCCGACCCGATGACCATGTTGAGTCCGGGGTTGAACATAAAGTTGATCTGGCGCACATCGTTGGTCGCACGCGCCATCAGATCGCCGGTGGCGTGAGCATCGTGGAACGCGGTGCTCTTACCCAACAAGCTCACATAGAGCTCGTCGCGTACATCGCGCTCGATGCGCTGGCCGAGGGTCTCAGCCGACACGTTGCGCATCAGCTGCAGCACCAGCCCGCGCGCCACCTGCGTGGCCGCGATCCAGATCGACAGCGTCAGGAGGGTCTCCAGATCCGGAACGGGCCGGACGATGGCGTCGAAGGCCCGACCGATGAGCACCGGCTGGACCGAGGCCATCAGCGCATTGCCCAGGGCCCCGACCAGCATACCGACGATCGCCAGCTTGTGGCGCACAGCGTGCGAAAGGACCCATCTCGCAGCTCCGCGCCGATCCGTCTGCCAGTCGCGCTCCAGCGCGAACTCGCCGGTCGTCATAGGCTCGCCTCAACCAACCTCATCGCTACCTCCTGAATCTCACCCAACTCCGCTATTGTAGGGGCGAAGGGTGTTTCGTCAAGCGACCGTCGCCCAGCGACGCACGTTCGCCGGCGGTCCCGCTCAAGGAGCATCGAGCGGGCTTAGCGAGGGAGGGCTCGTCAGTCCACCGCCCAAGGCCTTCGCAAAGCCCTTAGGCGGGATGGCATCGTGCACCGTTGTCTTTGGCACGGGGGATGTTACACTACCGCTACCAACCTGAGCACTAGACTCTCGTTTCAACAGGTGAAGGGAGTGGAGTACCGATGACCAACGATCTGACCTTGACCCCGCCGGAGTCCCTACAACCGCCCGAGCCGCTGAAAGCACCTGCTCCGGCGCGCCCCGTGGAGCGCGGGCGGGTCGAAGAGATGCTGCCCATTAGCGTCAAACCCAGCGCATCGTCCCTTGCCCAGGTCGATGAGCGTGTCGCGCAGTTCGTTGACGCACTCACCAAAGCCGACATCCACACCGAGGGCTTCGACGCCCAGATGGCAGCCATCCACAACCTCGGCACCCGCGAGATCCGCGAGGCAGCGAACGTCTCCAACCGCCTGCTCGAGCGGCCCATCCGCGGTCTCAGCGAGGACACCGAGGTCTCGCAGGCGCTGCTCGCCCTGCGGCGCACCGTCGAGGAGCTGGATCCCGCACGTCAGGAGGTGACCGACCGCAAGTTCCTGGGCATCATCCCGATGGGCAAAGGCGTGACCGACTACTTCAGGAAGTACCAGTCCTCACAGGACCACATCGATGCCGTCCTCAACAGCCTGCACAGCGGCGCCGATGAGCTACGCAAGGATGTCGCCGCCATCGAGCAGGAAAAGGCCAACCTGTGGGACATTATGGGACGGCTCCAGCAGGTGATCCACGCATGCCGCCAGATCGACACGGCGCTGGAAACACGCCTTGCCGAGCTCGATGCCGAGGATCCCGACCGCGCACGCGTCATCCGCGAGGAGGTCCTCTTCTACGTACGGCAGAAGGAGCAGGATCTGCTCACCCAGCTCGCCGTCAGCGTCCAGGGCTATATGGCGCTCGACGTGATCCGCACCAACGACCTCGAACTGATCAAGGGCGTCGAGCGCGCCACGACCACGACCATCTCCGCCCTGCGCACGGCGGTCATCGTGGCCCAGGCCCTCGACAACCAGAAGCTGGTGCTGGACCAAATCACGGCGCTCAATACGACGACCGGCGACATCATCGCCGGCACCTCCGAGCGACTCAAGCTGCAGTCGGCCCAGATCCACGAGCAGGCGGCTGCCGCGACCGTGAACATGGAGCAGTTGCAGACGGCCTTGAACAACGTCTTTCAGACGCTCGATATGATCGGTGACTTCAAGATTCAGGCGCTCGACAGCATGGGCCAGACGATCAACCTGCTCTCCGGCGAGGTCCAGAAAGCCACGACCTATCTCGACCGCGTGCGCCGCGAGCAGGCCATCGAAAGCACCGGCGACCTGTTAGCGCTGGAGGATGATGCCGGCTAACACCGTCACACGGCTAGAGGAGAGCAATGCCCGGACTATCGCCCGGTGAGGAACAGGCTCTCGTCGCCCTCTTTCGTCGCTGTGACGGAGAGGCGTGGGAGCGTAATGCCGGCTGGTTGAGCGAGGCCGATCCCTGCGCCTGGGAGGGTGTGACCTGCGAGCGCGGACGGGTCACACGCCTTAGCCTACCCCGGAATCACCTACGGGGCACCCTACCCGCTGAGATCGGCCTGCTGGCCTACCTGGAGCACCTCGACCTCGCGGACAACGCGCTCACCGGCGCGCTACCGGTCGAACTCGGCAATCTGCTCAGTCTCGACACCGTCGACCTCTCTGACAACGACCTCCACGGCACCCTGCCGCAGCGACTGCGCAACCTACGCCGCCTGCGCCGGCTTGACCTGCACGGGAATCGCCTCAACGGGCCGATCCCGCCGGCACTCCAGGACCTCACCGTCCTGGAGACGCTCGATCTCTCCCGCAACCGACTCACGGGCCCCGTGCCGCCGCAGCTGGCCCGCCTCACGCGGCTGGTCACCCTGCGTCTGGACCGCAACGATCTTCGCGGCCCGCTGCCGCTCGAGCTCACCGCGCTGCGCTCGCTGAACACCTTCACCTTCGATCAGACCGGCCTGCTCGAGCTGCCCGATCCGGCCTTTCAGACGTGGCTTGCGAGCGTTGAACAGCTGAAGAGGACCGGCATCCTTCACGCCGAGATCGTGAAGCCGGAGACCGGAGAGGGAAACCTCCCCGTGGCGGCGCTGGCGGGAATGGGAGCCTTTGGCGGCGTGCTGGTCGCGACGCTGGTCGCACTCTTGCCCGTGTTGGGGCCTGCCGCTGCCGTTGTCGCCGCCGTGACAGGCGTCGCCGGCGGTGGCCTCGCCGGTCGGCGCGTCTACCGGTTGACCGCCGAACGGCGCGAGACGACCCCATCGCTCACGGACCTTCGGGCATCGTCGGACCCACCGCCTGACGACGCGGAGCTCCGCGAGGATCTCACCCGGGAACTGCACCGGCTGGTACGCACGACGCGGGCCGACCTACCGTCCGACGTCGTCCGCGAGGTCGAGGCAGTGGAGGCCACGCTCCTCGGCCTTATGCCGCGCATCCCGCGCATCAGCAGCGGTGATGCCGACGTCTTCACCATCCGGCAGACGATCCGCGACTACCTGCCCGAGGCATTAGCCGCCTATCGGGCACTCCCGCGGGATGTCGCAACGCAACGTCCGGTCCAGGCGGGCAAGACCGCCCACGAGCATCTGCTCAACCAGCTCCGCGTGCTCCACCACGGACTGCAGGAGATCGGGAAGCGTCTGCCCGAGGAGGACGCCCAACGGTTGCTCGTCCACGGGCGCTTCCTCACCGGTAAGTTCCGCCGCGAAGACCACGATAGCCAAGACCAATCCAGGAGCGAACCATGACCTTTCTAGAGTTAGCCGAGCGCCGCTACAGCGTGCGCGCCTACCGATCCGACCCGGTTGAAGATGCCAAGCTGCAAGCGGTACTGGAGGCCGCACGCCTCGCGCCGACCGCCGCCAACCGCCAACCGGTCCGCGTGCTGGTCATCCGCACCGCGGGCCGCGAGGTCGAACTGCAACGCATCTATGGGCGGGACTGGTTTGTCCAGCCACCCCTCGTGCTCTGCGTCTGCACGGTCGACGACGAGGCCTGGGTGCGCCGGCAGGACGGCAGGACCAGCATCGACATCGATGCCGCCATCGTGATGGACCATATGGTCATGGCGGCGACCTCCCTGGGCCTGGGCACCTGCTGGATCGCCGCCTTCGACCCCGATGCCGCTCGCGAGGTCCTAGGGCTGCCCGACGGCGTGACCCCCATCGTCTTCTCGCCGCTGGGCTACCCTGCCGACCAGCCGGGCCCCAAACGACGCAAGGA
>CAZYYC010000135.1:0-11068 GCA_964650935.1 uncultured Anaerolineales bacterium
GCGCCGCCGGCAGGTCGATCTCGGCAGGATCGAGACAGGTGAGGCCCGCGTAGCGGGCGATGACGGCTTGAGCCACCGGCGCGGGCTCTGAGATCACGACGCGAGCCGCGCCTCGGGCGCGGGCCACCTGCGCGATGCTCAAGCCCACCGGCCCCCCGCCGATACAGAGGACCGTCGCCCCCTCGCGGAGCTCGGCGCGCGCCACGGCGTGGACGGCGACGCCGAGGAAGTCGCGCATCGCCTCCTCCTCGAAGCTGACGTGGTCGGCCATCGGGTAGACGAGGTCCCCCCATGCCAGGCAATAGTCCGCATAGGCGCCGGGGAAGAAATCCATCGCCCCCCACCCCTGTGCGTGGCCGATGTGCAGGGTCTGTCGACAGAGGTTCTCGTGGCCCGAGCGGCAGAGCTCACAGACGCCACAGGTGCGGAAAGCCTGTGCCCCGACGCGGCGCCCCAGCAGGTGTTCATAGCGCGCATCGTTGACCTCGACGACGACGCCCGAGAACTCGTGCCCGAGCGTCATATTCGGCGGGTTGTCGACGTGGCGGCCCAGGGTGTGAAGCGCCCAGGGATTCTCGCCCGCATAGTAGCGCAGATCGCTGCCGCAGATGCCGCACGCCTGCACCTGTATCAGGACATGCTCCGGTGCCGTGAGCGCGGGCCGGGGCACTTCGACCAGCTCCAAAGCATAGGGTTCGCGCAACAGAATGGCTCTCATAGCGACCATTCTATCACGATCCCCCCAGCCACGAAACCCATCGCAGCCCGGCCCATTGCGCACGCTGCGCGGAAGCGCTGCTCCGGCTTGCGCGCCCCCGGAGGCAATCGGGACGATTGCCCTACACCCCCTGACGACGTTGTGGCGCACGCCGCTCGGAAGCGCTGCTCCGGCTTGCGCCGCCCCCGGAAGCAATCGGGACGATTGCCCTACACCCCCCGACGACGTTGTGGTGCACGCCGCGCGGAAGCGGTGGTCTGACGATACCATCCCGCAACGTAGCACCTTGATGCCCATCAAGGTAAAAGCCAGCCGCGATGCCGGCCACCACCATGCAAAGCGGGGGGACCTCAGTCCCCCCGCTCGTCCGAAACTCGCAGAATGCCGGTCCGCCGGCCTACCGGTACGCCGCCGCGTTCCACCGCAGCTCGTTTTTCAGCCCGCGCAGCGTCGTGTCCTCGTCGATCATGATGCACTCAATGCCCGCCATCTCGGCGAAGTCCTCCAGATGCTCGCTCGTGAGCGCCATACTGAACCCGGTGTGGTGCGCCCCACCCGCCAGAATCCACGCCGCCGCACCGACCTTCAGGTTGGGCTTGGGCACCCAGACCACGCGCGCGACCGGCAGCTTAGGCAGCGGCGCGTCCGGCGCGACCACATCCACCGGATTGACCAGCATCCGGAAACGGCTACCCATATCGATGATCGAGGCGTTCACGCCGGGACCGTCGGCCACGTTGAAGACCAGGCGCGCCGGATCGTCCTTGCCCCCGATGGAGAGCGGATGCATCTCCAGCGACACACCGCCGTCGGCGATCGAGGGACAGACCTCCAGCATATGGGCGCCCAGCACCTTCATATTGCCCGGCTCGAGATGGTAGGTATAGTCCTCCATAAACGACGTCCCACCCGGGAGGCCCGCCGCCATCACCTTCATCGCACGCACCAGCGCCGCCGTCTTCCAGTCACCCTCGGCGCCGAAGCCATAGCCGTCGGCCATCAGCCGCTGGACCGCGACGCCCGGCAGTTGCGCCAGCCCGTAGAGGTCCTCGAAGGTCGTCGTGAAGCCCTTGAAGCCGCCGTCCTCCAGGAAGGCGCGCATACCCAATTCGATGCGGGCCGACTCGCGCAGCGCCACATGGCGCACGCCACCGGCCTTCAGGTCGTCAGCGACCGCATATTGCACCTCGTAGACCTCAAGCAGGCGATCGATCGCGGCGTCGGACACGCCATCCACGAAGGCCACCAGTTCGCCCACGCCGTATCCGTTGACGCTGTAGCCGAACTGCATCTGAGCCCCGACCTTATCGCCCTCGGTGACCGCGACCTCGCGCATGTTGTCACCGAAGCGGGCAAAGCGCCCCCCCTGCCAGTCCTGCCACGCCGCCGCCGCGCGCATCCACGTATCGAGCTGCGCCACGACCTCGGGATCCTGCCAGTGTCCCACGATCACCTTACGAGCCTTGGCCATGCGCGTGGCGATGAAGCCGAACTCCCGACCGCCATGCGCCGACTGGTTGAGGTTCATGAAATCCATGTCGATCTCGGCCCAGGGGATATCGCGGTTGAACTGAGTGTGGAGATGCACGAAGGGCTTCTGCAGCGCGCTCAGCCCCGCGATCCACATCTTGGCGGGCGAGAAGGTGTGCATCCAGGTGATGAGGCCGATGCACGCCGGATCGTTGTTCGCCGCCATGCACACCGCCGCGATCTCCTCGGGCGTCTTCACCACCGGTTTGTAGACCACATTGACCGCCGGCCCCTCCGACGCCGCCAGCGCCTGAGCGATCCGGCGCGCATCGTCGGCCACTTGTCGCAGGGTCTCCTCGCCATAGAGACTCTGACTGCCGGTCACAAACCAGACTTCATAGCGTGATAAGTCGATCATAGGGCATCCTCCTGAGGTGTCTCGCTTGACCACTCGGTCGCCGCGAAAGTCCAAGCGTACCCCGCGCCGCTGAGGTCACGGAGCAAGCCGATGTGGCCCGAATGATAGGTCCAATGCCAGATGAGGTGCATCAGCACCTGGCGGGGTGTGTTAGGCTGCCTCGCACTCTCGAAGGGCCGGTCGAGCTCAATCAGATCGGCCAATGCGGGCAGGGTAAATTCGTCGCCGATGCGGCGGCATAGCGCCACGAGCTCCTCCGCGCCGAGGTCGGGGACGGCGGTTGCTCCCGCAGCCACAGCGCGCCCCACATCGTCGAGCGCCTCACGTAGATCGGGAGGGGCGCTGAGGCCCGTGATACGCTCGATCCAGCCGGCCTCGGCCCAGACCAGATGCACCGCCAAGGCACCGATCGAGAGCGTGGTGCCCTCGGGCACGCGGCGCAGCTCGTCCGGCGAGAGATCGGCTATCTGATCGCTGACCCGGGCACGCAGCTCATCGAGAGCCGCCGCGGCGAGGCCTACATCGGGGTCCGCGAACGCCGGAACGGGCTTCAGCGCGTAGCGGCGGGGGCGCCCGTCTCTCATCGCTATCGCCACCTAGGACAGATCCGCATAGGGCAGGTCGAAGTAGAAGGTACTGCCCTCTCCGGCGACGCCCGCGCTTGTGACGCCTGCGGTGCCGTTCAGCTTCTCCATAATGCGCTGGACGATGGAGAGGCCCAGGCCGTAGCCCTTGGCGCGGGCCTGATCCAGCCGCTCGAATGGGATGAATAGACGTGCCCGCTGGGCCTCGGTGAGACCGCCTCCGTTGTCGTGGACCCAGAAGCGGATCTGATCATCGGCATCGGGGTCACCCTCCGACATCACCGTCGCTCCCAGCTCGATGCGGGGCGGAACGCCGCCATACTTGAGCGCATTGCTGATGTAGTTGGCCCAGACCTCCTCAATCCAGGGCGCGTAGCCCCAGGCGATGGGCCAGATGTCCGGGACGATGACCTCAGCGTGCTCCTGAGCGACGAGGTCTGAGAGCCGGATGAGGACATCGTCGACAATGGCGCCCATGTCCAACGGCTGTAGCGCGACCTCGTCCATCTTCCTGACGCTCGACAACAATAGCAGCTCGTCGATGATGTTGTGCATCTTGCGCGCGCTCTGCCCGATCGCGCGGACGCACCAATCGAGCTGCTCGGGGTTATCGGCGACCTCGCCCGCGGCAATGAAGGTCGCGTAGCCCGTGAGCAACGACAACGGCGTCTTGAGGTCATGGGCCACGGTGTGGGCAAAAGCGTCCAGCTCGGCATTCCGTGCGGCAAGGTCCTCCGCCTTCTGGCGTAACGACGCCTCACTCTCACGAAGCGCCGCCTCAGCCTGCCTGCGGTCGGCGATCTCCTGCTGCGCCGCAGCATAGAGCCGCGCGCTCTCCAGGGCGACCGCAAGCGACGTCGCCACCTGCGTGGCCATGTCCGCGTGCTCATCGGTAAAGACCGCCGGCGCGGTCGACTCCAGGTTGAGCGTCCCGACCATCGTCTCCTGCACCATCAGCGGCACGACCAGATAGGCCCGCACCCCGGCGTGATAGAGCTCCCGCGAGAGCCAGGCGCTGCTCTCGCCATCAGACACCTGGTTCTCGACGACCACCTGGTGGTGATCGAACAACCCCTCACCGACCGCCTGTTCCCATGGGGTCCGGCACTCGCGCAGCCGCTCCGAGACCCGGATCGCCAACAGCTGCGTGACGCGATCAGGGTCGTTGCAGACGACCACCGACATGCGCTGCGCGGGCACCAGACGGTGGATCTGCTCCAGAACAGCGAGCGCAATGGTCCGCGGCGACTGCGCCGACAGAATCGCCTGATCGATTTGGTGGAGGATACGCAGCCGATCGGCATAGCGGCTCAACGTGGTCTGCGAGGCCTTGCGCTCGGTGATATCCTGCAGGCTGATCAGGTGGCCCACCAGGCGCCCGTCGCTTCCCGGCAGGGTCGACGAACGCAGGTCGTAGACGCGGCGTGCCTCGCCCTCTCCGAGGACCCACTCGTCGTGCGCCTCACCCGACGCATCGCGCTGGCGCGCCAGCAGGTAGGCATAGTGCGGCACGAGCTCGCGTAGCGGCCTTCCTGCGGCAGACCCACGGCCTACGCCGAGGATCTCCGCCGCTGCCGGATTGAGGTCCGCGACACGTTCCTGAGGATCGAGGACGATGATGCCCGTAGGGAGGCTATGGATGACAGCGCTGCAGGCCACCGGCACGAGGTCGAGCAGCCCCTCGCGCAGCAGTCCCCAGGCGATGGCAACGCCGCTCACCATAAAGGCAAACGGCGTCAGGTCGAGATAGGCAAGCCACGACGCGCCGAAGATCGTCACGATATTGGAGATCCACGGGGCCGCAATCGCGATCACCAGGGCCATACCCTGCCGCCGGTAGATCGGCGACCTGGACCAGTGAGCGCGGACGAGCAGGAAGGAAGCATAGAGCAGCAGCGCATACGAGTAAGCGGTGTGGATCCAGAAAGCGGCGCCGAGCTCGTTGCCCATCGTGGGGATCGGCCCCGTCGTATCGAGCCAGACGCGGGTCCTGAAGAGTCCCGCGGGATTCGCCCAGACCACGATCTGCAGGAGGAGGGGATGGACCGCGAGCGCCGCCAGCAACGAGGGGCGCACCAGGTGTCCCCGACCGGTGTAGGCGAGCGCGAAAAGCAGCCACGTGACCGGCACCAGGGCAATGAACGGATACTGGAGATTGGTCCAGACGACCTTACCCGCAAGGGTTGGGCTGAGGTGCGTCACGGCGCCTATCAGGGCCCATCCCGCCACCGCAGCCATCGCCATGGCAAAGTTGCGCGCGCCGGCAACGCCGCGGCGACGCCGAGTGTACAGGGCAAGCCAGGCCGAGACCAGGGCCGCAATCAGCAACAGACCCGTATAGATGACCACCTCACAGGACAAGAGAGCGACTTAAGGACCGGAAAGCGTGACTGCAATCACACGTAAACCAAGTCTAGCTAGGGCTCCCTGATTGTCAAGTCCTTGGTCCGCCCAGCCGTTTGCAGCGGCACCCCATCAGCGAGGTCATCGGTCGCTCGAGGCACGCCGGCCTCGCCGCTTGCCGCCCGGTAGCCCTCGCGTACAATCCTCACGTAACCTATGGACGCTCGACTACCGATCCGCCTGCCCTCCGTGAAGGACTACAGCCACGACGCTCAGCAGCTGATCCTGGCGACAGGCCTGATCGCCCTCAGCTTCTTCGGCGTCTTCTCGCTGCTGCGCAGCCTCTACCTGCTTCGCCTGGGCTTTGGCCCGAGCTACGTCGGCATCTACTTCGCCACCGGGTCGCTCACCTTTATGGCAATGGGCGTCCCGAGCGGGCTCCTGGGCCAGCGGCTAGGCACCCGGACGGCGATGGTGATCGGTGCCTGGATCACGCTCTTCGGGATGGCGTTGATGCCCACCATGGTGATGCTCGCGCCCCGGTTCAGCCACATCTGGCCCCTCGTCTCACAGGTGGTGATGACCATCGGCTGGTCCATGGTCAACGTCAACACGGTCCCAGCCCTGATGGCGGTCACCCACGAGCGCAATCGCAGCAGCGCCTACGCGTTGACCAGTGCACTGCGCGGCATCGGCACCCTGGGCGGCACGCTCCTGGGAGGGGCCTTGCCCGACACCCTGGCCCGCCTCACGGGCCGCAGCGTGGATGCGCCGGAACCCTACGGCTATGCCCTTCTCGTCGGCGCTGCGCTCGGCTTGATCGCCCTACCTTCCTTCATCAGCATCCGGGGCGGACAGCGGGTGAGACAGGGTGAAGCGAGCCCCCAGGCTCGCGGCCCCTTCCCCCTCCTCCTGGTCGCCACGATGATCGCTCACGTCTTTCTGCGCCACATGGGCTGGACGACGTGCCAGGCCTTCTGTACGCCCTATATGGACACCGAGCTCCACATCTCGACCGCTGCCATCGGCAGCATCACCGGGGCTGGGCAAGTAGCAGCCATTGCCGTCGCCTTCCTCATTCCCAGCCTCTGCAGGCGATGGCACCACGGGTGGATCGTTGCTGCGTCGACGGCGATCCAGGCAGGCAGCGTGGCCCTGCTCAGCCTGATTCCTCACTGGGGCGCGGTCGCCGTGGGCCTTCTGGGCGTCCAGATGTCGACCTCGCTCTGGTTGCCGACGCTACAGATCTTTCAGATGGAGCAGGTCTCCGAGGGCTGGCGTGGTTTGGCGTATGGCGCGGTGACGATGGCCATGGGCTCCGGATTCGCCACGATGAGCCTCTTCGGCGGCTACACCATCGAGACCCGTGGCTACCCGTCGCTCTTCGCTCTAGGCATGGTGCTCAGCGCCGCTGGGGCGGTGGTCATGTGGGCGATTTCGCGCAGTATGACGCGCCGTGCAGCGGCGCAGACCATCTCAACTATGGAGGCATCCGGTGAATCCTTGGCTTGATCTTGAGGTTCAAATCATCCTCTGGCTGCGGCAGACCCTCCCGGGTATGGTGGGCCTCTTCGAGGGGCTGACCTTCCTGGGGAACGAGATGTTCTTCCTGCTCTTCCTGCCGCTCATCTACTGGAGCTTCGATCGGGGCGTCGGCGCGCGCCTCACGGTGCTCTTCCTGCTCTCGGCAGCGACCAACGCCATGGCTAAGGCGGTCTTCAACTCGCCACGACCGATGGACTACGCGCCCGCGCGCCTCGAAGGTCTCTTCGACATGGACTTGGCCGAGGCCAAGGAGCGCTACGAGGCTACCGGCAACGGCTTCCCCAGTGGCCACACGCAAAACAGCCTCACGATCTGGGGCTATCTGGCGTCGCAGGCCCAGCGCCTCAGGGAGAGCCGCTTCCCGGCAGCACGGCCCCTGCTCCTGGCGCTCGCCGCCCTCCTGATCCTGCTGGTGCCCCTCTCGCGGGTCTACCTGGCGGTCCATTTCCCGCGGGACCTGGCGGGCGGCTACGTGCTCGGCGCCCTCCTCCTGGTGGCCTTCCTGCAGCTGGAGCCCATCGTGACGACGCGCTTGGCCGGTCTCAATCTCAGCCGGCAGATCATCATCGCCGCGGCGATCCCGCTGGTGGCCATCCTCATCTACCCTCACGAGGCCACGGTGACCGCCGGTGCCACACTGCTCGGGATGGGGGTCGGCTTCGCGCTCGAACGCCGCCTCCTGGGCTTCGCGACGGCGGGGCCCCTGTGGCAACGAGCGCTGCGCTACGCACTGGGCATCGCGGGGATGTTCGTGCTCTACGCGGGGCTCAAAGCCCTCTTCGCCGGGCTCGCGCCGGTGCTGGTTTGGCGCTTCATCCGCTACACTCTGATGGGGCTCTGGGGCAGCTTCGGCGCGCCCTGGGCCTTCGTCAAGGTGCACCTGGCAGACGCAGGCGTGCCGCCTCAAGCGACCAGCGCCGGAGGCTAGCCTCCGGCGCCGGTATCGATCCGCGGTGCTCGAACACGCCGGAGCACCGGCCCCTACCTGCTTACGACTTGGTGCGCCGGAAGGCTAGCGCGAGCCCGCTTCCCAACAGCAGAACACCGGCGGCGAGAGCCGCGATGACCGGGAAGAGCTGCAGAGCGCCGCCTGTCGCGGGCAGCAATGCCTCGGAGGCATCGGTCGCCTCGGCCTCCTCGGTCGCTGCAATCGTCGTCGCCTCAACCTCGTCGTCTGCGGCGTCGTCCGACGCGTCGTCCGACGCCTCATCCGCCGTCAACGCGGCTGATGTTACGTCAAAGGAACTCATCACGATGGTGCCATCCACGCGTGCCGGGGCATCATCGCCCGGGAACTCATAGATGCCCTCTTCGCCGGCGTCGACGTGCAGCATGGCCCACAGCGTCGGCGTGAGCTCCTCCGGATCGATCGTGACGACGACCGGGGTGTTCTCGCCATCGGCGACGGCCTCGTGGCCGATGACCGGCCCCGGCGACCCATCGCTGTCAGCGTGAATCACGATCCATCCTGGCCCATCGCTGGTCACCGAGGCGATCGTGACCGTGTTCGCTCCATCGTCCACGGCTTGATCTTCGACGGTGACACTCGGCGTCATCGATATCTGAGCGCCCACCGCGGTGATGCTCAGGCCCAGCATAGCCAGGGCCACCAAGACCGCTCCCATCTCCCTTAGCTTTGGCATCGGTATCTTCCCCTTGACTGGTTCAGCAGGCGTCCTCAGCCAACATCGTCTTGGTGCCCCCTCAGCGCGCGGGCAGCTGAGGGGGCACCGAAACAGACCCATGAGTCATATTAGCATCATATCAATGACCATAAGTAGGGAATACGTTGGTGCCGGGGATGGTGAGCGTTGGCGTCGCGTTGGAGGGACACGCGCTCATCGGCGAGGACGCCCGCGGTCCGGTCGATAGACAGCTTGATCAGGTCTGTGATGCTCGATCTCGAGAGTTGAGCCAAGCCGCCGTCGCCGTGACTCGCAGTCCACATGCGTAGGCTCGCGGTGAGGAGCACCTTCGCTCGCGCCAAGTCTCACCTGGTATGCAGGCTTTTCTCATCGCCTTCTCAGGTCGTCGATGTAGACTGTCGTACGGAATAAGAGACAGGAAGGACATACTGATGACCAAGAACCCCCTGCTGATCCTCGCGCTCGTTGCAGCCCTGACGCTGAGTGCCTGCGCCGGAGCGCTTCCCGGCACGATCGAAGCGGAGATGCAGGTCGGACCCACCACAACCCCGACCGCAGCATCCACACCCGCCGCCCCCACCCTGGAGCCCACGCCAGTGCCTACCACCGGGCTCCTCCCGACCCCGACCGCCACCGCCGGCGAGACGAACCGGCCCGCGGAGGAGGGCCTGCCGGACGCGACGACGATCACGCTCGGGGGCGACACCGTCGACATCGACGGAGGCGGCGCAGCGGCCTCGGGCTCCGTCGTAACCATCAGCGCCGCGGGCACCTACATCGTCAGCGGCCTCCTGCGGGACGGGCAGCTCATCGTTGACACCCAGGACGAGGGCGACGTCGTCCTGGTGCTCGACGGGGCGGAGATCACCTCGAGCACGAGTGCGCCCATCTACGTCGTCAGCGCGGAGAAGGCGATCATCACCCTCGCGGCGGGCAGCGTCAACCGCGTCACCGATGGCGAGAGCTACGTCTTCCCTGAGGGCACCGACGAGCCCGATGCGGCGATCTTCAGCCACGACGACCTGACCCTCACCGGCAACGGCACGCTCATCGTCGACGCCAACTACCGTAACGGCATCGCCGGCAAAGACGACCTCAAGATCACCGGCGGCGAGATCTCCGTGACCGCCGTCAATGACGCGCTCCGCGGGCGGGACTCGGTCGCCATCAGCGACGGCCACCTCACCCTCTCTGCCGGTGCCGACGGCGTGCAAGCGAACAACGACACCGGCCCCGAGAAGGGCTTCGTCGTCATCGAGGGCGGGATGCTCGACATCAACGCGGGGCTCGACGGCATCCAGGCGGCAACGAGCCTCACCGTCAGTGGGGGCACGCTGAATGTCACGGCGGGCGGAGGTAGCGCGGCGACAGGTAGCGCCGGCGACGCCAGTAGGAAGGGCCTGAAAGCCGGCGTGGCCCTCGTGATCACGGGAGGTAGCCTGACCGTCGACGCCGCCGATGACGCCATCCACAGCAACGGCAGTGCCATGATCACGGGCGGAGAGATCGTCCTGGCGACCGGCGATGACGGCATCCATGCCGACGAGTCCCTCCGGATCGACGACGGCACCCTGACCATCACCCGCTCGTACGAGGGACTGGAGAGTGCCGAGATCACGATCAACGGCGGCACGCTCGATATCACCGCCGGTGACGATGGGGTCAACGTCGCCGGCGGGCAGGATGGCTCGGGTTTCGCCGGCGGTCGCCCGGGGGGTGATCAGTTCGCCCGGATGGGGGCCTATCACCTGACGATCAACGGCGGGATGATCATCGTCGATGCCGACGGCGACGGCATCGACGCCAACGGCACCATCGATATGAGCGATGGCACCCTCCTGATCCACGGACCGACGGGCAACTGGAACGGCGCGCTGGACTATATGGGCGCCTTCACGATGACCGGGGGCGTCCTCGTGGCGGCGGGCAGCGCCGGCATGGCCCAGGCGCCCAGTCCCTCGTCGACCCAGTATGCGGCGATGGTGACCTTCCCTTCGATGCTGCCGGGCGGCACGCCGGTTCGCATCGTGGAGGAGAGCGGCACCACCCTCCTGACCTTCGTGCCGCGCAGAGCCTACCAGTCGCTGGTCGTCTCGACGCCTGAGATCACCCACGGCACTACCTACGACGTACTGACCGGAGGCAGCGTGGAGGGCACAACCACCGGTGGCCTGCTCACCGACGGCAGCGTCACCGGCGGCACGCAGGCGGCGAGCTTCACCGTCACCGAGATCGTGACCGGCGGCGGGATGGGAGGACGCCCCATGCCCGGCGGTCCGGTCCCCATCCGCCCCGGCGGCACCCGGCCCTAAAGCCTCCGGCTTGCGCCCCACCGCGTGGGTGC
>CAZYYC010000136.1:0-10941 GCA_964650935.1 uncultured Anaerolineales bacterium
GTGGCGCGCCGTCCGGGAGACGGCGCCATCCTGGTGGCGGATGCGAGCCGTGCGCGCCGGCTCTTGGGATGGGAGCCCCAGATTCCGGATCTCCACGAGATCATCAGCAGCGCTTGGGCCTGGCATCAGGCTCATCCTCACGGGTACAGCGCGGATTGAGCGATGGGTCGCCTGGGTCGCTGCAGCCTGGCCTGGGTACTCGTGACTGTCGCCCGATCGCAACCGCACGCTGTGGGGGAGTAGATGGCTGACTTCGTGACGATGCCGCTTGCTGAGATCCGGCCGAGCCAACTCTACATCAGCCGCGCGAAGTTGGCGCGCGTGGTTGAGCTGTGGTGTCCACCCGACCTCTCCACGGTACCGCCTGTGCCGGTCAGACGTCTGGATGGGCGCGTCATCTACACCGACGGACATACGCGGGCCTTCGCTGCCCACCGACAGGGGTTGACGGAGATTCCCATCGTCTGGGATGAGGACGACCTCGACTGGGAGGCCTACCGCGTCTGCGTTGGCTGGTGCCTCGCAGAGGGCATCCGCACGGTGATGGATCTTGAGGGTCGGGTGGTTGAGCCCGACGACTATGAGGGGCTCTGGCTAGATCGCTGCCGGGTGATGCAGGCGAGCCTAGCTAAGTGATGGCCCTCCCCCTTGCGGCGTCCTCTCGCTCGTCCCTGGCGTGGGCGAGGATCGCGGGTCGTTGGTCACTTTCATCTCATACGGTGGCTGCATCAGTCGCTCCAGCGTGAGGCGGTCCACGGTGCGCGCGGCCTGGATCGTGCGCCGCTTGCGCAGCATCCGCGGGATGCCCAACACGCCGGCTGCAACCCCTCGAAGCGTGGCGCGCGCGGCAGGTCCACGCCAGGCCTTGGCCGCCGTTTTGACCAGGCCCCACTGCGCCGACAGGACCTCTTTCCAGTGATCGCGCCAGAGATCGGCGGGGTAGTTCTTGACGAGCGTGTAGATGCGGTTTCTTCCATCGTAGTAGGACGCTGTGGTGCCGCCGCCCGACGCCTTGAGCTTGTGGTAGACGATGGCGTGGGGGACGAAGAGGCAGCGCCAGCCCGCCAGCTGGGCGCGCCACGCCAGGTCTACGTCCTCAAACGAGAAGAAGAAGTCCTCGTCGAGCAGCCCGATTTCGTCCAGCATCGTGGCGCGATAGGCAGCGCTGCCCCCGCAGGCGCTGAAGACGTAGACCGTGCGGTTGAACTGGCCCGCGTCCTTGTGCCAGACGCCGCGGTTGTGCGCCATCCCGTCGGGCGTGATGTAGTCACCGGCGGTGTGGAGCGTGTCGCGGCGATCGAAGAGCAGCATCTTTGACGCCACGATGCCTGCCTCCGGGTGATCGGCAAAGGCCTTGACGACGGTGCTGACCCAGTCGGGGTGGGTCTCGGTGTCGTTGTTGAGCAAGATGAGGATCTCGCCTGAGGCGGCACGTAGTCCGGCGTTACACGCGCCCGTGAAACCCAGGTTGGTGGCCTGCGGCAGGACACGCACCTCCGGATAGCGCTGGAGGATGGCCAGCGATTCATCTTCGGAGGCATTGTCGACGACGATGACCTCGATGTTGGGATAGCTCTGCTGTTGCAGGCTCTCAAGACAGACCGGTAGGTGGTGCGCCCCGTTCCAGTTGGGGATGATGACCGAGACCTGAGGAAGGGTCTCTTGGTTCAACGTCGGTACCCGGCGTCGTCGATGAAGGCTGCGACGGCCTCGCGCCAGGGGCGAAGGCGGATGCCCAGGGCGGCGGCGGCGGTATTCGCCAGCGGCGCGTAGGCAGGGGGTGTGCTGGCGCGCGCGAAGGTGTCTGACGAGATCGGTGTGAGCGTCACATCGTCCCGTTGGCTGCACGCGAGGAGCGCTGCAGCGAAGTCAAAGCGCGATGCGGCTCCCTCGTTCACCAAGTGATAGATGCCGTAGGCGTGGGTCTCCAGAAGACGAACGATAGCCTGAGCTAGGTCGACGACGTAGGTCGGGTTTCCCACCTCGTCACTGACGACCTTCAGGGCGCCGCGTTCGTCGGCCAGCTCGAGGATGCGGTGGGGAAAATTGCGCCCCTCGGCGGCGTAGAGCCATGCCGTGCGCACGATGTAGAAGCGGTTGAGCAGACGTTCTGTGTACCACTCGCCGGCGAGCTTGGAGCGTCCGTAGGGGTTGATGGGATGACGAATTGCCCACTCGTCGTAGGGCGCCGTGGCACGACCGTCGAAGACTTCGTTCGTGCTGATCTGCATCAGCTCGGCGCCGACGTCAGCAGCGGCGAGCGCCAGATTCTGGGTGCCCATCCCGTTGACGCGATAGGCCAACTCGGGATCGCGTGCGCAGCCATCGACGTCGGTCATCGCCGCGGCGTTGAGGATCAGGTCGGGACGAAAGGTGCGCGCAAGCTTGAGCATCGCGGCACGGTCGCTGATATCGTGATCGGGAAGGTCGATACCCATGACCGTGTGCGCCGGTCCGTGGGCCGGTCGCTCGCCCGTGGCGGGTCGATGTTGCTGTGTCAGGAGGGGGAGGAGCGTTCTCCCCAGTTGGCCTCGGTGGCCCGCTAGTAGGACTCGCATAGCTTGCTGCTCCTTGCGTGAACTTGCACTCCGTATGGACCGCACTCTACCACGGGTCGTCGATTTAGCCATTCAGGCTATACTAGCAGGCGGATGTAGTTAGCCATGGAACACGATCGGTCGCCCTGACGTGGGCGCGACCGGCACACGATAAGGATGTGGAGAGACAACCTATGAAACCAGTCGATTTCACCGGACGGGGAAAGGTCGCCATCGTGCGAACCAGCCCGGAGACGGTGCTGGACGACTATGCGCGGCTGATGGAGTTGGCAGGCTATCGCGACGTCCTGCCGCAAGACAAGACCACGCTACTCAAGATCAACATCTCATGGCAGACGTGGTATCCGGCATGCTCGACGACGCCGTGGCAGCTCGAGGGCGTGATTCGCGTGCTCCAGCGCGACGGATACGACCTCGTGGGTGTCCATAATGATACGGTAGTGGTCGACACCAGTGATGGCGAGGCCAACAACAAGCAGCGCTACGTGACCGACACCTATGGGGTGCCCTGTCGTTACATCTACAAGCCCGAGGAGACCTGGGTGCGCTATGAGCCCCAGCGGCCCTTCCTGGTGCTGGACAAGGTCTATCCCGAAGGTGTCTATATCCCGGAGTTGCTGATCGGTAACAACATCATCCAGTTGCCCACGGTGAAGACGCATGTCTTCACGACGATCACGGGGGCCATGAAGAACGCCTTCGGCGGGCTGTTGGGGCGCCGGCGTCACTGGACCCACGCGGTGATCCACGAGACGCTGGTGGATTTGTTGATGATCCAGCAGGCGATCCATCCGGGGCTTTTCGCGGTGATGGATGGGACCTTCGCCGGCGATGGCCCGGGACCGCGGGCGATGCATTGGCACGAGAAGAACATCCTGATGGCGTCGGCGGACCAGGTCGCGATCGACGCCGCGTCGGCGATGCTGCAGGGCTTTGACCCGCGGACGATCCCCTTCCTACGCATGGCGCATGAGCTGGGCCTCGGCGTGGGTGATCCCCGGGAGATCGAGTTCGTCGGTGATGAGGATGCCGCGGCTGAGCGGTGGAACTTCGTGCAGGAGGATACCTTTGCGAGCCAAGGGCAGAAGGCCATCTACCACGGGGCGCTGAAGCCGTTTGAGACGCTGTTGTTACGTAGCCCAATCGTGCCGTGGTCCTACTTCGCCAGCAACTTCTATCACAACGTCTACTGGTATCCGGTCGTTGGGCGCCGGCGCGTCGAGGCGGCGCTTAAGACGCCCTGGGGACAGCTCTTCTCGAAGTACGGAACCGACGCGGGTCTCGAGGGCGCTGTCCTGCCCACGGTAGAGACCAAGACGTTGCTTCAGGGGCTCGGCGCGGTTGCGGGTATGGCGGCGGTGCTCGGTGGAGGGCTTGCGCTTCTGCGCTCGCGTGGATCGCGAGGGTAGACAGAGGTCGTTCGTAGTCTACGCAGTATCGCTTCGATTGGGGCACTGTGTCGCTAGCGCCCAAGGCCTGCAGAGACGCCTTGGGCGCCTCAGTGTGATGCTAGAGGTAGGCCATGGTCCTGAACGTCTTTCTGATCCTGCTGCTAAGCTTCGTGCCGATGCTGATCTACGCGGCGGTGCTCTGGTGGTTCGACCGGTATGAAAAGGAGCCCTTGGGCCTGCTCGTGGTGGCCTTCCTCTGGGGGGCTGTGCCCTCGATCATTCTGGCCTTGATCATGCAGATCGTGCTCGATGTGCCCCTCATGGCGATCCACGGCTCGAACCAGTTGACCTATGAGCTGGTGGGGGCGTCAGTCGTCGCGCCGCTGACCGAAGAGGGGGTCAAGGCCTTCGCGCTGCTCTTGCTCCTGGTGCTGTTTCACCGCGAGATCGATAGTCCTATTGACGGGTTGATCTACGGCGGCGTCGTGGGATTCGGCTTTGCGGCGGTCGAGAACGTCTTCTATCTTTTCGGCGCGCTTGCCGAGGGGGGTGTCGGGGGCGTGGTCGGCCTTGCCTTCTTGCGTGCCGGCGTCTTCGGGCTCAACCACGCTATGTATACGGGCTTTGCGGGGCTAGGTGTGGCGTTGGCCCTTGAGGTGAAGCCGAGGGTCCTTAAGGCGGCTTTCATCCTCGGGGGCTTTGCCCTTGCCGTCGGGACGCACGCGGCACACAATGCGCTCGCGACGCTTGCCGGGGTAGGTGGCTTGGTCCCGCTGTTGGCTGCGGTGCTGTTGGACTGGCTTGGCGTCGCAGTGCTGGTGGCGGTGGCGGTGGGCACCTTCTTCCTGGAGCGACGTCGGATTGCCGCCTATGGTGAGGCCTTGGTGCGCGACAGCGTCCTCCCGGCGTCCGATATCGGTTTGCTGACCTCGACCTTCGAGCGGCGTCGGGCACGGCTCACCCATCTCTTGGCGGGAGACCTGCGACGCTGGCACGTCACACGGCAGTACCAGCAGCGGGTGACCGAGGCGGCCTTTACGTGGCACCGTATGCACCGAGGGCATGCTAACGCGCGGCCCAGGTTGGTAAGGCTCGAGAACGAGTTCCTGCAACTGCGGCGTGAGGTGATGTCCTAGGCCGCTCAGCTGAGAGGGCGTCTGCCGGTGAGGGTGGGTCCGACGCACGCGTTTTTGACGTCGCGGCGTGGTGGTGTACACTGGGTTCGTCCGCGATCAAGCGCACGCTTTCTATCAACAAGCCGGTACGGAGGGAAGCCCATGCTTGAGACCCTGGCTGCTTGTTGTTCCTCCCTGTTGGGAGCCGCGCCGTGTTAGCCAAGATACACAGCGCGGCGGTGATTGGTCTGGAGGCTGAACCGGTCGACGTCGAGGTTGATGTGGGCCGGGGGATGGCCTCGCTGACGCTTGTGGGGTTGCCTGATGCGGCGGTGCGTGAGAGTGGTGAGCGCATGCGCGCTGCGATAAGGAACAGCGGCTGCAAGTTCCCCTTTGACCAACGCATCACCATCAACCTAGCCCCGGCTGACCTGCGCAAGGAGGGGCCGGCCTACGATCTGCCCATCGCGATCGGTGTCCTGACGGCCAACGCTCAGGTGCCGTCGGAGGCGCTGAATGGGGCGCTGGTGATGGGGGAACTCTCGCTGGACGGCACGTTGCGTCACGTGCGCGGGGTGCTCTCGGTAGCTGATCTCGCACGCCGTCATGGCATCTCGGAGCTCTTTGTGCCGGCGATGGACGCACCTGAGGCTGCACTCATCCCCGATGTGAGGGTCTATCCGGTCACCTCCCTTGCTGCGCTTGTGGCGCACCTCCTGGGGGAGGCTTACATCGAGCCCTTGGACCCGGGGGCTAAGATGGGTGCCCAGGCGCCCCCACCGGCGACGGATTTCGCTGAGATTCAGGGGCAGGAGCACGCGAAGCGCGCGTTCGAGGTCGCTGCTGCAGGCTCGCATAACCTGCTGCTCGTCGGCCCTCCCGGCGCGGGCAAGACGTTGATGGCGCGGGCGATGCCCGGCATCCTCCCTCAGTTGACGCTCGAGGAGGCGCTGGAGGTCACCCGGATCTACAGCGTTGCCGATGTACTGCCGCCGGATACGCCGTTGATCCAAACGCGACCTTTCCGCGCGCCCCACCACACGATCAGCAATGCCGGTCTGGTAGGAGGGGGACAGTGGCCCCGCCCCGGCGAGATCAGTCTGGCGCACCGCGGGGTCCTCTTCCTCGATGAGATGCCGGAGTTCAACCGGCGGGTCCTAGAGGTCATGCGGCAGCCTTTGGAGGACAAGCAGGTGACGATCAGTCGGGCGCAAGGGGCATTGACGTTTCCGGCGAACTTCACGCTGGTCGCGGCGCTGAACCCGTGCCCCTGCGGCTACTATGGAGACACGGAACGGGTGTGTACCTGCTCGCTGGGGATGATACAGAACTACCGCAAGCGCATCTCGGGACCGCTGCTGGACCGGATCGACATCAACATCGAAGTGCCCCGGGTGGACTATGATAAGTTGACGCGGACGACGCCTAACGAGTCCTCTGTTATCATCCGAAGTAGGGTCGAGTCCGCCCGGGCCCGGCAACAGGCGCGATTCGCCGGCACACCGCTGGCGTGTAACGCCGATATGGGTCCGGCGGAGATCCGTGAGTTCTGCGTGCTGCCCCCTGAGGGGCAGACGCTGATTCGTTCGGCGATGCGCCAGATGCACCTGAGCGCGCGCGCGTATCATCGCGTGTTGAAGGTCAGCCGCACCATTGCCGACCTGGAGGATGTGGACGTGATCCGGACGCATCATCTGGCCGAGGCTCTGCAGTACCGAGCGCGTGTGTTGGATCTTTAGGGTGTGTCCGGTGCTTCGGAAAGTAACAGGGGCTGCCCGCTAGCGGGCAGCCCCTGTTATGGGTTTGATCAGCTGCGTGGCGCGGGCTTAGCCCTTCGCCTCTTTCCAGTCGGCGTACTGCTGGTCGACCTCAGCGTGCAGGGTCTCAAGACCCGCAGCTTTGAGGTCCGTGATGTACTGGAAGAGCACCTCGTCGGGATCGACGTAGCCGGTGAAGAGAGCCTTGTTCATGCCGTCGGTGACCGCCGTCAGCGCGGTCAGCTCAGCAGCCACGGGCTCGGTGCGGAAGCGGAAGCCCAGGGATGCATGGTCGATGGCGTCGTTAGAGTACTCGATGAGCATCCTGTTCTTGTCCGGGTCCTCCACGTTCGTTACGGCCTGGATCATCGTGTTACCGATGGTCCACGCGCCTGAGTGGGCGCCGTACCAGGCGCTGTTGGTGAGATTCACGCGCCCGTCATCCTCGAATTCCCAGTGGGTGTCCTCGACACCGAAGAGCATCGTGTTGACCAGCTTGGGGTCGGTGTGCATCAGGTTGATGTACTGCATCGCCTGAACGGCATTGTCCGAGATCATCGGGATGGCGAGCATCGAGCCGCCGGAGTGAACGGTGATGTTGATCTTCGGTTGACCGTAGATCTCGCCCAGCCTCAGATCCGGATTGCCGGAGGCGTTGATCAACTCCTGCGCCTTGATGTTGCTGCCCTTCAGGGGTTGCGGCTCGATGAAGAATCGACCTGCGTTGCGAACCTGGCCGGTCTCGAAGGTGTCCAGCCCGGCATCCGGGTGGATCCAGCCCCTCTCGTACCAGCTGCGCATGATCCCCGTATGCTCTTCGGCCCAGTCGGTCTCCATCACACTGACGACGGTCTCATCAAAGACACCGTTGGCGTCGGGCTCGAACTTCATGTTGATCAGATTCTCACTGACGCCGCTGGCGAAGCCGGGGACCCAGGGCATGAAGCCGACGCGGCCATCCGTCAGATAGGGGTACTCATCAGGATAGGCGTCCTTGGCCATCTCGATCCAGGGCTCCATATCCGCAAAGGTCTTCACCTTAGCTGCCTCTTCGGGCGTGAAGCCGATCGCCTCAGCCCAGGTGAGGTTGTAGATGAAGCCCTCGGGGACGGTCAGCTCCTTGTTGGTGGGAACGGCGTAGTTGACGCCGTCAATCTGCGTGCCCGTGATGAAGGCGGGGTTCAGGCTGTTCACGATGCCCTGACCATACCGGGCGAGCAGGTTGCCGTATTCGCCGTCGTCGTCGTTCAGCGGGCGGAAGAGGCCCTCAGTCGCCAGCTGCATATAGTAGTACCAGTCTGCGGTGAAGAAGATGTCGATGTCCTCACCGGCCTGCAGACCGGTCACAGCCTTGGTCGCCCAATCGCCCCAACCGATGATGTTGAAGATAACGTTGGCGCCGATGAGCGGCTCGATGTACTCGTTGATTTCAGCTTCCACGAGGGCGCGCTGATCCGTGTCCTGGTTACCGACCCAGTAGTAGCGAAGTGTGACGGTCTCGGCTACCGGAGGTGCGGAGACCGGAGCTTCCGTCTCCTCCTCGGAGGTGGTCTCGGGCTCGGGAGTAGCTCCTCCGCAAGCAGCGAGGACGCCACCGAGCGTGGTGATGCCGGCAAGTTTCAGAAACTTACGGCGTGACAGTTGACTTGACATGGTCTTTCTCACTCCTTCAAGTGTTGTGCTATGTGCTGCTGTATGTCCTACGGTTGATGGTTCCTGTTGATGCGTTGACCTCTGACTCGTCCGGCGGGTCACCTCCTTTGAACTTCACTGGATGATGAAGACCCAAGAGAGTATGGTCGTCGTTGAGAGTATGTTGGTTACCCCTTGATAGCGCCGATGGTCAGGCCGCGGATGAAGAAGCGCTGGAAGAAGGGATAGGCGAAGATGATCGGGCCCACGGTGACCACAGCCATTGCCATGCGGAAGGTCTGCGAGGGAAGCTCGGATATGTTGACCAAGCCCTGCATCTTGTCCGCATTCTCTAACAAGAATCGGATGTTGTTCAGCGTGGTGTAGATGGTGAACTGCAGGTTGTAGTACTTGGCGTCATCCACCAACAGCAGGCAGTTGAAGAAGTTGTTCCAGATGCCGATTGCGCTGAAGAGTGCGACGGTCGCCAGACCGGGGATGGCCAGCGGCATGACGATCTGGAAGAGCGTGCGCCATTCGCTGGCGCCGTCGATGCGGGCCGACTCGATGATCTCATCGGGCACGTTCGACTTGTAAAAGGTGCGCATCACAATCACCCAGAAGGGGCTGAACGCCGAGGGAAGGAAGAGCGCCCATAGGCTATTGCCGATCTGCAGCACCTGCCGCATCACCATATAGTAGGAGACGAGTCCTCCGCTGAACAACATCGTGAAGAAGGCGAAGAAGGTGAAGAAGCCCTTGAACTTGAAGTTATCTCTCGACAACGGGTAAGCATAGAGGCCGACCATCAGCACCGAGAGGAAGGTGCCCGCCACTGTGGAGATGATCGTGTTCTTGTAGGCCGTGATGACGATCGATCCCTGACTGAAGAGGAACGAATACGCCATCGTCGAAAACTCCCGCGGCCACAAGCGGTAGCCGTTCGCCGTCAGCGCAGCTTCCGAGGTGATCGAGGAGATGATGATCACGTAGATGGGGAACAACGCCAGAATACAGCAGATGATCATCAGGATGTTCAGGACGAGATTCGATGTGGACGAAAGGGCGAGCATGTCGCGCTTCTTCTTCGTCGCGAAGAATTGATTCACCTGCCTCCCCGTTGGTCGTACAGTTTGTTCCATGCCTATCTCCTTTTCGCGCCGCGCTCTAGAACAGCGCCATTTCCGGCCTGGTCTTGCGCACGACGTAGTTGGTAACCAGGATCAGGATGAAGCCGACGATCGATTGCAGGAACGCGGCAGCGGCGGGATACCCCAAGGGCAGATTGCTGCGCAACATACTGTAGACAAAGACGTCCAGCGTATAGGTGACGTCTTTGACGAGTGCGGCGCCACTGGGTAACGTGTAGAACATATCGAAGTCGGATCCGAAGATGCGCCCCACCGCTAGAATCTGCAGCAACACGATCACCGGGATCAGATGGGGCAGCGTAATGTTCGTGAACTGCCGCCACTTGCTGGCGCCATCGATCGCGGCAGCTTCATAGAGCTCGCGATCGATGCCGGTAATCGTCGCTAGGTAGATGATCGACCCATTGCCTGTGTACTTCCAGATGTTGGCGAGGAGGAAGATGATGGGCCAGTAGGCTCTCTCTTTGTAGATCTCCAACCCACCCCCACCCATCGAGGCTGAGAGCTGGTTGAGGATCCCGTTGGAACTGCCCAAGGCGTAGACGACATAAGCCACCACGATCCACGAGATGAAGTAGGGGAGGAAGAGGATCGAGTGATAGACCTTGGCCCAGAACCGGTTGGTCAGCTCGAAGATGATCACCGCCAAAGCAACGGAGAGCACCAACCCCACCACCATAAAGAGCAGGTTGTACGCCACCGTATTGCGGACGTAGGTCAGTGTCATGTTTAGATTGGTGGGGAGCGTCAGGTACTTGAAGTTATCCAGCTTGACCCACGGGCTCTGGATAAGGCTGTAGATGAACCTGTTCTGGATCAAGGCATCGGCTGGGGGTTTGGTCAGCCGATAGGTCTTGAATGCTAGGACGATCCCCGGCATCGGGAGATACGAGAAGAGGAGCAACCAGATGGCACCCGGTAAGACCATGGCCAGATAGGAAAGATTGCTATAGACCTTATCTCGATGCCATCTCGATTTCCTCTGTGGAGCCGGCTGTAGAGAGGATGTAGCGTCTATGATGAACCTCCTTACCCATGATGTGACGCAACTCGACCAACACGACCATGTCAGGGGCGTTCCTGTGCCCTTTAGTCAGGGATTGCCGTATAGCGCAGCAGCACTAGGCAGATGGAGCCTTGGATACCCGAAATACCGGGTCGATGCTGCTTCCGGCGCCGTCAGGCCGATGTCTTGAGGAAAAGACACGGTATCGCTGCAAGCACGATAATATGCTCATTCATGTGAATGGTATACTTAATCGGGCGCTTTGTCAAGCGAAAATCAGAAGTTCGGTTGTTCTCGTTGGGATCCCGGCTATACTGACCTCAGCTTTGAG
>CAZYYC010000137.1:0-10855 GCA_964650935.1 uncultured Anaerolineales bacterium
TCACCGCACAAAGCCGTTCCGCCGGCTTGGCGGGGGTTGTGGTGGTATGCGGGGGCGACGGTCAGCCGACCATCGCCCGCTCTGCCCCGACTCATTCGAAGTCGAGGTCCCAGTCGTAGTCGATGCCGCCGGGGGTGAGGTAGGTGAGGTCGACGTAGGCGCCGAAGGTGTAACACCAGCTGTCGCCCCACCAGCGGCTGCGCCAGCTGCGCCAGGTGCTGGGCTCGCACCAGCCGACACCGACGGCGATCCAGAAGGCACCACCGAAAGCATCGCAGGTGCCGCCGGGGTTATCACAGGTACGCGACCACTGCTGGCCCCCATGGTCGAGCCGCGCGTAGCCCAGGTCGATCTGACCGCGGGCACTGATGAGGCAGGCGACGGTTGCATGGGCGTAGCCGGAGATGCCGCCGCCCCAGACCGAGCCGAAGTACCAGAAACGCAGCTCGCCCCCGACGACGGCGCGGAGCAGACAGGACTCGTCGGCGACGGGGAACTCGCCGAAGAGGTAGAGGTAGATGCCCTGGTAGGTCGGCTTGTCGCCGAGGGTGTCGAGGATCTCGCCGAAGCCCCCTTCGCGCAGGATGACGCTCTCCTGTGGGATCACGCCGTAGAGGAAGCCGCCGCCGACGCGGCTCTCGAGGAAGTAGCCGACGATGTTGCCGCCGAAGTAGAAGATCTGCTCATAGCCGCCGCCGGGCTTCTCGTAGGGGCCGGAGCCGAAGACACCGTCGAGCTCCAGCGCGCTGACGCCGGCGATACCGATGGGCTCGACGTCGAGCGCGCCCTCGAAGCGCCACTGGTCTCCAACGGGCACAGCGATCGCGGCGAGCGTGCCGTCGAGGCCCCAGTCGTAGATCAGGTTGAAGTGAGCGCTGGCGTCGAGGCGGATCTCGCCGTCGCGCGTGATGCGGAAGCCGGCCCAGTCGATGCGCAGGTAGACATCGACGTCGATCAGGTCCACGTCCCAGACCTCCCATGCCTGGTAGGCCCAGATGTCGAACTGCCCCTGTCCGCCGCCGGAGAACTCGGTGATCTCGATGCCGGCGCCCTGGGGCCGGAAGACGGCGGAGAGCGAGGTGGTGTTGAGCACCAGGGCGGTGGATTGCAGCTGCGTGCCCGGCTCCACGCCCGTGACGCCGTAGGCGTCGACACCGTCGAGATCCTTGAGCACCGGCTCGATCACGCTGTGGACCTTCGACCAGTCCTGGTTGCCCCACGCGGGCCAGACCTGCTGAGCGAGGTCGACCGGGCTGTCGGTGCTGCCGGGAGGATTGGCGGGATAGCCGAACTTGGGCGCCCAGGCGGCGATGTCGTCCTTGACGCTGTCCCACGTCGTGTAGGGGAGCAGCCCGCCGGTGTCGGCGGGGCGGTTCATCGCCAGGGCACGGAAGGCCGCCTGGCCGGCGCCGTAGCCGAGGAAGACGCCGATCTGATCCTGGAATCGGGAGGTGCTGCCGTCCCAGGCGATCTGGATGATGCCGGCGGTGTCGGCGACGAGGAACTCGTTGTCGGCGGCTATCGGGGCGTTGCGATAGAGCCCGACGATCACGCCGCCCTCGGTGTTGCCGAGGAACTTCACCGGCAGGTTCACGTCGAGCAGCCCGTTGATCTGGGGCCAGATCCAGGGCACGTAGCCGCCCAGCGCCCCGACGAACTTGGTGATGTCGAGGATGGTGTTGACAGCGACGGCGTACTGCCCGTAGACGGCGTCGAGCGCGGGGATGCTGAGGTCCGCCGCCTGCGTGCCCATCGCATCGCTCTTAACGCGACCGAAGTAGTCGACCTCGACGTCGCCGTCGAGGAGGATGAAGCCGCAGTTGTCGCCGAAGTTGGGGCTGCCGGTGGCGCATGCCTTGAGCGAGGCGCCGGTGAGGGCCCCGGCGGCGGTCAGCAGCTCCTTGGGTAGCGTGTCCATCGTGTGCGTCAGGTCGATGCCGAGGGTGCTGGGGAGGCTCTCGGGATTCAGCGGATCGCTGTAGTAGCGGCTCAGTTTGACCGCCGAGAGGTTGAAGCGGAAGCTGCCCGTGCGGTAGGGGACGTCCTTGGGCGCCAGCAGGCGCAGCGCGCCGATGTCGCCGTCGGGGAACCACTCGGTGGTGAAGGTGAGCTCGACGGACGCGGCGTCGGGGCCGCCGTTGCGGGGCACCAGGCCGTCGACGACGGCGGTGCTGTTCTGCAGTACGAAGATACGCGCCTGCTTGGCGGCGATGGCCATCGTGTACTCGGTGCTGAGGACGTGGCCCCAGACCCAGCTCTTGGGGGTCTCGGTGAAGCCCCAGTAGCGGTGGGTGGCGTCGCTGAACCCGTCGCGGAAGTCGCCCAGCAGGGGGCGGTTGAACTCATCGCAGTGCGTGACGTTCAGCGGGAAGGTGATCTGGCTGGGATAGGGAAGGGTCAGGTCGGTGATGAAGTCGAGCAGCGGGGGGACGATGGCGTTGTCGACGAAGAGCAGCTCGATGCGTTGGACGTTCTCGCTGTAGCCGTAGGCGTTGGTGCGCGGCGCGGTGTCCTCCATGATCAGGTGCCCGCTCAGGCCGCCGCGGCGCAGGTAGAGGGCGTAGTTGGAGGGGTCGAAGGTGGCGGGGTCGTAGAAGAGGTAGTCCACCGGCGCCCCTACAACCTGGAAGTTGATGCCGGGATCGTAGGTCGCCTCGATGAAGGGATCGGGGTTAGCGATGCGCTGCCAGGCGACCTCGGCGGGCAGCGGCGCCCAGGTGGTGGGCGTGCCGCTGAAGGCAACGGGCGCGACGTAGAGCGTGCCGGTGACGGGCCTGAAGGAGAAGGAGGGCCAGGGGATCTCGCTCGAGAGGCCGACCGCCGAGAGGATCTGCCCCTGCTCGCCGATGGGGATGAGGTTGTCGTTCAGGGTCAGCGGCACGCGGTGGGGGTCCGTGAGGAAGCTGCCGATGCGGCCCCGGCAGAGGTGGAAGTGGTTGTCGGGTTCGCCGTCGCAGTAAGCATCGGCGGTGACGTAGTCGATGGTGGTACCTGCGGTGTCGTAGTTGAGCTCGGCGGCGGCGCCGCGGAGGCTGCCCCGGTCGATGGCGCTGTCGATGATCACCAGTTCGGCGCCGTCCGTGGCGTTGATGCGCAGGTCGGCGGGGAAACTGGTGCGGTAGTCGATGCGCTGGGTCGTACCGAAGACACCCTGCAGGCCATCAACGCTGACGCGAGCACTGGTGGAGCCGTAGGCGGCACGTAGATAGGCGAGGTTGCTGTCAGGCTTACCCGCGACCGGGGTGTAGGTGAGACGGGAGCTGGTCTGGGTACCGGAGCCCAGCGAGAGCTGCTCGTGGTTGAGTGATGCGGTCGACGTCGCCAGGCGCCAGGGCAGGTTCTCGTCGACGACCGTGATGGGCAGCTTGTCGAGCGAGACCGGATCGCCGATCAGGTTTTTGGTGACATTCGAGACAACGGCGAAGATCTCGTGGGTGCGCGCGTAGGTGGTGGACTCAACCGTGACGGCAGGGGGGAGGGTGAAGGTGACCTCGGCCCTCGCCGAGGTGGGGGTGAACTCCAGCCGACCTATGTAGCGCTTCAGACCTTTCACACCACCGGTAGCGACGCCCATCTCGACGACGATCGGCCCGCGGTCGTGGACCATGCCGCCGGCCCCCTCGACGACGGCGATGTCGAGGACCTCCACCGTCCGCGTGACCGTGCCGTTACTGATCAGGCCATCGCCCCAGAGGTGCATGTCGTTGGGGCCCTCATCGCCTGTGGGCATGTCGGACGGGCAGGTTCTGTCGGTGGCGACCCAGTAGCTAAGGTTGGTGATCTGCCACTCGTTCTCGAGGAGGATGATGCCCCCGAGGGGTTCGCGCCTCATCGTCGTAGCGCACAGAGTTGGCAGGGCCGGGGGGTGCTGGATCCGGTCGCTGAGGCGCATCGGTGGGGCCTTGGTCGCGTGGAGCGCCGGCAGCGTGATGGGCCGGTAGGCGCCGAGCATCTCGTAGCTCTCGGGGCTGAGGAGCACCACGGCGTACTCGTAGCTGTGGCGCGGGTTCAGGTCGCTCCTGTCGTCATAGAGCATCGGCTGGATCGAACGAACCCCGTCGATCTGCATCCAGGCGGCGTGATCCGCGCGCCGGAAGATGGCGACCGGCGGCGAGGGCTCGTCGACCGGCGCGATGTCAAGGTGGACGTAATGGGCGCCCGTGGTCGTATCCGTCATCCACTGAACCGAGCTCATGGTTCCAAGGTCGGTGAGGTGGCGGTCGGTGTCGAGGAAGTTGTTGACGTCGCGCAGCCAGACTGTCACCGAGTTGGTGATCGTGGTTGCGGGCGCATAGGCCGCGGTGATGCCGAGCGTGGCGCCGTGGTTGAAGTCGCTGCTGTTGAAGGGCTGCTTGATCTCCTCCGTCGTCGTGACCATCCCCGAGGGCCCGGGCTGGGCGATGTCGATGACGATGTTGGGGCCGCCGGAGGGGCCGGTCGGCGTGATCAGGAGCGTCGTGCCGAGCTCGGGGTCGTTGATCAGGTCGGTGTCGATCGCCGGCGGGCCCGGATGGACCAGCGGTCCGTCGCCGAGCTGGGCGCAATAGGGGCGCTCGACGCTGGTATTGCCGTGCCCGTCGAGCGCCTGAAAGCGGTAGTAGGCGAAGGTCGCATCGGGCGGCAGGAAGGTGTCGTCGATGGTGACGCTGCCCCCCTGCACGATGAAGCGCTCGAAGAGCGTGAAGGGGCCGCTCGGGCTGAAGCTGCGGTAGACGTTGACGACCTGGATCGCCGGGTCGAGCCCGGTGAGCGTGAGCGGCATCGCGTTGAGCGCGCAGTTCTGGTTGTAGGGGATGGCGGCGAAGGGGGGGCCGGTGCGCGTGTAGCGCGCGGCGCTGACCGGGACGCCGGTGCTCGACCAGTTGCCGGCGTTGTCGCGCACCTGGATGCGGTACCAGAAGAGCCGGTCCGGCGGCGGTGTGTCGACGATAGCCAAGCTCACGGGACCGGTCCCGGCGCTCACAGGCTGACCGATCGGCGTCCACTGCTCGGGCGGCAGGGTGAGCTCGGGGCTGCGGGTGACGTAGAACTTGAGCGGCGGGTTGAGCTCAGCCGTGTCGCTATAGGTCCAGGAGACACTGATCTGGCTCTGGTTCTCGGGGACGAAGGCGCTGATCTCGTCGACGTGGCGCGGCGGCGTGAGTTCCCGGACGTCGACGGTGAGGACGTTTGAGCAGCCCACCTCCCGGCCGAGCAGGCTGACGGCGCAGACCTTGTAGTCCCAGATCCCGTAGGGGTCAGCAGGCTTGGTGGTGCTCTCGTGGAGCTTGTCCTGGAAGTGGTGAGCGGGGATGATGCTGTCCTCCGGGAAGGGCGAGGCGCCGACCATCATCTCGCAGTAGGGGTCGCTGCAACGGTCTTTCCTCGGGTTGAGCGAGACCCACTGGGTCGTGCGATGCGGCGCGCGGTAGACACGATAGCCGGCGAGGTTCATCGCATTGCGGCCCTCCTCCAGCGTGCCCCGGTTGACGACGCCCTGCAGCGGCATGTCCCAGGTGAGATAGACGGTGCCGTCCCACAGTTGGTAGTGCTGCGTCGTGAGCCAGCTGTGGCGCTCGGCGGCATTGTCGGGGCGTGTGCTGCCGGGCTGGCCCAGGCTGCCGGTGGTGGGGCCGATCCACACCTCGCGCAGGGCCGTGGGTACTGGGACGGCGTCACCGGTCGGCGGGATCGTCGCAGGCTCGAAGGTCCGCGTGCTGCCCTCCGGGATGACGCGGTACTCGAGCGTGGTGTTGGGCGGCGCGGATGGGTCGAGGAAGCCCATCCCCGTGGCGAGGGCGGCCTGGTAGTAGCGCTGGGCCACGATCAGCGCTACCGAGGGGTTGGTGCGCAGCAGGTCGAAGAGCTCCTGCGCGGTGAGGGGGTCCTCGAAGGCGGTCAGCGGATCCTCGAAGCCGGCGAGGTCATAGCGGAGCTGTTCGGTGAGGGCGGGCCCGAGGAGGGTCGCCATCGCGGTCGCGTTCGGGGCGAAGGCCGCCGTGCCGACCGTCTGCCAGGTAGCGCTGCCGGCGACGCGGCGTTGGACGGTGAAGGCGATGGTCTTGGTGGTGGCGAGGAGGGCGACGTCGGGTACGGCAGAGGGTACCCGCCAGCGGAGGAGGACGGTGCGGCCGGAGCCGCTGAGCTCCTGGTCCCAACTGACCAGCAGGTTGTCGCCGGGCGAGGCGACGCCGAGCTTGAGCACCACGGGCAGGTAGATCAGGAACGGCGCGTCGGCGTTGGGCGCGAGGGGCTCGGGGTCAGCCTGCGACTCGGAGGGCGAGGGCGCACCGGCGACGGGGAGCGAGCCTGCCAGGAGGCTCACAATCAGGACGCATGCCCAGAGGGCACTGCGGAGGCGGTGGGGCCGGGGAAGATGATGGACAGTCATCGATCGACTCCTTCCTTTGCGTAGACGAGATGGGGTCCAATCATGCTCACTCTAGCAGTAAAGCGTCACAAAAGCGTCACAAACTGTGCTATACTGAGGTTAGGTCACGAACTCGAGCCGGGCTGTCTCCCCTCCGGGTCGCCCGACCCCTTTCCGGCTCTGTGATCCTGTACTCTCTTCTCCCGGCTCGATGTCGCGGTTGTGACCATCGGCATCCGGCGAAGCTACCTGGGGCGTCGCGCCGCGGCGCCGTAGGCGCGCTCCGTTCGACCGAGGTGCTTGCCTGCCCGCCTTGGGCAGCGCGAGTGCCGGGTTCCTCTCCAACATGAACTAGCGATAGGATGAGGAGGTCGGCCATGGGACGGCTTTTCAGACGGATAGCGGTGGTTTTGGTCCTGCTGCCGGGTCTGGTCAACCTGGGCTGGGTGGCGGGAACGGCTGAGGCGCTGACGGGTTCGGCCGTAGCGGCGGCTGAGCCGGCGCATGCGTCTCCCCTGATCGAAGCGCCGATGGCGCCGGCGGCGCCGGCGACATTCTGTTCGGATACGGGGGTGACGGGGAATGGCGGCAACCCGCTGGACGAGTGCCAGGGGCTGTCGTTCACGATGGGCGGTAACACCTGGGATGTGAGCGTCTACTACACGCTCGACACGGGGGCGGGCGACGACTGGATCATCACCCACACCCAGGCGACGCCCATCGTCGGCTGGATGCGCGATGCCTACCTGGCCTACTTCGAGCAGACCGGTCGCACCTACGGCGGCGGTACGAGCTGCGACCGGCATATCCGGGCCAAGGTGATGAAGGGCGATGGGTGGTCGGGCATCGCCTGGTGGCCCAACTCGTGCAGTATCGGGCTCGACGCGCCGATGATCCGCGGCGGCGGCGGACGGGGCACGACCATGCACGAGATGCGCCACAAGGTCGTGCAATTCGCTTATCCCAACTGCCTTGACGACTGGGACGGCGACTATCCCGGCACGACAATCCACATCGTGGAGGGGGACGCCGACTACGGGCCCTCGACGGTGGGTGACTTCGGCTACGTGAACTCCTTCTATGACCCCGGCAAGCGGCTGCAGGACCACGGCTACAACAACATGTTCATCCCTTACTACTCGGAGCACGTCGATCTCTATGCGGGCCCGTTCGGCTCGCCGGGCGACCCGGACTACCTGGCGGGCGGGATGGTCAAGCATTGGGAGATCTGCGAGGCGCAGGGCGACCTCTATGTGATGCGGGATGTGGTGCAGGGCTACACGCCCCTGAGTTTCGAGCATTTCTTCCTCAACTTCTTCGCTGCGCTCTACCTCCACAGCTTCGCCGATCCGGTGACGCAGCCCGAACTCTACTTCTTCGAGGAGGACGCGCCGCTGGTCAACATCACCTACGCGCCACCGCTGGAGGACAGCGTGAACCTGGCTGCGGGCGGGTCGCAGTCCTGGAGCGGTGAGAGCACGCCTGATCGCTGGGCGGGCACGTACTACGAGATCCGGCCCCAGGTCGGCTGCCCCTATGTGATGCTGGAGGGCAGCGGGTCGGGTACGATGGGCTGGGCGATGATGGCGGCGAACGCGGTGCCTGCGAATGCCGAGTACAGCGGCTGGGTGGGCAGCTCCTTCAGCCGGATCTTCGCGGCGCATGGCGCGCACGACCGGATCGCGGTGGCGGCGGTGGCCTTCGGGACGAATCGCACCTACGACCTCACCGCGCGCTGTGTAGCACCTCAGATCGAGATCCAGCGCCCCATCGCGCCCAACTACCGCGCCTTCGTGGGCGATCCGTTGAGCCCGGTGGCCTTCATGGCGATGATGCGGGTGACCGATGGTGCGGGCACGCCGGTCTCCGGCATCCCGACGGACTGGTTCGTGCTGGACGCCGAGGGCGATGCGGTGACGCCGACGACGCTCGTGGAGGTCACCAAGGGGTACTACCTGGGGGTCTACACGCCGCCGACGAAGCCGGCGGGCACGACGACGGTGGATCTGCGGGCGTGCCTCGGCACCTCGGGGATCTGCGACACCAACGCCGACGCGCTGATCTATGTCCCGCCCGGCAACATCGACATGGTGCTGCTGCACGATGCGTCGGGCTCGATGGGCTGGATCGACGTGCCGGGTGACCTGCCGCGGCTGGAGCAGGCCAAGCGGGCTGCCGAGCTGCTGGTGATGCTGGCTCAGGCGGGCGACGCTTACGGGATCATCGACTTCTCGGCGAAGGACGATCCGCCGGGGTGCGCGCCCAACTGCCCGCACGACGTCCAGGTTGTTTACCCGAAGACGGCGATCGCCGATCCGGCGGCCCAGATTCCCGGGCTGGTCGCGGCGATCAACGGCATGACCGACCGCGAGTGGACCAACCTGGGCGAAGGGCTGCGACGTGCGCAGCTGATGGTGCTGGGCACGCCCTATAGCGCCAACAACAAGGTCGTCACGCTGCTCTCCGATGGCGAGGAGAACGTCAAGCCCTACTACGACGAGATCGCGGCGGATCTCTCCGTCGTGGTCAACACCATGGGCTTCAGCGGGGATGCGCCCAATGACCTGTTGGCGCGCATCGCGGCGGAGAACCTTGGACAGTTCCTCTACGTGCCGACCTCGCCGGGCAGCGCGCTGGCGAGTGCTTCAGGCGGGACGGGCCTGACGGCGGTCGAGATCGAGCGCACGCTGCTCGAGGGCGGTGTGGCGCCGGCGGCGGCGACGGAGCTGGCGGCGGTGCTGGCGCCGAGCGCGGTGTACGTGCCCGCGGGCCTGGGGCTCCGCGACGCCTACGACTACCGGCAGGGCGAGGCGGCAGGGGCCTCGCGGATCGCGGCGAACACCTACGTCGAGGTCGCAGAGGCCACCTGGCAGGTGCAGAGCGCCAATGTCAGCAAGGCCGATAACCGGCTGGCGCTCGTCTCCAGCAGCCGCGAGCCCGACTCCAACGGCTGCGGCTGGGTGCGCGACGTCGAGGTGCGCATCCCCGGCACGGGCGAGCGGGAGTGGATCCCCATCTCGCCGCCCACCGAGAAGATCCCCATCCCGCCGAACTGGGACGTGCGCAACGGTGCCTACCACGACGTGCTCTACGTCTCGGCGCCCGAGCCGGGTACGTGGCAGATCCGCACACGGGTGCACTACGTGCTCTGCTCCCTCGGTGTCGAGCCGCAGGCACCGGCGGCGACGGTGAGCTTCCTGCAGACGGCGAAGGTGCAGTCGACGATCAAGATCGAGGGCGAGATCCTGCTGGAGAACCGCCAGGGCCGGGTCGGCGATCCCGTGCCGTTGCTCGGCACGGTGCTGACGCGGGCGGGAGCGACGCCCGGCGCGGTGGTGGCGGCGCTGATCGAGCGCCCAGGCGGCACGTCGCAGGCCATACTGCTGCGTGACGATGGCGCGAGCGGCGACGGCGCCGCGGGCGATGGGGTCGCGGGCAACATCTACACTCAAGCCGTGATCGGTGGGGCCTACAACGTGACGATCGCCGCACTGGGCTACGACCCGCACGCGGATCCGGCAGCTCCGCAGCTCCTGCTGCGCGTGTGGAAGGGCTCCTTCTACATGGAGGGCCCGGGTCCTGATGACAATCAGGATGACGACGACCTGCCGCCCTGGTGGGAGGAGCAGTACCGCTGCATGGATCCGAAGGCCTACAACTCACCGAAGGACGACTACGATCAAGATGGCCTGAGCAACTACGAGGAGTGGCTCTACGGGACCGACCCCTGCAACCCCGACACCGACGCGGGCGGTGAGTCCGACGGCAGCGAGGTCGCCGGGGGGCGCAACCCGAACTGGGCCCAGGATGACGTCGTTCCGCCGATCCACAACTGGTCGGTCCGTCCGCTCAACCTGGCGGCGCTGATCCGCTGGAGCCGCCCGCTCTCCTACACCACGATGCTGGTGCGCGTCACCGACCCGACGGGGCGCACCGAGACCTTACAGGGGGGCCGTATGGGCACGCTGACGGTGACGCTGGCGAACGACACCACCTACACCGTGACGCTGCAGGGCGCGACGGAGGAGGGGACCGGCGGGCCGACGGCGCCGGAGCAGGTGACGCCCAAGGCGGATCCCGACGCGCCGTCGGGGGCTGTACTGATCAACTACGGGGTGCCGTCGACGACGCAGCGGGCGGTGACGCTCTACGTCAGCGCGACCGACGTGCCGCTGGACGGGATCGCCGCGCAACCGAGCGGTGCGGTCGCGAGCGTGTGGACGGCGGGTAACGAGGTGAGCGGCGGGGTGGAGATGCGTTTCCGCAACGGCGGCGACGTCGTGTGGACGGCGTGGCGGTCCTTCGCCGAGGAGGTGCCGTGGACGCTGCCGGCGGGCTGCCGGCTCGGGGCGATGTGCAGGGTCGAGGCCCAGTTCCGTGACGCCGTACAGAATGAGAGTATGATCGTGTTCGATGAGATCCTGCTGGAGCCGGCGGGCACGATCTACCTGCCGCTGGTGCTGCGGCAGGCGCCGTAGGGGCATAGGGCAAGCTACCCGACCTACG
>CAZYYC010000138.1:0-10822 GCA_964650935.1 uncultured Anaerolineales bacterium
ATCCTGCGAGGCGGTTACTTACCAGGGAATATCACTGATCTCAATCCTGCTGCATCATTGCGGCAGGTTGAGACCTACAGAGACCGGACACTGTCATGATCCCTCCAGACCGCTTGACGCCCTGCGGGGCTTCCCTATAATGAAGCATGCAGCCAGCAATGTTGCCTTGTGATCGCGAAACGCACAGATGCCTTGATCGCTGCCTCGTCGCACCCACTCCGATCGAGCAAGGGCCGCATGGACAAGAAAGCGCTGACCGAACAGGAGATTCGCACCCGCTTCATCACGCCCGCCATTCGGCGGGCCGGTTGGACGGCACCCCAGATCCGTGAGGAGGTCTATATCACCGACGGGCAGATCCACCCCGACGGGAAGGCGCCCCGCGGCAGGCGCAGGTTCGCCGACTATGTGCTCTGCTACCACATCGTGTGGGGTTGAGACCCTGTGTTTGTGCAGTTCTTCACAGACACATCGAGATGTCCTCGGCGCCATCACGTATAGAGGTGGTCGGGACTTAGGATGTCAGCTGCCGCTCCAAACTAAGCTGCGTTCGAAGGAGCTTAATATGCTGAAACCAGCCCACGCCTGGATGGTCCGCGCAGGTAATGATAACGAACTCGCAGACATCGTCGAAGCCAAGGAACTGGTCGCCATCGGTTGGCCCGAGATGGGCGACCTCAGCCACCTGAAGTCTCGCGACGCGATCAAGGCCCGCTACGCTGAGGTCTATCCTGACCATGCGAGCGGTCGCGTGCCTGTCAACGCGGGCCAGCTCTACCGTTTCGCTCACGAGATCGCGGAGCAGGACTACGTGTTGACCTATCTCAAGGCCAGCCGAGAGTTCTTGATTGGGCGGATCTCCGGCCCCTATCGCTACCTGGAGGATCCGCTTCTGGCGTACTATCCCCATGTGCGGTCGGTTGCCTGGCAGTGTCGCGCCTCGCGCGACGACTTCGGCCCTGCGGCTCGCAACAGCATGGGCAGCACGCTTACGGTCTTCAACCTTGACGACTATCTCGACCAGATCGTTGCTCGTGCCGCCGGTAAGGTGGGGGTGGCTGACGAGGAGGAAGAGGAAGCGCCGCCCTTCTACGATGACGTCAAGGCCAAGGCCGACGAGCTGATTGCCGATCTGGTCAGCCGCCTTGACCCTTACGACTTTCAGGATCTGGTTGTTGCTGTGCTGCGTAGTATGGGCTTCCGCGCGATCAGCAGCCCGCCCGGCCCGGACCGCGGCGTGGATGTTGTCGCCTATCGCGACTCTCTCGGCTTCGAGCGTCCGCGGATCAAGGCGCAGGTCAAGCATCGCACTTCGCCTGCCGGCGGCCCGGATATGCGCGCCTTTGTTGCCACGTTGCGCGAGGGTGACAGCGGTCTCTATGTCTCCACCGGTGGCTTATTTCCCTTGTGCATTGGGTAATACCAGTTCGCACACAATGATCAGGAGGAGATCTATGGTTCGCCTGCCAGCTTGGTTGGTCATCACATTCGCACTTCTACTTACATCGATATCGGGTTGTAGCGCGCCAACGCAGGCCATTGAGCCGACGGCGACACCCTACCCTACTTACACGCCGTATCCCACCTACACGCCGTTGCCCACGTTGACTCCTGAACCCACGGCTACACCGCGCCCAACTTACACTCTCTATCCGACCCCTACGTCAGTCCCTCCGACGCAGACGCCGACCACGGCCCCGCCGACGCCTACCTCCGCACCGACGGAAGTCCCTGATGCGGCATCTCAGTCGACATCTCGACCGCCAACCACTTCCTCAAGCTCTGTACTCGCAGCGATCCAGAGCTGCCGGACCGCGATGGAGCAGTTCGGCGGGCTGATCGACGTGGCGTTGGGAACTGGCTATATCACGTGTCAGGATGTGGTTGATCAGTATGACGCAATCGCGGCCTTGCCAGCGTTGAATGTGGCAGGGGGCAGCGACACGGTGATAGCCGCCGCCGACCAATACCGACAGGCAGTGGGAATGTTCGCTGACGGGACACGCGATATGGCACAGAACTGCCGTGATTTTCTGGTCAGCCGAGAGCCAGGGACGATTCCGTTCCAGCAGTGGGGTGTTGCACGCGTGCGTGTGAACGAGGCGGTGGCAGTGCTAAACGCGGCGGCACGGATGCTGCAGTAGCTCGGCGAAGGAAGAGGCCTGCACCCCAAGCTGATAGGACTTAGTCGACATAGTGTGGTGTCGGGCCGAGGAGACAATCGCGACGTAGACATAGGGGCTGCTGAGGAGACACTGCAGATGGATGACCTCGTGTAATGAACGCCACGTATTCGTCAACGGGATTGTAGACGCTTCATAGACCCTCTTGATGAGTTGTGTCGCCTGATGGAAACAGTCAACGACGCGAGTCGACAGCTCGAACAAGACCGCAGTGGCAGCCAGTCCGCGATATGAGGTGCGACATATGGCATCCGAACAACAGGTTGCAGAAGTCCTGGTCGGCTTGATCGGTAAGGTCCGCCGACCCGAGCAGTTCCCCGCGAAGCATCGAGCCGCCTCAGAGCTGGTCGCCACTAATCCCTTCGCCTTCGCGCTGGCGGTCAGTTTGCAGCGCGGCATCTCGGCTGAGGTCATCTGGACCTTCCCCTACGACCTGCGGGCAGCTCTAGGCCATCTGGATCCGGTGCAGATCGCGGCGATGTCCCTGGATGACCTCGACCGCGTGATCCGGCGCCTGCCGAGCAAGCCCCGGTACGTCAACGACGCACCGCGGACGGTGAAGGAGCTCAGCCGGCTCGTGATCGATCGCTATGGCGGGGATGCGTCGCGCATCTGGACCGACAGATCGGCCGGCGAGGTAAAGGCCGCCTTCCGCAGCCTCTATGGGGTGGGCCAAGGGATTGCGGACCTGGCGGTGCTGCTGCTTGAGGATCGTTATGGCCTGCGGTTCAGCGACTCGGACCACAGAGGCGTCGACATCAAAGCGGATACGCACACCCGTCGCGTGCTCCACCGCCTCGGCGTCGCCGCGGATGACAGCCCCCGCGAGGCGATCGCCGCCGCGCGGCGCCTGCATCCGTCCTATCCCGGCGACCTCGACGCACCGCTGGTGACGATCGGGCGCACGTGGTGCCATCCGAGGCAGCCCGAGTGTGCCGCCTGTTCGCTGGTGGGTGTCTGTGCCTACGCGGCGGTATAGGGTCCGCCGTCGTCACGCCGCTTTTTCAGTCGGAGCAACGTGATCTGACCTCAGATGCTGTCTATCGCGGTATAATGGGGCCAGGAGGGTGCACATGACAGAACAATTGCTGTCGCGCATCAGCATCGACCCGCGAATTATGGTGGGCAAACCGGTGATCGCGGGGACGCGCTTGACCGTGGAGTACATTCTCGGCTTGTTTGCCCATGGCGCGACCATTGAGGACGTCCTGGAGGAATACGAACCTCTCACCGTCGAGGATATCCAGGCCTGCTTCCTGTTCGCGTCAAAGTCACTTGAGCAGGTGGCGCTTCTGCCCTTGGCCGTCGAGCAGGCATAATGCGCTTCCTCGTAGACGAGTGCACCGGTCCAGCGGTTGCACGCTGGCTCGAGGAGCAAGGTCATGAGGTCTTCTCCGTCTACGATGCCGCTCGCGGCAGCGAAGACGATGATATCTTGCGTCAAGCTTACAACGAGGGCTGGATTCTGATCACCAATGATCGGGACTTTGGTGAGAAGATCTTCCGCGAGAACACCCCCCATCGAGGCGTTATCTTCCTTCGTCTGCAGGATGAGCGCGCCAGGAACAAAATCCAGGTGCTGGCGCGCCTGTTCCAGCTCTATAGTGACCAGATTGCAGGACGGTTCGTTGTCGTCAGTGAGACGCAGGTGCGTTTCGCGGGCACCATAGCTTGAGCTTCTTGGGAAACGCTCAACGGCGCCAAGGGCCAACACAGACTTGCGGCGATCGCCTTGGCTTGAGTCTCCGTGGTTCAGACAGGCAAACGACTCTCTCCGGGCTCACTGGACCGATCAGCGGTTTTGTCCTGCACAGGCTTCATTCCAGTCCTCGTCATCCAACGGGTTGTCCCAGAAGTCGAGACTGCTCTCGGCGGCAGAGACGAGGTCGTAGAAGGCGTCGGGCTCGGACTCGCGGATGACGAAGATAGTGACATGCGCGCCGCTGGGGAAGGGGAGGCGTAGTTCCACCCGACCGTCTTCTTCCACCTTTACATCGTATTTCAGCGCTGTTTGAGTCAGGGTCCGCACCTCCGCCTGTGCTGCCGACATTGTACCGCTGAGGGCTATCGCGACAAGGCGCACCGTCATCTGTGTGGCGCATTGCCTTAGCCATGGTTGACGGTACAATGCACGCGTTCATGATCCGAGTTGTCAGACCCTTGGAGCTTATACGCTATGCCTTCAGACTCAGATCCCTCACGAGATCCCAACCGGGCGCGGACGCCGGGCACGCCTGCCCGCCGTCCCTCGCCTTTCGAGACCCGCCCCCTGCGCAGCTTGCCGCAGGAGGAGCAGCGGCGCGTAGCCGAGCCTACGCGGGTGCTACGCCCCTACCGCGAGGGGATGGTGGACGACGAGTCGCCCACGCAACCCCTGCAGCCGGTGCGCACGCCGCCGCCCCCGCCGCCTTCCGGGGTGCCGCCCCGTCCGCCACAGGGTGGCCCGCCGCCCAAGCGTCGCAGCGGGCCCAAGTGGGCGAACATCCTTCTCTCAATCACGCTCGTCGGCGTGGGACTCTTCATGCTGGCGCGGGTGGCTGCCGCGGTGGGCTATATCTACCTGGCGGCTCAACTGCCCTCGCCGGATGAGCTCCGCGAGCGCGCGCCCAACTTCGCCAGCAGCCAGATCTTCGACCGCAACGGGCTGCTGCTCCATGAGATCAGCGATCCTACGGCGGGGCGGCGCACCTACGTCTCCATCGACCAGATTTCGCCCTACCTGAAGCTGGCGACGGTGGCGACGGAGGACCGCAACTTCTATCAGCACGGCGGCTTCGATCCCATCGCTATCACCCGCGCGATCTACTACGCGCTGCAGGAGCAGGAAATCGTCTCCGGCGCCAGCACGATCACCCAGCAGGTGGCCCGCAATATCCTCCTTGGGCCGGAGGCGAGCGCCGAACGTACGGCCTCGCGGAAGATCAAGGAGATCATCCTCGCGGCGGAGCTCACGCGCCGCTATAGTAAGGACGATATCCTCGAGATCTATCTCAACAACAATAACTACGGCAATCAGGCCTATGGCGTGGATGCCGCCGCGCGCACCTATTTCGGGACCAACGCGTCGCAGTTGACGCTCGCTCAGGCCTCGTTTCTGGCGGGGCTCCCCCAGCTGCCCGCCATCTATGACCCCTACCGGGGAGGGCGCGAGGCAGCGCTGGCGCGTCACAGGACCGTGCTCTCGCTGATGGTCGGCGATGACTTCATCACGGCGGATCAGGCCATTGCCGCGGCGGCGGAGATGGAGGCCTTCGAGTTTATCCCCACCTATAGCGATCGCATCCCCGCGCCGCACTTCGTCGTCTACGTGACGCAGTGGGTTGAGCAGCATTTGGGCCCGGATGTGCTCTATAAGGGGCGCGGGTTGCGGATCTACACGACGCTGGAGCCGCGGTTGCAGCGCATCGCCGAAGAGGAGGTCGCCGCGGGCGTTGGGGCGTTGGCGGACCGCAGTGTGACGAACGGCGCGTTGGTAGCGCTCGAGCCCTCCAGCGGCCACATCCTGGCGATGGTGGGCAGCCGCGATTTCTACGATACCGAGATCGGCGGGCAGGTGAATGTCACCCTGCGTTGCCGTCAGCCCGGATCGGCGATCAAGCCGCTGACCTATCTGGCCGCGATGGAGCAGGGATGGACGCCGGGGACGGTTCTCTGGGATCTCCCGGTCTCCTATACCGACGCAGCCGGCAACGTCTACGAGCCCAGGAACTATGACGGTCGCTTCCGGGGCCCGGTCTCGATGCGCCTCTCGCTGGCCAACTCGCTCAACATCCCGGCGGTCAAGGCGCTGGAGTTCGTGACGGTGGATGGGTTGCTGGCGCTGGCCGAGCGGATGGGCGCCGACTCGTTGGTCTCGCCTCAGACGAACTGCCCCGACTATCCTTACGAGACGCGCCCTATCTATGGTCTGGCGCTGACGCTAGGCGGCGGTGAGATGAAGCAGCTCGAGCTCACCAGTGCCTACGCGACCCTGGCCAACGGCGGGCTGCTGATGGAACCGACCCCTATCCTCTGGGTGGAGGAGCAGGGCGGCAACCTGCTGATCGATAACCGGCAGCGGCCCGGCGTGCAGGTGGTCAAGCCTGAGCTCGCCTACCTGATCACGCACGTACTCTCCGACACGCAGGCGCGCTGTCTGGTCTTCGCATGCCCCAGTATCCTGGAGTTGCCGGGGCGCCCGGTGGCGGCGAAGACGGGTACGACGAATGACAATCGCGACGCCTGGACCGTGGGTTATACCCCCGACATAGCGGCGGGTGTGTGGGTGGGCAACAACGACAACACGCCGACGGCGGGTGTGGTAGGATCATCCGGCGCCGCTCCGATCTGGCAGGCCTTCATGCGACGTGCGCACGAGGAGATACCCGTCCATACCTTCCCGCGACCGGCGGGCATTATCGAGCGTGAGATCTGCACGTTGACCGGTGCGGAACCCTCGCCGGCTTGCTCTGAGAAGCGCGTGGAGGTCTTTGCGATGGACAACCTGCCGCCCAAGCCGGAAGAGGGATGGCTTCAGGAGGTGGAGATCGACGCCAACAGCGGGTTGCTGGCGAATGCACATTGCCGCTCGAACGTGGTGACGCGGGCCGTGGTGGTGGAGAGCCGCGTACGGGATCCGCAGGGCCTGGAATGGGTGCGTGCATGGGCGGCAGATCACGGCTTGATGATGGCGCCCGAAGCTGAGTGTACGACGGCTGACCAGGCGCCCGTCGTTGAGATCACGGCGCCGCAGCAGGGTGCAGAGGTCTATGATTGGGTCGAGATCTGGGGCACCGTTGATCTGCCGGACTTCGACCGCTATGAGTTGACCTACGGTATGGGCAATCAGCCGCAGGGTTGGGACTGGATCAGCGGTCCGCATCTGTCGCCTGTGCGCGGCGGATCCTTGGGCGTGTGGCAGATCCCTCAGACGCTCACGCCGGGCACCTATACCATCCGCGTGTCGGCTTACAACCAGCTTGGCGCTCGGTTCGAGGCGCGTCAGTCGGTCCTGGTCCTCGGCCCGACGCCGACGCCGACGCTCGAGGCAACACCAACACCGACGCCGACAGAGACACCGACGGTGACACCCACACCGACGTTGGAGTCGACGCCAACGGCGGAATCAACGCCGACGCCGGCGCCTACGTCGACACCGACCGTGGAGGCGGCGACCCCCACACCCACCTTAACGCCGACGCCGGAGGACGCGGCGCCCACCGCGGAGGCGACGCCGGAGGCGTAGGTGAGGGTGATGATCCTCGCAAGGTTTTTGCGCTCATGTGAAGTTTGACAGGGTTGATTTCCATGTTATCATACGGTCGCGTCTGTACCTGTCACATGCCTAGCCCAGATACCACTAAGGGGGATCACTATCAGTAAGCAGCAGTATCGCGCCAATAGCCAGATTCGTGCTCGGGAAGTTCGCGTCATCGATGCAGAGGGGAATAATCTTGGCGTCCTGCCCACGTTGCAGGCGTTGAGATTGGCGGAAGAAGCGGGCCTGGACCTCGTTGAGGTCGCGCCCAATTCCGACCCGCCTGTGACGCGAGTGATGGACTTCGGCAAGTTCATCTACGCGCAAGCGAAGAAGGAACGCGAGGCGCGCAAATCCCAGAAGCAGGTCGAGGTCAAGGAGATTCGTCTGCGCCCTAAGACGAATGACCACCATGCGATGTTCAAGGTGAAGAACGCGCGCGGCTGGCTTGAGGACGGCAACAAGGTTAAGGTGCGCGTGCGTTTCCGTGGCCGTGAGATCACCTATCCCGAGGTTGCGCTAGAGCAGCTTCAGGAGATCGCTGCTGAGCTGAACGATATCGCGATGGTTGAGCAGGCCCCGACGATGGATGGGCGGACGATGCTGATGGTGTTGGCGCCGAGAAAGAACTAGCAGGAGGAATATAAAGTGCCCAAGATCAAGACTCACAAGTCAGCTTCCAAGCGCTTTCGCATCTCGCAAGGCGGTAAGGGGAAGTTGATGCGCACCAAGCAGGGAAAGAGCCACTTCCGCCGCAAGAAGACGCGGCGGCTGCGGGCAATGTTCGATTCAGTGCATGTCGTGGACGATCGGGGGATCGAGAGGCGCGTGCGCAGGCTGGCCCCCTATATGGGCAAGCATTCTTAGTCATCTGAGGTGAATTGTGAGAGTCAAAGGTGGAACCGTAACACGCCGTCGCCATAAGAGGCTCATTCGTCGGACCAAGGGCTTCTTCGGGACGCGCCGTAAGTTGTTCCGGCGAGCCAATGAAGCGTATATGAAGTCTATGGCGTATGCCTATCGCGACCGTCGCAACAAGAAGCGCGATCTACGCCGTCTATGGATTATCCGCATCAACGCAGCCGCCCGCAACAACGGCACGACCTATAGCCGTCTGATCCACGACCTGAGGGAAACCGATGTCGCGCTGGATCGCAAGATACTCGCTGACCTGGCAGTCAATGAGCCGGGTGCGTTCTCCGCGGTTGTGGAGGCTGTGCAGGCCTAACGCCTGTTCTTTCGCGAGGCGAAGGGCGACGCTACTAGCGTCGCCCTTTTTCTTTGGCTCCCGGTGTGGACTACGCCCGACGTCTAGGCACGACGACGGCTGATCAGCTTGAAGAGGCTGATGACCGCGCCCAGCACCAACGCGAAGACGGCAGCAGCGCGCACATCGAAGATGATGGTCACATCGTCACCCTCGATCTCATTGGCGGCGACGAAAAGTGCCATCGTATCCTGCATCTTGACGTTGTCCGCGGCGATGATACCGGCGCCTCCGTCGGTGATACTGATGTTCTCGCCTTGTGCGATCCCGATCCCGCCCTCCGAGACATCGATGAAGCGGGCCTCTGCACGACCGATGCCGCCCTGTTCAACATAGACCTTGTCGGCCTGGACGATCTGCGCACCTGCTTGAGAGAGGTTCACCGTCTCCGCGGTGACCTCTGCCTGCACCTTGTCCCCCTCGACACATGCGTCGCACTCGGCCTCGACCTGGCTCTTCTCTTCCCGTGGATCCAATTCCGACTCCATTGTCGACCTCCCTGAGCTGATGGGTTTCTTTAGCATGGGCGTTTCTACGATCAGCGTAGTGTGATCTAGTCTAGCAGAAATCCATGAGTCGGAAAGCCGCAATCCATTGTGCAAACCGCGATGGGAGCTACGTCACGCGAGTCGCGGTCATTCGTCACTAGGTTTTGTAGGGTTTGGCGCTATGATTGTAGTCGATGAGGTTCTGATGGTGGTTTCAATCCATCGCACCTCTCCTCCTTTCCTTGGCTGGTGGTCCCCCGGATTCCCCCCTCGCCGGGGGGCCAAGCCATGGTAGGGATCTTTCCCCCACATCAACCCCGGGTCTTTCGCATGTCTCATCGTGCCTGCGATGGGAGCTTGATGGGGGTCTCCAGGCGTCCAAAGGCTTGTACGTCGACCGGGGCTATCGCATTTGAGCTGCTGGGAAGCGGATGAGCCCTACGCAACATAGCGAGGGCGTCGGACCCCTGAATCCGCGCGGCGCAACGAGCCTGATAGCTTCCCGGAGGATGGCCCCTACGCTGACATGCGATCGCCCTGGTACGCCGAATCGCGCCTCATTGCCGGGCACCTTCGACATGGTATAATCGCGCTGAAACCGCGACTGTCAGTATTGGAGACCTGAATGCTAGGTGGCTTGTTCAAGAAGATATTCGGTGACCCCGACGCCCGCACCATCGCACGTCTGCAGAAGACGGCTCAGGAGATCAACGCGCTTGAGCCCACCTATCGGGCTCTTTCTGCTGAGGCACTCCGGGGCAAGACGGATGAGTTCCGACGCCGTCTGGCGGACGGTGAGCCTCTAGACGATCTGTTGCCCGAGGCCTTTGCGGCGGTCCGTGAGGCCTCATGGCGCACGATTGGGCTGCGACCCTACGATGTCCAGCTGATCGGCGGCATGATCCTGCATCAGGGACAGGTCGTCGAGATGCGCACGGGTGAGGGCAAGACGTTGGTCGCCACCCTGCCGCTCTATCTGAACGCGTTGCCGGGGCAAGGCGCTCACCTCGTGACCCCTAACGACTACCTAGCTAAGTATGGCGTGCAGTGGATGGGGCCGCTCTATGCGGCGCTGGGCGTTCGGGTGAGTGTGATTCAGTCGGGTTCGGGGCGTCCCGATGAGGCCTCATTCCTCTATGATCCGGACTACGCCTCGGACGATGACCGGTATCAGTATCTTCGCCCGATCACGCGGCGTGAGGCCTACCGTGCCGACATCACCTATGGCACGAACAACGAGTTCGGATTTGATTACCTCCGCGACAACATGGTGGTCGATCTGGACCAGTGCACGCAGCGCGACCTGCATTACGCCATCGTCGATGAGGTGGACAGCATCCTCATCGATGAGGCCCGCACACCGCTCATCATCTCCGGCCCTGCGGAGGAGTCCTCAGATCTCTATCAGCGCTTCGCTCAGCTGGCGCCCAGCTTACAGGCTGACGCTGACTACGAGATCGACGCGCGCTCCCAGATCGTGATCCTGACGGATGATGGCGTGGCCAAGGTCGAATCGCTCGTGCATATCCCCGAGGGGGAGAGCATCTACGACCCGGAGCACGCCGCGATGCTTCCCTATCTGGACAACGCGCTGCGTGCCAAGGAGTTCTTCCAGCGCGACAAGGAATATGTGGTCCGTGACGGTGAG
>CAZYYC010000139.1:0-10774 GCA_964650935.1 uncultured Anaerolineales bacterium
AAGCCGGTCAAAGACATCATCTGGGAGCGGATGGCCCTGACGGTCTTTCTCTCCCTGGTCTCGGTGTTGGTGAGCTGGTTTGTCGCGATCCCCGTGGGCGTCTTCTCGGCGACGCATCAGTATTCGGTGCCGGATTACATCTTCTCGGCACTTAGCTTCATCGGTGCGGGGTTACCGGGCTTCCTGATTGCTCTCGTCGTGATGTGGGTGGCGATGCGTCGTTTCGGCCTCAACGTCGGGGGACTCTTCTCCCAGGAGTACATGACGGCATCATGGAGCTGGGCGAAGTTCGTGGATCTGCTCAAGCACCTGTGGATCCCCGTGGTTGTCATCGCGCTCGGCAGTACGGCGGGCAGCATCCGCACCACGCGCGCGAACGTGCTGGACGAGCTCAACAAGCCCTATGTCGAAACCGCCCGCGCCAAGGGATTGAAGGAGCGTAAGCTTGTCTGGAAGTATCCGGTGCGTGTGGCGATGAATCCCTTCTTCAGCACCGTGGGGTGGACGCTCGCTTCTCTGATCTCCGGGCAGACGCTAGTGGCCTATGTACTCAGCCTTCAGACGACGGGCCCGATGATGCTGCGGGCCCTTACCTCCCAGGACATGTATCTAGCGGGCAGCTTCCTGTTGCTGTTGAGCGCACTGACGGTGATCGGCACGTTGATCTCGGATATCCTGCTGGCTTGGTTCGACCCGCGCATCCGTATGGAGGGCTAGACGATGACGACGCCAACGCAACACGTCCCTACAGAGGTCTCCGAATTGGAGGAGCCCCTTGCTGACGTTGACGAGGAGCGGCTCTATGTCGCCAGCCAATGGCAGCTGATCTGGTGGAAATTCCGCAGACACAAGCTGGCGGTAGCGGGCGGGGTGATCTTGATCATCCTCTACCTGATCGCGATATTCGCCGAGTTCGTGGCCCCGTACGATCCGGAAGCCTACTTCGCCGCGTTCAAGTTGGCACCACCGACGCCCATACGCATCGTGGACACGGAGGGCAAACTGCACCTGCCCTTCATCTACCATCGCGATCGCGAACGCGACGAGGAGACGCTACGCTATTACTATATCGATGACGTCAGCATTCGCCATACGGTGAAGCTCTTCGTGAGAGGCACCCCCTATAAGCTTTGGGGGCTCGTCGAGACGGACCTGCATCTTTTCGGCTTGGATGCCGATCGTGCGGAGCAGGGCATCTTTCTCTTCGGTGCGGATCGTTTAGGCCGAGATCTCTTCTCCCGTCTCTGCTATGGTGCACGTATCTCACTCTCCATCGGACTCATCGGCGTTCTGCTGAGCCTGGTCTTGGGCATCATCCTGGGGGGCATCTCAGGCTACTATGGTGGACGGGTGGACACGATCATCCAGCGCGTGATCGAGTTCGTGCGGACGATCCCCAATATCCCGCTCTGGATGGCGTTGAGCGCGGCGCTGCCGGCGGACTGGCCGGTCGTTCGGCTCTATTTCGGGATCACGATCATCCTTTCTTTGATCGGATGGACGGGCATGGCGCGGGTGGTGCGTGGTCGCTTCCTGCAGCTGCGCAATGAGGACTTCGTGCTGGCTGCACGTCTCTGCGGTTCCGGTGAGGCGCGTATCATTCTGCGACACATGGTGCCCTCCTTCCTCAGCCATATCATCGCCAGCCTGACGATCGCGATCCCCGGGACGATCCTCGGCGAGACCGGCTTGAGCTTCATCGGCCTCGGGCTACGGGCGCCTGCGATCAGCTGGGGGGTCCTGCTGCAGGAGGCGCAGAACGTACGCTCTCTCGCCCAGGCACCCTGGGTCTTCTGGCCGGCTGTCGCCGTTGTGCTCACCGTCTTCGCGTTCAACTTCTTGGGCGATGGCTTGAGGGATGCCGCGGATCCCTACGCAAGATGATCAGTTGTCAGTTATCCGTTACGGTAGCTGCTGTGAGCCGCTCGTTGCGATCGGGCAGCCGGTTACACAGGCGAGCGACAACTGACGACCGACAACTGCCAACCGGAAGCTGCGGATAGGAGCGTACGAAGTGGACAACAACCACCTGCTTGTAGAAGTCAAGAATCTCAAAACCTACTTTTTCCTTGACGAAGGCACGGCTCGTGCTGTGGATGGGGCCGACTTCAATCTCTATGCCGGGCAAAGCCTCGGCGTCGTGGGAGAGAGCGGTTGTGGCAAGAGCGTCACCGCACGCTCCATCATGCGCATTGTGCCGAAACCGGGCAGGATCGTCGATGGGCAGATCCTGTACCACCGCCGCAATGGACATCGGCGAGGTGAGCCCGTCGATCTGGTCCGGCTTGACGCGCAGGGCACTGAGATGCGCAACATCCGCGGCGCTGAGATCTCGATGATCTTTCAGGAGCCGATGACGTCGCTCAGCCCGGTGCATACGGTCGGCAACCAGATCATCGAGGCCATCACGTTGCATCAGGGTATCGGTGAGCATGAGGCCCGCGAAAAGGCGATCGAGATGCTGGATTTCGTCGGTATGCCGCTGCCGGATCGGACGATAGATCAATTCTCCTACGAGTTGAGTGGGGGTATGCGGCAGCGCGCGATGATCGCGATGGCGCTCTCATGCCATCCGAGTTTGCTGATCGCCGATGAGCCGACGACGGCGCTGGACGTCACGACCGAAGCGCAGATCCTGACGTTGATGCGCCGCCTCCAGGATGAGCTTGGGATGGCGATCATGTTCATCACGCATAACCTGGGCGTCGTTGCCCAGATGACTGAGAATGTGGTGGTGATGTACATGGGCAAGGTCGTGGAGCAGGCAACTGTGGATACGGTCTTTCATAGCCCTCTGCATCCCTATACGCGTGCTCTGTTGCAGTCGATCCCCCGGCTGGGTCAGAAGACGCGGGATCGGAAGAGGCTGGCTTCCATCAGAGGAATGGTGCCCGATCCCTATGCGTTGCCGAAAGGCTGCGCTTTCCATCCCCGGTGCAGCGATATGCTCCCCGGTTATTGTGACGCGATCGAGCCGACGATGGTCGAGGTGGAGCCTGGGCACAGGGTGCGCTGCGATGTGGCAAGCGGCCTGGCTGGATGAAAGTCTTTCTCGTCTTTCCGCCGCACTGGCTGCCGGTGATGCCGCATCTGGCCTTGCCGACTTTGACGGCTCACCTGCGCGCCCACGGTCACGAGGTCATCCAGCGCGACCTCAACGTTGAGGTCTTCGACACCCTGTTATCCCCGGAGCACCTGGCGCATTGCGCATCGCAGCCGGTGCCGGGACAGGCTGCGACGGCTTCCCAGCGCGGGTCACAGACGTCCCGCCTGGTGGAGCGGGTCGCATCGGCCAAAGCTGCGATGCGCGACGCGCGCTTCTACGATGGTCGTACCAGTCTCCAGGCCTTTCAGACGCTCAACGCGAGTCTGGCGTTGGCTTCTGCTCCGTTTCATCCGGACGGCTTCGAGTTCACGCGCTTCGTCTCATCGGTGCCGGTGGATAGCAGCGAGGCGCTGCTGCGGGTGGTCGCCGATCCTCAGAGGAACTTCTACTACGATCTCTTTCAGGAGGGCATTGTCCGTGACATCGTCGATGAGCAGCCCGATCTGATCGGCATCTCCATCCCCACGCTAGACCAGATGTTGGCGGGGATGACGCTGGCCCATCTGATCAAGCAGGCGGGGGTGTCGAGCCACATCGTGGTCGGCGGGCCGCATATCTCGATGCTGCGCGACCAACTTCCCAAGACGCCGGCGATGTTCGACCTCTTCGACAGCGCTCTCGTCTTCGAGGCAGAGGGGGCCCTGCTGCGCCTGGTTGAGGTCCTCGACGAGGGACGAGACGTCGCCGAGGTCCCTAATCTCATCTGGCGCCATAGGGATGAGGTGCGCTCGACGCCTCCTCAGGCTCTGCCCGTGTCGGATCTGCTCCCCGACTTTGACGGGCTCCCCCTGGATCGCTATCTGGCGCCCGATCTGGTCCTACCCTTGCTGAGCTCTCACGGCTGCTATCATGGCAAATGCGCCTTCTGCAACGTCGGATACGGGGGACCGTGTGAGTTTCGCATGGTGGATCCCGACCTTGTCGTCGAGCACATGCGTGAGCTGAAGGCGCGTTACGGTGCCCGGCACATCTTCTTCGCTGATGAGGCCCTGACCCCGAAGACGTTACGTGTGCTGTCGACAGAACTGGCTGAAGGTCGTGATGATATCCACTGGTGCGGCTGTGCCCGCTTCGATGACGCTCTGAGCCGCAATCTGCTCGAGGCGATGTCGCGCGGCGGATGTCGTATGCTGCTCTTTGGGTTGGAGACCGCGGCTGAATCGACCATTCAGCGGATGCACAAGGGGACGCGCCTTGAGGTGATGAGCCGTATCCTGCGCGATAGCGCTCGTGCCGGGATCTGGAACCATACGTTCTTCTTCTTCGGCTTCCCCGGCGAGACGATGGAGGCCGCGCAGGAGACGGTGAACTTCGTCTATGCACACCAGGATGCGATTCATTCAGGATCTCCCGGGGCATTTCTCCTGGAACGCTATGCGCCGGCACAGCGCTCGCCGGAAGCCTACGGTATCACGCACATTGTGGAAGAGCCGGACCACGATCTGGCGATCTACTTTGACTATGAGGTGGCTTCAGGATTGGATGAGGCGTTGGCGGACCAGTTGGCGACGCGGCTGATCGACGTGCTGCCTTCGAGGCCGTTCGGACAGTTCTATGTCGCCGATGCCTATCGTCTCCTCTACGCTAGTCATCTTTGGGATGAGGGGCGGCCGATGCCGCTGTGGTTGGCCTAGGTGTCTGCTGGTGACGGCGATCGGTTGCCTGTATTAAGAAGGGACGATCATCCGTTGGGTGGGGCGACCGGTGTCTTCCGCCGGCAGCCTCTTTTCATCGGCGACGCGAGAAAATGATAGAGGGACATTGAATCAAGACCGTGGTATGAAGAAGATCCTACAACATGCGGGCGTTTTCCTCGCATGGGCGGTGAACGTCGCGCTGGGTTTCTGGGTCATGGTGGTTGTGAGACACAGCTTCATGGCTACCATGGCGGTCCTGTACGTTGGCGACTCCATCCGCCGCGCATGGGTATCGAGGTTCTGGGGCCAGGCCTACTATGTCGTCGCCGGACTCGTCTATCTGATCTTCATCTTTGTCCTGGATGGGTATCTCAAAGATGGGATGCACGATGGCGATGTCTTCCGGCGATGTGCCGGGGTATCCGGCGCCTTGCTCTTGATCCTCTTCGCGGCCGACTTGGCGACATCGTTGATTCAGGAGACGATGTTCGGACGCCTGAGCCTGATCCTGTTGCCCACCGAGGGGCTTCTCGGCGCCGCTCTGCTGCTGTTCTTCTGGCTGACTCGTCCTCGCCGTCGTCGACCACCCGTGAGAGACATGTGATCTGCTAGCCGCTTGGATCTACCTCCTCAGCCGCCACGCCGGCACACAGCCCTCCCGGGGCAATTCAAGGAGACCGCCCTATGTTACCAACCCACCTTCGCTATGACCTGCAGGACGGCTATATTCACAACTGGCTCGTGATGGGGCCTCACTTGATGCCAATGACCCGGAAAGGGTCGGTAAGCTCGGCGCCCGATCCGGTGGTCACAACTAACCCGGTGGAGCCCGCGTCTCCCTACGACGTGCTCGTCTTGCCGAGGCATCAGGAGGGGCGCTGGCGTTATGTTCGCTGCCTCGAAGATCATGCCGTGGGAGACTTTCAGTTGACGCCCCTGCCTGACCAAGTCGGCGCGGGTGAGATGGCCTGCGTCTGGGCCTATGCGGAGCTCGAGGCCTCGTCAGGGTGTGAAGCGACCCTCATCCTGACCCTATTCGGCGAAGGCGCCTCAGACGGCGAAGGCGCCTCAGACGGCGAGGGGGAGGATGCGAGCGCTACGTGTGTTGATCTATGGGTGAATCGACAACACGTCGAGCCTCAACCTACCAACAGTGAGCGTGGACGTTGCCGGCGGCTGGACCTGAACTACAGCGTGCACCTCGCGGGGGGAACGACGTCGGTGCTGGTGCGGATCACAGTGCCCCTCGATTGTGTCGCCGCTACCGCGCTGGCGCTGCGGGTTGTGCGCCCAGGTCCCGACGCGGACTACCTGCCGGCAGATGACATGGGGGTGTGCCTCCCCACGAAGATCTCCCCTGTCGAGCGGCGTAACCTTCTCGAAAGGGTCTTCTGGGCCGCCTATCTGGATCGCTACGTCTTCGCCCGGGAGGATGAGTTGCTGGCGCATTGGCCCGAGAAGGGCGATGCGCCGGACTTCGACGCGTCCGTGAGCCTGACCGCACGGCTCATCTCCGTGAGTCGAGGGGCTCGTCACGCTTCCCAGGGCACCGTCTCTGAAGTCGAGGGGCCGATCTACGCCGAGGCCAACCGCGAGGGGGCAGCAGGCAGCGATGCTAGGCTGGGGCGTGCCTATCAGCACCCGGGCGGGGCCTTTGACGTGATCCTGATGCCGCGCGCTAACGAATACTATCAGGGCGGCATGCGCGTGACGCGCCGGATGCCGCTATGGGGCCTCGATAACAGCCACGTTGCGGAGGTGCCTACGGGGACCTATGAGGCGCGACGCCGGGAGGCCCTGCTCAACATCGCACGACGTGAAGCGGGTGTTTACTCGGAGATGGCCAAGATGGCGGTCGGATTGTGGTCGTATGTGGACACTCGGGTGTTGTCGGAGACGGTGGCAGGCTTGGGAACGGGACGTGGTGACACCTATGGCGATCTCCTGGGCCTGCTGAGCATCCAACATCGGTTCCATGACGCGCCGGAGTTCCCTGCGGAAGCGTTGCAGCCGCTCGAGGCTGCTATCGCGCAGATCGACTTTGAAGGTGTCGCGGGCGAACATGGGCTCTTGGAGAGCCACGAGCTCCTGGCTGCGACGGCTGAACTCCTCGTCGGACAGCGTTATCCTGAGTTGGTCTTCGCGTGCAGCGGTGAGCCGGGCGCACGGCACCGCGCGCGGGGGGAGCGTCGAGCGCTGGACTGGATGCAAGCGCGTGCTCAAAGGGGCCTGCGCGCGTGGCATTCGGACCTTGTCTTGGAGGAGACCTTTCTGGCGATCTCCTGCATCATTGACATGGCTGATGACGAGAAGGTGTGGGAAACGGCGACGGTGTTGATGGACAAGTTGCTCTTCCTGCTCGGGCTCAACTCCTTCAAAGGGGTCTTCGGAGCGAGCCGTGGGTTGTCCTCCACGCCCAGTCTCTTCGGCGGTTATCTGGAGGCCACATCGGGTGTATCCAAGCTGCTGCTGGGTATGGGGGTGGTCAATGACGCTGTCCGTGCGACCGTCAGCGTTGCCTGTATGCAGGAGTATGAGCTACCGGTCATGCTGCAGGTCATCGCTGCGGACCTGCCGGAGGAGGGGATCTGGAACCGCGAGCACCATGGGCTTGAGGGCGGTGATGGAGTTGATCCGGTCAGTTACAAGACTCCCGACTTTCTGCTGAGTTCGGTTCAGGACTACAAGCCGGGCGAGCCGGGCAGCCGCGAACACGTCTGGCAAGCAACATTGGGGCATGGGGCCACCGTCTTCGTCACGCATCCGACGTGCAGCAGCCTTGAGGATGCGCGGAGCCCGAACTTCTGGCTGGGTAACGGCGTGCTGCCGCGGGTGGTGCAGTGGCACGATGCGCTTGTCGCGCTCTACCGGCTGCCCGAGGACGATTGGATGGGCTTCACCCATGCCTATTTCCCCGTCCATGCCTTTGACGAGGTCGTGCTCCCTGAAGGTGCGGGTTGGGCCTTTGCCCGGAAGGGCGATGGGTACCTTGCGCTCTGGGCCTCCCGGGAGCTGACGTTCATACGGACCGGTCACTCGGCGTACCGGGAGCTGCGGGCCTACGGACCTCACACCGCCTGGCTGTGTCAGATGGGGCGTGCGGCGCTGGATGGCGACTTTGCCGCGTTCCGCGAGCGGATTCTGTCGCTGTCCGTGTCGGTTGAGGGCCTTGGCGTCCGTTGGACGACGTTGCGTGGCGATATGTTGGAGGTCGGCTGGCAGGGTCCGTGCCTCAGAAATGGCGAACCGCTCCCCCTGCGGACGGCGTCGCACCTCGAGTCCCCTTATTGTGTCGCCGAGTTCCCCGCGTCGGTGATGGACATCCGGCGGGATGATGTCGTGATGAGGCTAAAGCTCGCCGACGACTGAAGGCATCTCCTATCATCACACCCTACAATCCGGAAGGACCAAGATGAACACACTGACCTTCGAGAAGATCTCCTGCTTCGACCGTGAACGAGAGCCGGTTACCTTCAGCCTGCCCTTCGCCGAGGCCCGGCTCCGCGACCCGGAGTGCTTGACCGTCCGTGACGGGGAGGTGCCCCTGCCTCTACAGCGACGGGTGCTGTCGACGTGGCCCGACGGCAGCGTCAAATGGCTCTCGGTAAGCTTCCAACCCGATCTCCCCGGCAATCAGGCCAAGAGGTTATCGTTCGAGATCTCCAAAGCACCTGTTCCAGCCGCACCTGCGGCACGTATCGTGCTGTCCGAGGTCGCTACGGGCCTGCGGGTGGATACCGGACCGTTGGCGTTCACCGTCGGCAGCGAGGGTTTTCTGCCGGTTCAAGACATTTGCCTCGAGGGGGCGAAGCTGTGGCCCGAGTCGTTTGATGCACCCTTTCGCGGCTTCGTGTTGCGCTGTGACGGGGTTGATCTCTCGACGGCGAGCGGGCCGGTCGAACTGGGGGTCGAGGAGGCGGGCCCTTTGCGTGTCGTGATCACGGTACGCGGCAAGCACCGTAGGGCAGATGGCGAGGGCTACCTCGATTTTCGGGGCCGGATCACCGCCTACGCGGGCAAATCCTACATCGAGGTCGAGCACCAGTTCATCCACGCGGAGGAAGCTCCCGAATTGATGCTGGAGGCGTTGGCGTTGACCTTCGCACCGATCGGGGCTGAGGCGTTTGGAGACGCTGCTCCCCATCTCGCCTTAGGTGAGGGCTACTACCGTACAGCGATTCAGGAATCCGACGGCGACCCATTGGAGATGGCGCTCACCACCGAGACCCTCCTCTACCAGGCCAACGAGCATTTCGTGGACAGCTTCTATGGCGATTTCTGGGTCGACTGGTGCGATGATCGGGCCGGCGTGGCGCTCTCGATCCACCAGGCGCACCAGAACTTCCCCAAAGCCCTGCGCGTGTCCAAGGAGGGGGTCCTCTGCTCGCTCTATCCGGTCGATGCGCCGCCTGCACCGCTGATGCAGGGAATGGCAAAGACGCACCGTCTGCAGCTCCACTTCCACCGGCCCAAGATCGCCCTCGATACGATCAGCACGCGGAGTCTTCAGTTTCAGCTTCCCGATCAGCCGGCGCTCTGTCGCGACTGGTTCCGTGAGAACAACCCGTGGCTTGAGGCCTTCTTCCCGGCGCAACTCCCCAATCGCCTCCTCACCTTCCTCAACCGGCTCCACGATGGGCGCCCCAAAGCACTGGGGATGTTCCACTTCGGCGACGCGCCCGACGCCGGTTATACGGGGCAGGGTCGCGGTCAGGGCCACAGCGTCTGGGTGAACAACGAGTACGATCGCCCCCACGCATGCGCCCTCTACTATGCCCTGACGGGACAGCGCCGCGTGCTTGACTCGGCGCTGGTCAGCGGACGCCATTGGCTGGACGTCGACCTCTGCCACTACAGCCCCGATCCCCTGATCGATGGCGGGCTCAAGATCCACACCCGCTACCACGTCACCGGTGGGGTGACCCCCTCGCACGAGTGGACCGAGGGCCTGCTCGATCTCTACTTCCTCACGGGGCGCACCGAGGCGTTGGACGCCGCGCGATCGGTCGCGGAGAACATCCTGCGCCACCTGGAGCAGCCGTCCATGCGGACCCCTGGTGCGACCTCAGTGCGCGAGGGCGGTTGGGCGCTGCGTGCATTGGTCGGCATGTGGATTGGGACGGGCGAGGAGCGGTGGCGTGAGGCCTCCCGTCGTCTGGTCACCATGTACCTCGACTGGTTCGATGCCTATGGCGCGTTACTGGCGCCTTACACCAGCCACAGCATGCCGCGGGTGCCCTTTATGATCTCGTTGACCGCCAACTCCTTCGCCCGCTACTTGTTGATCGAACCGCAGGGCGAATTGGCGGAGCGGGTGAAGCAGCTGATCGTGGACACCGTCGATGACATGCTCGCGCACTGCCTAGGCCCGGACGGGATCGCCTATTACAAGGAGCTGCCGTCGTTACGGCGTACGGCGCCCACCTATCACCTGCTGGAGGCTTTGACCCACGCCTATCGCATCACCGGTGACGAGACCTACCTCAAGGTCGCCAACCGCCAGTTTGCCGCGATGTCACAGGACACCGGGGTGGCCCTGCGCCCCAAAGTTGCCGATGACAGCGGCGCCGTCATCGATGGCGAGGGGGGTGGGCGCATCTTCGCCGACAAGTACACGTCGCTGCTGCTCTTTGCCGGCGCCGCGACGCCCTTGGGATTTTTGGATTGGTATGAGTATCCGTTCTGACGCGTGATAGGTGACGTGTCAATCGTCACTCGTCATGCCTTACACAACCCAGGAGGTCTACCCGTGGTACGCACAAACCTAGGAGCACGTTGGGAATCGGAGCTGTCCATCTATGAGGACCCCATCAGCGGGGCGACGGTCCATCAGTTGACGACCTACAAGGGGCACAGCAGTCACTTCTACTTCACCTACCCCTGCTGGTATGATGATGGTAAGAAGATCGTCTTCTCCTCCGACCGCGATAATCGGACGAATCTCTTCGGTGTGGATCTCGAGCGTGGCGACATCACGCAGTTGACCGACTTCGGTCCGGAGGAAGGGCAGGTCGGTGGCCTCACCAAGAAC
>CAZYYC010000140.1:0-10716 GCA_964650935.1 uncultured Anaerolineales bacterium
GATGACGAGAATCTCCGCCTTGATAAGCGTGGCCTTGTTGACATAGGATGTGATACCTACCGCCATCAACCCGGGAATCAGGCCCATCAAGCCGTTACCCAGATCCCAGGACCACCAGAAGCCGAAGCCTGAAAGGAAATCGCCAATCACATTCCCCAGGAATCCCGTAATGAATCCCACGATGGGACCGAAGGCCACACCGAAGAACATCGGGATCGCAACCGCCGGTCTCAGCGCGATGTTACCCGCCGCCGGCAGGCTGATCCAGTTGGACACCCAGGAAAGAACACCATAGAGCGCCGCACCGATCGCGGCATAGACGACCTCACGCGTTCCAAAAGACCACAGAGACTTCTTCTCCATCACGTCCCTCCGCACAACTGATAGCAACAAACAAGGAAGACGGTGTTACGGTAGCACAACAGTGCAAGGGCTCGGTTCTCCATCCACCCCCTTTCTCCGCGCAAGCGGCGCGTAGCATCAGCCGGCGACGTGCGCCAGTTCCTCAGCGCGCATGAAGGCCCCCGTCTGCGGCAGCATCTCCAGGTTGAGCCTGAGCAGCGACGTCGGCACAACCCGACAGCGTCGCAACAATGCCTCATCGCTCAACACGTCAGGCGGCGAGCCATCGGCAGCCAAGCGCCCATCGCGAACCAAGACAATCCGGTTGGCGTAGCTGATCGCCAGGTCAAGGTCGTGCGTGATGAAAATGACGGCATCAAACCCGGGCATCTGCAGGATCGCGTCCATGAACGCCGAGTAGTTCCAGTAATCCTGGCCCGCGGTGGGCTCGTCCATCATCAGGATACGCGAACGCATCGCCAACACCGCCGCGATGCTGATCCGCTTCTGTTGCCCAAAGGAGAGCGCCAGCGGCGGCGAGTCAGCATACTCACGCATGTTGACCACCTCAAGCGCCCAATGGACGTCCTTCTCAATCTGCTCCTGACTGTAACCCATGTTACGCGCGCCGAAGGCCAGCTCCTCGTTCACGGTGGGGGCAAAGAGCATCTGCGAGGGGCTCTGGAAGACGTAGCCCACCGTGCGCGCCGCCTGCGCCACGGAGATGTCGCGCGTCTCGCGTCCCTCCAACAGGACACGGCCCTCCGTCGGTTTGAGCAGTCCCAGCGCGTGCTTGACCAACGTGGTCTTCCCGGCGCCATTGGCCCCCAGGATCGCCACGACATCACCTTTGCGGATGCTAAAATTGATATCGGTGAGCACATTAGGCAGATCGGCGTCGTAGCGGAAACGGACGTCCTCGAACGTGATCAGTTCCTGGGCGCCGTCGGGCCTGACGCCGGGCTCAAAGACCGGTGCGGGCGCCGACTTGGCCCGCTCGTAGACCACCGAGGCCGGTAGTTTGACTTCGTGATAGTCCACAGCCGCCATCATCCCGTCGGGCTCACCGAAGTAGGCCGGCACGCCTTCCCGCAGGTAGAGCACGGTGTCCGGACCGATGCGCAGGACATCATCGACGCGATGCTCAACGAGCATGACCGCCACACCCTCATCCGCCAAGCGGCGGAACAGATCGAGGGCCTCCTGAGCGGAAGCGCTATCGAGGCTCGCGAGGGGTTCGTCGAGCAGCAGGATCCGGGGCTGCATCGCCAGGACACCGGCGAGAGCGACCTTCTGCTTCTCGCCACCGGAGAGGCTGAAGGTTTCGCGATCGCGCAGATGGAGGATGCCCAGGTAATCGAGCGTCTCATCGACGCGCGTCAGGATCTCGTCGCGAGGCATACCGAGGTTCTCCAGCCCGAAAGCCACCTCGTTGAGCACATAGCTGCCCACAATCTGACGCTCGGGATCCTGGAGCAGCGTCCCGACGGTCTGCGAGAGCTTGGCCATCGTCAGGTGGCGCACGTCCTCTCCGAAGAGCTCAACGGTGCCGGTCAGCTCGCCGCGGTAGCTCCGGGGGATCAGGCCATTGACCGCCCGGATCAGCGTTGTCTTGCCGCATCCGCTGGTCCCGGCCACCAGCATCAGTTCGCCGGGATGCAGATCCAGTGAGAGTTCCTGAATGGCCGGGGTCTTGCGGATGCGATACCGAAAGGACAGATCCCGGATACGCAGCGGAATAGGCGGTTGGCTTGGATCCACAGACACCTCCCTCGGCAGGACTTGCCTGCAGAGCAGACCTTGCCTGCAGAGCAGGACTTGCCTGCAGAGCAGACCTTGCCTGCAGGCCTTGCCCCCAGTATAGCCATTTGGCCCCACCCCGCAAGCAAGCCGCCGCCCAAGACCTGTGACAACCGGTGGGCGTTGACTTGTGGCAGGCGTGTCCTATGATCGAAGCAGCTCTGTACAAACCACCCGGGAGGATGACGCAGCTATGACGAGAGACAAGGTATTGCTCGACCCCTACGGACGCCGTATGGTCAACATCTTCAGAACCGAGGATCTGGCGCGGCTACACAGCGTCGCCGACGTGATCTGGGCGCGTGATGAACCGGCACCGGAAGCCGTCATCGACGAGGCTCGTAAGGATCTCGACCTGATCATCACCGGAGGCTGGCGTCACGGAGATGTGGCGCGCTATCCGAAGCTTCGCGCCATCTTGGAGGTCAGCGGCGGCTTCCCCTCGCCACGAGACCTGGACTATGACGCCTGCTTCACACGCGGTATCCGGGTCCTGAGCTGCGCACCGGCCTTCGGACCGATCGTCGCCGAGATGGGTCTGGGATTGGCCCTAGCTGCAATACGGCAAATCGCGTGGACCGATGAGGCCTTCCGCCGCGACGATCCCAACTGGAGCCACACCTCGTTTGAGACCGAGATCGGCGAACCCTTCACGCTCTACGACAAGCCCGTCGGCTTCATCGGTTTCGGCGGACTGGCCCGCTCGCTCCAGCCGCTTCTCGCGCCCTTCCACTGCCCGATCCGGGCCTTCGATCCGTGGCTGACCGACGCCTATCTGCGTGGCCAGGGTGTGCAGCCGGTCGATCTCGAGACGCTGGTGGCGACATCACGGGTGATCTTCGTGCTCGCCGTCCCCTCCGCCTCCAACCGGGGCCTGATCACGCGTGACCTCCTGGCCCGCATCCAACCCGATGCCGTCTTTGTGCTGCTGAGCCGTGCCCACCTCGTCGACTTCGACGCCCTGACCGAGATGGTCCTCGCCGGACGCTTTCGCGCAGCCATCGACGTCTATCCTGAAGAGCCCTTGGCCTTGGACCATCCGATCCGCGCGGCACGTCACGCCGTGCTCTCCTCGCATCGCGCCGGCGCGCACGGCGAGGCCCTCCCGGAGATCGGGCGGCTGGTGGCCGACGACGTCGAAGCGCTCTGCAGCGGCAAGGCCCCCTGGTCGATGCAGCTCGCGACGCCTGAGTACATCCGCTTGCGTGGGTAGATAGAAAACCGCCCGCGCACTCGTGCGCGGGCGGTCCTAGACCTGGATCACGTCCGACGGCAGTCGGCGCTACGCCGCCTTCGGCTTGAGGATGATCCGGGCATCGACGATGCAGACGCCCTGGCCCTCCTCGTAGACGATCACAGGATTGGCATCGGACTCCTGGATCTCGTCCGCGAGGTCGCAGATCATCCGCGAGTAGCGGCTCAGCACTTCGGCAAGCGCCTTGCGATCGCGCGGCGCCTCACCACGCGCACCCTCAAGGATCGGTGCGCCGTTGATCCCCGCCAGCATGGCGAGGGCCTGATCTTCGGCAACGGGCGCGACACGGAAGGTAACATCCTTCAGGATCTCGACAAAGATGCCGCCCAGACCGAACATCATCGTCGGTCCAAAGGTCGCGTCATTGACGGAGCCCAGAATCACCTCAGTTCCCCAAGGCGCCATCTCCTGGACCAACACACCATGGACATCGGCCTCGGCATTGTAGGCCTTGGCATTTTCAAGGATGGTGCCGAAAGCTTCGCGGGCTTCATCATCGTTATCAATGCCGACCTTCACACCCCCAGCGTCCGACTTGTGCAAGATGTCGGGGGAGAGGATCTTCATCACGACGGGATAACCGATCTCCGCGGCCAACGCCACGGCCTCGTCCTCGGTGCTCGCCAGCTTGGAGGTCGCCACAGGCAGACCATAGGCGGTGAAGATCGTCTTCGACTCCATCTCAGTGACGTTGCGGTCACCCTCTGCCCGCACCTTGGCGATCACCGCCCGCGCTGCGGCCTCGTCCACGCCATCGAGGGGCTCGGACGGCGCCTCCGCCATGCTGTGATTCCTGGCAAAGTCACGCAGGGCCGACATCGCGTTGACCGCGGTATCAGGCTCGTTGTAGGCAGGAATGCCCTGTTCGACCAGCCAGCGCATGGCCGCCTCCGAGCGCTCGCCACCGACGAAGGAGACGGCGATCGGCTTGTCAGTGATGCCCGACGCATCGACGGCAGCCTTGATTCCCTCTGCAATGTTCTGTGGATCGGTCATCGCCGTCTCACAGTAGAGGATCACGAGGCCATCCACCCAAGGGTGCGCGAAGGCATAGTGCGTCGACTCCTGGTACCATTCGCGGCCCGCCATACCCGTCAGGTCGACGGGGTTCTTGGCCGATCCGAACTCGGGCATGTGCTTTTTAAGCTCCGCCTGAACCTCTTCAGGCGCGAAGTGCAACGGCAGGTCATATCGCTCGGCGGAGTCGGTCGCCAGCACACCCACCCCGCCACCATTGGTGATGATGAGCAGGTTGTCGCCCGTCATCGGTGGCTGCAACGACAGGGCGAGCGTGCGGTCGAATAGGTTGTTCAAATCCGAAGCCATCACCACGCCCGCCTGGCTGAAGGCGGCGTCATAGACCTTCTCGGAGCCGGCCAACGAGCCGGTGTGGGACGCGGCAGCCGCCGCGCCGTGGGCCGAGACGCCCGACTTCAGCGCAACAATCGGCTTCTTGGCCTTCCGCGCATTCTCCATGAAGCGCCGGCCATCCCGCAGACCCTCAATATAGAGCGAGATACACTCCGTGTTCTCATCCTGATCCAGCCACTCGATGCAGTCGGCAAAGTTGACGTCGGACATATTGCCGATCGAGATCAGCTTATCAAAGCCGACACGGCGGATGTAGGTGGAGGCATCCATCGCGATCAGCAACGCGCCGCTCTGAGAGACGAGGGAAGCCTTGCCGGGCAGGGGTAGGAACGGGGCGAAGGAAGCATTGCACTTGTCGGTGTTGGAGAGGATGCCCACGATATTGGGCCCCAGAACCCGCATCCCATACTGATGGGAGATCTCCACCACCTCTCTCTCCAGGTCATCCAGCCCGACCTCGCTGAAACCGGAGGCAATGACGATGAGACCCTTGACGCCTTTCTCACCGCACTCCTTGGCCACCTGGGGCACAAACCGGGCCGGGACCACAATCGCGGCAGCGTCAATCTCGCCCGGGACATCCAAGACCGAGGGATAGGCCTTAAGACCCTGAATCTCCCCTCCCTTGGGATTGATGGGATAGATGGGGCCCTCATATTCGCTTTCAAGCAGGCTACGCACGACCGTGTAGCCGATCTTGCCCGGCGTATCTGAGGCCCCAACGATAGCGATGGACTTCGGGCGCAACAGGCCATTCAACACTTCGAGATCCACTTGATAACCTCCTAATTCAGGATAATAAGGGTTCGATGACATGGGTCATCGTTTGGGTTATGGTAGCGGTATGGGCCCTATACAGCGATTTGGGGGGGATAGCTCCCCCCCAAATCGTCACCGTCTCATTTCTCCATAGGCTCAAGGATCTTATCTACAATGCCGTACTCTATAGCTTCCTCAGATGTCATGTAGAAGTCCCGGTCGGTAATCTTGCCGATCTGCTCCTCATCCATGCCGGTATGGAGCATCAGGATCCGATTGAGCAGGTCGCGCTTGCGCAGAATCTCCCGAGCCGCGATCTCGATGTCCGACGCCTGTCCCTGAGCCCCACCAAGGGGTTGATGGACGTGGATGGTGGCGTGCGGCAGCGCATAGCGGCGCCCCTTGGTTCCCGCCGTCAAGAGCACCGTGCCGAAGCTGGCGGTCATCCCCACGGCGATGGTCGAAATCGGCGCCTGGATCAGCTGCATCGTGTCATAGATCGCCAGCCCGGCGGAGATCTCACCGCCGGGCGAGTTGATGTAAAGTGAAATGTCGCGCTCCGAGTCCTCGCGATCGAGGAAGAGCAGCTGAGCCACGATGACGTTGGCCACCTGGCTGTTAATCGGCGTGCCTAAGAAGACAATCCGCTCTCTGAGCAGCAGAGAGTAGATGTCGTACATCCGATCCCCACGCCCGGTTGTCTCAATGACGTAAGGGATTGACATAGCAGCTACCTCCTTGATCTGCCGTCAGGACTCGGGGCCGTCCGTCGGCTCGTCCGCAGCGTCCTCAACGGACGCCTCGTCGGGTTCGTCGACCGACGTTGCGTCGGCCTCATCAGCCTCGTCCGTCGCCTCGAGCTCCTCACCGCGACCAATCTGTGCCAGCCGGCTCATCGTCTTGCGTCCCAACACATTCGAACGCAGATTCTGACCCAGCGGGGAGTCGATCGTTACCCGGCGGTCCGAGGGCGGCAGGTTCAGTCGCGCAAAGAGATCGATGTATTCCTGCACGATCTCGTCCTCGCTGACCTCTACCCCCTCAACCTCGGCGAACTTGCTGAGCACAAGCGAGCGCTTGACCCGCTCGACAGCCTGGGGCTCCATCTCTTGGCGGAACTGCTCCATCGTTAAGCCATCGAGACGCAGCGCATCCTCGAACGGCATCGAGCGCTGACGCTCCGTTCGCTGCTTGGCCTCTTCGACGATATCGTCCAGCGTATCCGCGACCATCTGCGGCGGGAAGTCGACCTCGGCCTGCGCAACCAGCTGCGTGATGAGCTTGGCCCGATAGTCGGCCTCTGCCTGCTCCTGCTTGCCGGCCTGCAGCCGCTCCCGAATATCGTCCTCCAACTCGGTCAGCGTCTCGAATGAGCCGACGGTGCTCGCCAGCGCGTCATCCAACTCAGGGAGCACGCGGGCGAAGACCTTGGTCGCCTTCACCGTGAACTGGGCTTCGGCACCCTTCAACGACGGCTCCTCGAGCGTCTCGGGCAACACCAGATTGAACTCCTTGACCTCATCCGGCGCCAGGCCGACCATTTCGGCAACGAACGCCTCCGACAAGAAGGGGCGTTCCTCAGAGAGCACGACCTCAATGTCGTCCTCGTCGACCACCACGTCGCCGTCGACAACGGCGTTAACATTGACGGTGACCTGGTCGCCCATCTCAGCGGTGCGCTCCACGGGCTCCAGAATCGCGTGCTCCTCACGCACCTGCACGAGGATCTGTTCAACCTCATCGTCGGAGACGGTGGGGGCCGCCCACGTCTCACGGATCGCCCGGTAATCGCCCAACTCGACCTTGGGTTCGAGGGGGATCTTGAGCTTGAAGGTCAGCGGAGAGGGCTGCATATCCACAAACTCGCCGGGACCATAGGGAGCCACCTCAGCCTTCTCGAGAATCTGCGAGTAGGCCTCATCGAGGAGCGTCTCGGCGGCCTCTTGCAGTACGGTTGGCTCACCTACAACCTGAAGTACCTTGGCATAGGGGGCGCGGCCCCTGCGAAAACCGGGGATATTGACCTCACGGGAGATCCTGCGGGCCGCACGGCGCTTCGCCTCATCAACGGTCGCTTCCTCGAAGACCACATCGAGAAGCGCCTCGTGGGAATCCAGAAGTTCTTTCTTGACGTCGAACACTTACCTACCTCCGATCATAATTCGCAGTGATTATATCATACCCCCAATGAAACACCAGCCGCTCCGCACGGACAGATTGGGCTATCGCCTTCCGTTGACAGTAGGTCGCAATGACCGCCGGCGAAGGCTCCGCCGCGTCCGACGCCCGCACCATTCCAATAAGCATACAGGGATTTGACAAAACGGGCAGTAGTGTTAAAATGCAAATGTTTCACGTTAACCTTCAATATTCGCGGCGACCGGTAGGTTCACGAGCGTGTATCCCGTGGAGAGAGTGACCATGCAAGATACGAGACAACAGATCCTGGAGATTATGAAGCGCCATGGAGAAGTCACCGTCCAGGACCTCAGCAACGAGTTGGGACTGACCAGCGTCACCGTCCGTCATCATCTGGAGATCCTGCGCTCGGAGGGGTATATCACCGACCCTGAGGTGCGGCGCTCCAACCGCCCCGGACGTCCGCGCTACGTTTATCGCCTCACCTCAACAGCTGCCGATCTGTTCCCCAATAACTACAGCGGTCTGGCCTCCGCTCTATTGGGCTCAATCGAGGAATGTATGGCGCCTGAGGAGCGGGACGTGGTGCTGGAGCGCGCCGCCAAGCGGATCGCCGATCGTGCCGGGACGCTGCCGGAGGATCCCCAGGCACGGATCGACAGCGTGGTGACCTTCCTGAACCAGCAAGGCTATACCTCACGCTGGGATGTCGACGAGGAGGGGAACTACCTGATCCTCGTCAGCAGCTGCCCCTACTTCCACGTCAGTCAGACGCGCGGGGAGACCTGCCAGATCGATCGCCATATGATCCAACTACTAGCCGGCCCAGGCTCTGAGGTCACGCGTATCAAGAATGCGGCGAGCCGGGGAGGCCTGTGCGTCTATCGACTGCAGTGGGAGCAGGCTGCGTGAGGCTGTCGCGTCGGACTGCGAGGTTCTAGAGCTCCTGACCGGTCAGCCGTTCGTAGAGCGCCTGAAACTCCTCGTCTGAGTAGTAGTAAATCACCACGCGCCCCTTGTCTTTGCCATGCTTCAGGCGAACGCGCGTGCCCAACGCCTCGCAGAAGCGCTCCTCCAGGGCACGGATGTCGGGATCGACCCCCGCCGAAGGCGCCGAAGTCGGCGCCGAGTCCGACCGCAGCCGCCGCACGAGCGCCTCGGTCTCCCGAACCGTCAGTTCTCTCTGCAGAACCGTCGCGAGGGCGGTATCCTGGGCGTCCGCCGACTCCAGCCCCAAGAGTGCCCGTCCGTGGCCCTCGGTGATCTCGCCGTCGAGAAGAGCTCGCTGTACCGCTGCCGATGCCGAGAGTAGACGCATCAGGTTGTTGACGGCGGGGCGGCTCTTGCCCACGCGCTGCGCGACCTCGCCCTGCGACAAACCAAACTCCTCGACCAGATGACGATAGGCGAGCGCCTCTTCCAGCGGGTTCAGATCCGCGCGCTGAATATTCTCAACCAAGGCCAACTCCAGCATCTCCTGGGGCGCCGCTTCCTTGACGAGTGCCGGGACCTCCGTCAGCCCTGCCAGCCGAGACGCACGCCACCGGCGTTCACCCGCGATCAGCTGGTAGGTGGTCCCTGAACCGCGCGTGACGACCAACGGCTGGATCACGCCGTGCTCGCGGATCGAAGCCGCTAGTTCCTCCAGCCGAGACTCCGACAGTTGGGTCCGCGGTTGATGTGGATTCGGCACGATCGCGTCGATCGAGAGCATAACCAGCCCCTCTGACTCGGCATCGCCCGCGGGAATCAGTACCTCCAGACCGCGCCCCAATCCACGTCTCGCCATATGCATCCTCTCTCAATTCGACTATGATTGCGTATGAGTATAACGGAAGTGGCCTTTCTTACCAATCACCAAGCTGGGGAACCGCTCGCCGCTTGATCGACCCATATCGGAAGAGGAGACTATGACAGCGGATAAGATTCGCATCGGATTCATAGGCGTCGGTGGGATGGGCCAGTGCGCCCACCTCAGGAACTACGTCACCCTGCCGGATTGCGAGGTCGTGGCACTTGCAGAGCTACGCGAGGAGCTCGGGGCGGCTGTCGCAACCCGTTACGGCATACCCCATGTCTATGTCTCCGCCGAGGAGATGCTGGCAAGCGAGCGCCTGGACGGTCTCGTCGCCTCCCAACCCTTCGACCGCCACGGTGTGCTGGTGCCCGAGCTGCTCAAGGCCGGCATTCCGATCTTCACCGAGAAGCCGCTTGCAGCCTCAGTCGAGGTTGGGGAGCGCATCGCCGGGGCTGTCGAGGCCGGCGGCACGTGGCATATGGTCGGTTATCACAAGCGTAGCGACCCCGCCACGATGGTCGCCAAAACCGAGATTGAGCGGCTCAAGGGCACGGGCGAGCTGGGCAAGCTGACGTATGTCCGCATCCTGATGCCCGCCGGTGATTGGGTCGCCAACGGCTTCATCGATCTGATCAGCGTGCCCGGCAGCTATCCGAAGGTCGATCGCGACCCGCCCGCGTCGGATATGGATACCGCGACTTACCAACGCTACACCACCTTTGTCAACTACTACATCCACCAGGTCAACCTGATGCGCCACCTGCTGGGAGAGCCCTACCAGGTCACCTATGCCGACCCCTCCGGAGTGCTCCTGGTCGGGCAGAGCGAGAGCGGCGTCGCCTGCACCATCGAGATGTCGCCCTACCAGACAACGATCGACTGGCAGGAGTCGGCGCTCATCTGCTTCGAGCGAGGCACGATCAAGCTCGAGCTCCCCGCCCCGCTCGCCAGCAACCGACCGGGCCGGCTGGAGCTCTTCCGCGACCCGGGCAACGGCGTCACGCCGGAGACGCGGGTGCCGCAGCTCCCCTGGATCCATGCGATGCGTCAACAGGCGATGAACTTCGTCGCCGCGGTCAAGGGCGAACGCCGGCCCCCCTGCGAGGCGGCAGAGGCACTGGAGGATCTGCGTGTTGCCAGGGCGTACATCCGGCTGCTGACGGGCGTTTGATGCTGGGTGCTCGATGCTGGTTGCTTGAACTTCAAAGCCGGCCGTTAAGGGGGAGCGCAGGCTTCCAATCACTCGTCACTC
>CAZYYC010000141.1:0-10665 GCA_964650935.1 uncultured Anaerolineales bacterium
CGAAGCCCAACGCGAAGAGGAGCCCCCCGGCTCCGATCAACACCGTGGCCCACGTGCGACCGCGACGGATACCGTGGAGCAGACCGAGCGCGGCGAAGCAGAGGGCCAGCGCGCCCACATACCCGCCCTCGACGCGGGCCCAGGGCGCCCAGAAGCCGGCGACGCCGCGACCGTGGAAGCCCGGTGCGATGAGGTCGATGGCCATCTGCAGGGGCCACCGGTAGCCCGTCCAGGCCTCGATCTGCAGGATAGACCTCTCGGTGTAGGGATAACGCTCAAGACTCGCGAGAAGGGGTGGGGCGGACAACGCCACGGCGCACACCGCCGCCGGCCCGAGACGTGCAGCGTGGCGGATCCACGTCTGTCGCGGTTGGGAGAGGAGCCGCCACAGCGCATAGAGGGCGGCGACCACGGCGGTGAAGAGCGCCGTCTGGTAGTGCCCTGAGAGCGCGACCATCGCCAGCGCGAGCGCCGTCCTCGCACGGAAGCGGCCCTCGTTGATCGTTCGGTCGACGGCGAGCAGACACCACGGGAGCCACGCCATCGCGTCGTTGATCTGGGGATGGCCCAGGTGGGTGATGAAGGGGTCAGCGAGCATATACGCGACACCGCCGAACAGGGCTGCACTTGACCGGAGTCTCCAGAGGGGAGACCGTCTCAGGTAGGTGTAGAGGCCGGATCCGGCGAGGTAGAGCGGTAGGATACCGCGCAGGAGGACGGCCCAGCGCGGCATGGCGCCTCCTCCGAGGGCGGCGACCCCAAAGAGCCACCAGTTGGTGGGATTGAGCAGGCCGTACTGCGGTTCCCCGGCGATAGGGTCGCCGGCCATGATCTGGGTGGACCAGAGCGGCAGCGTGCCGCGCCCGACAAAGCGACCGATGTAGCCCCAGACGGGCTGCAGTTGGCCGAAGAGGTCACCGCCGCCGATCGGGAAGGATGCGCCAAGGAGCCACACGGGCCAGAAGAAGAGCGCAAGGATGGCAGCGAGGAGCAGATAGGGTGCGATATGGCGTAGCCGGCGGTGAACCTGGGTGGGGCTGGGGATGGAGGTGAGCGTATGACGGAGTTCTTCGGCGGTGGACATCAGCGCACGCGCACGCGGGTGAGGACGATCGACTTCGTCGGCATACCGGCATCGCCCAGGGAGATCGGCAGGTGCTCCAACTCGCCGTCGTCCCCCGGTCGATAGATGGAGATCTGCAGGTCATAGGCGCTGGGTTCGGCATCCGGCGCGATGACCATCGTGCGGGTCTCGGTGATGCGCTGCCCCTTCTGCCAGGACGAGGTCGGCGCCTGTCCCTCAAGGGGCCAACTGTCGAGCTGGGCGGCCTTGCGCCAGTGGGTATCAATCAGCTGCACGGAGATCGTGTAATCGCCGTCGACGGGGCCGGTGCACAGCCAGTGCAGCGTCACGCTGAAAGGCTCGCCCGGTGCGGTGACGACACCGCTGAGTTCGTACCCGGTGAGGGCGATGCCGTTGCCGAAGGCAACGCGGAAGGCCTCTTCGCCATCATCCGCTGCCTGTCTCATCAAGGGGATATCGCCAAAGCGGACCATCTCGGGATCCTCCGCGCGTGCGGGATCTGTCACGGGCACGCGCGCGCCCGTATGGGTCTCGTACACGCCGACTGCCAGGGTCAGAATGTCCGGCGTGAAGGCGGTGATGGGGACCGGCAGCAGATGGCGCTCGACCCAGGTCCTGCCCGGTTGGATCCGGGTTGCCGGGAGCAGTCCGTGTCCGGGAAAGCTGTCGCGCTGCGCGACGATGCGCTCGCCCTCGCCCAAGAGATGGATGAAGACCGAACGGTGCGTCGGCGCGGGGCCGGCAGCCTGCCACATCAGCTGAACCTCCAGAGCGTCACCCGGGTGAACTCCTGCATCGGACACGGCGTATCCGAGCAAGCTCAGCTCGTCGCCGAAGCGGGCCTCGAGCGGCGTCATCCCCAGCCGGGTGGGGGGCACATCGACGGCGTTCGGGGGCTCGTAGGCGGGCGTGATCCAGGCGGGGAGGGCGATGAGAGAGAGCGCGAAGAGAAGGCTGCCGAGCGCGGCTCCCGGCACCCAGCGATAGCGCTCGCCGCGTCGCGGTACCCAGGCCGAGAGACCGAAGACGAGCGCGAGCGACCACATCGAGAGCGCTGTAAAGATCAGACGCCCTTGAGATGACCAGGTGAAGGTTGCCCATCGGGTCCACGAGACGAAGACGCCGACCGGAAAGGCCCAAGCAAGCGCCCGTGCGGCGGTGGTCGACGACCACGCAAAGGGCCACAGCTTCTCCACCATGTCGCCGTCGTCGCGACGACGTAGCCAACCCGCGAACGAGATGAGCAGTCCCAGCGCGGCCATAACGGCGAGCCCGTTGAGCACTGTGTAGACCCAGGTGGGCATCGGCACGTTCAGGCCACCGAAGTTGCCCCAATAGCCGGACGCGAAGGCCATCCGCTCGGCCCAGAGCTGCGCGACATTCGCCGGCACATCGCGCGTACCCAGCACGGCGTAGAAGGCGTTGAAGCCCAACCCGTCCCCATAGAGGCGGACGTTGCGCACAAACCACCAGCCCGCCAGGGCCGCTGCGGGAACCAGGATCGCGGCGGTGTGCTTGACGAGGAAGCTAGCTCCGTCGATCCAGGACGCCGGCTGTGGCAAACGCCACGCCTCCCAGGCCAGGGTCGCCGCAGCGAACGCCAACAGCGCGATGCCGCTCGCTTTGGTGAGGAGAGCTAAGCCGATGACGACCCCCAGCGCGACTGATGATAGGAGATGCGCTCGCTCGGTGATCGCGTGGTCGGGCCGTCGTCGGACGCGGCGCACCATCCACAAGAGCGCCAAGCTGCTCAGCGGGATGATGAGGTTGTCGTTGTTGATCGAGCTGCTGATGAAGAGCGCCATCGGCGTGAAGGCGTGAACGGCGGCAGCGCCCGTAGCAAGCCACGGTCGGGTGGGGAAGAGTTCACGAACCAGGGCCCAGGTCAGGTAGACGGCCCAGGTGCCCAACGCGACCGAGAAGAAGCGCACGATGTGCACCGCGAGCACCGTGCCTGACCAGGGGAAGGCCTCTGCGGCGGGGTCGTGGATCACCAGGTTGACGTTGTCGCGCTCGGGCGTGATCTCGCCTGCTCGCGCATGGGGGTTGGGCCGGCGCACGACGTCCATATCGGAGGTGTCGATCCAGGTTGTCAGGACCGCGCCGAGCGCGTAGTAGAGCGGCGGCTGGCTGCCTTCCTGCCGCCACGGGCCGCTGACGGTGCCCGGCTCGAGGGGCTGGACGGGAAGCTGCCACGTCCGGGCGATCACCTCGACCATCGGGTAGTGCCACAGCTCGTCGGACGCCTCGAAGATCGGCACGCGGACGCTGTACCAGCTTGCCAGAAGGACATAGAGCACCAGGATCGCCGTCAGAACGCGGCGTGTCGCTATGGGGTGGGGATCTGCTTGGGTCGGCATAGGGTCCTATTCTACCATGGGTTGTGAGGGTGACCCGTCCCTGCCGGCCCTAAGCTCCTCGAAGAAGGCAGCCACATCGGTAGCGATGCGCGGCCACGTGAAGCGGGCGGCGAGAGCGTGGGCCCCCGACCTCAGGCGTTGACGCAGATCGGGATCTGTAGTCACCGTCGTGATTGCCCGTGCAAGCGCCGGCGCATCGTCGGGTGGTACAAGGAGCACGTGCTCGTGATCCCGCAGCTCAGGGTCCGGCATGGTGGTCGCGGTCGTCACGATAAGGCAGCCGTGAGCGAGGGCGGCGTGCAGGGTGCCGTGGCGCAGGTTCGCGCCTTCGCGAAAGGGAAGAGCGCAGACATCGACGCCGAGAAGGGCTGCAGAGACCTCTGCGGGCTCGACGAAGCCCGTCCTTTGAACCTGAGATCCCATGTCAAGCCGGTCGATGAGCGCATCGATCTCGGCAGCGTAGGCGGCGTTGGTAGCGTCGCTGGTCCCGGTTCGCCCGCCGATGAAGAGCAGATGGGCCGGGCGCCCCTCAGCGACCAGGGCAGAGAGGGATGTCAGGAGCGTCTCGACGCCTTTTGTGCGGTTCAAGAAGCCGAAGAAGCCGATCACGAGGTCGTCGGGTGCATAACCGTGCGACCTGCGCCATTGCGCGCGATGGTAGCCCGCAGGCGGTTCGGCTGAGATGTTGCTGCCGATAGGGATCAGACGCGTCGGTGGCAGCCGGCTGTCGCGTGGCTGGGTGAGCTGTCGGAGGTCCTCACGGTTGGTGAGGATGACGCCGTCCGCACGGCGTGCCAATTGCCGGACGCGCCGGCGGCGTAAGGGACCCGCCTTGGGGAAGAGGTACGGCGGCAGCAGATCGTGGAAGGTCACCACCAGGGCAGCCCTTGCCGGCAGTTGGAACAGCGCCCGCGCGAAGGTGATGCTGCCCCGCATGCCGTAGGCGGCAGGCTCATACTGCAGGTTGACGGCGTCCGGTGCCAGGTCACGGAGCCGGCGGCGGGCCTGAAGCATCCCGCCAACATCCCAGCGCTCGATCACGCGCTCAACATGGATGCCCTCTTCAGAGGTCCGGTTCGGCGCGGCGCCCGGAGGTGGTGTCGTCACGATGCTGACTCGGTGACCGGCGCCGATGAGGGCCGCTGCCAGCTGGTGGGTGTAGGCCCCCACGCCACCCTCCATCGGTGGGTATTCGCCTGTGATCATTGCGATGTGCACGCTGCTCGCCTCCTGCTCGGGTCATTGTACCTGACCGCGTGTGATTCACCAGTTTTCTTGTGCCGCCCTGGGCGATCCGGTATAATGGCAGGTAGTCTGGGCATGTTGTGCCCGCTATTCCCTGAGGAGGCGCCAAAATGAAACGCTCTGTGCTGATGTGGCTGGTGGCGATGTTGGCGGTCACCGCGCTTGCGTGCGCAAGCCTGTCGTTGGGTGGTGGTGGAGCGTCCACGGGTGGTGTGGACATTCGCATTGCCAATCACAGCCCTGACGAGGTCTGTTACGTGTTGATTTCACCCAGTGACTCCGATTCGTGGGGCGAGGATCAACTCGGAGATCGGGACACGATCCGTTCCGGCGCTAACGAGACCTTCAGTATGCCCGCGGGAACCTACGACGTGCGGGTCGAGACCTGTGACGAGGCGGTGATGGCGACGGCGTGGGAGGTGTCCGACGACCTGACCCTCGATATCGGTGACTCCTCGGCTAGGGTGCGCCTGCTCGTGGACAATCAGACGGATACCGAGGTCTGCTACGTCCTGATCTCGCCTTCATCAGCGTCAGACTGGGGCGAGGACTGGTTGGGTGAGATGGAGACCGTGCCGCCGGGTGATCTGCGCATGTTCTATGTACGAGCGGACGTCTACGACTTGCAGGTCGCCGACTGCGGCGGCGACCCCCTGATTGAGGAGTATGAGGTCGATCTGCGATCCGATCTGACCTGGACCCTGAACAACTGAGCATCACCACCTGTCATCGGAGGAGGTATTGATGAAGCCGCAAGTCTTTGCGCTGATCACGGCGATCGCCTGGGGGGTGGGGGGCTTCTTTGAGAAACGTGGCCTGCACTTGGGGAACCTCTCACCGCAGATCGGCATCACGATCCGTACGGCAGTTGCCCTCGTCATCCTTGGGGTCGTCAGCTTCCCCCAGTGGAAGTCGATCCCCGAGGCGGGGCCCAAGGCGCTATTATACCTGGTCATCGGCGGAGGTGTGGTCGCCGGCTCTGTGGGTATGTTGTCCTTTTATGCGGCCTTGCATGGGGCGAGTTCGCTGACCCAGGTGATGCCGATTGCCTTCACGTCACCTCTCTTCAGTGCGATCACGGGCGTGATCTTTAGGACGGAGCGCCTGACGTGGCAGTCGGTTCTCGGTATGGCCCTCACGATTGCCGGCATCGTCGTCCTGACGCTAGCGCCTCATTAGGCGACGAGACGCATCAGCGATAAGATTGAGTTTGAGCAGACGGAGGTGATGAGCATATGACGGCTATTCAGGTAAAGCCCGGTATCTACTGGATTGGCGTGAATGACCGCACGACCGACCTCTTCGAGGGGCTGTGGCCCATCACGAGTGAGGGCGTCTCCTATAACGCCTATGTTGTGAAGGATGAGAAGAGCGCTCTCATCGACCTGGCCAAGGACTTCAAGAGCAATGCCTTGATTGACCAGATCGAAGAGGTCGTGGACCCGGCGGCGCTCGACTACATTGTCATTAACCACATGGAGCCTGACCACACGGGCGTGCTGCGCTCTCTGCGTCGCATTGCACCCAACGCGACGCTGCTCTGCACCAAGCGGGCGGAGCCGCTCCTGGAGAACTACTATCAGATCACGGACAAGATCCAGGTGGTCGACGATGGCGACGAGATCGACTTGGGGACGCACAAGCTGCAGTTCCACGTGACACCGATGGTGCACTGGCCCGAGACGATGATGACTTATGAGACGACCGAAAAGGTGCTCTTCTCATGCGACGCCTTCGGTGGCTACGGAGCACTTCAGGGCGCGGTCTTCGACGACCAGTGTCGGCAGCTGGCCTACTACGAGGAGCAAGCGCTGCGCTACTATGCCAACATCGTCGCTCTCTTCGCGCGTCCGGTGGTGCGGGCGATCGAGAAGTTCAAGGATGTGCCCTTGGAGGTCGTGGCGCCCTCCCATGGGCTGATCTGGCGTGAGAATCCCGGACGCATCGTCGAGCTCTATCAGAAGTGGGCGACCTATGCCCTTGAGGGGCCCGAAGTGGGGGTGACGCTACTCTACGGGACGATGTACGGCAACACAGAGGAGATGGTCGAGGCTGTGGCAAGCGGTGTGGCGCGTGCCGGTGTGCCCCTGGAGATCTTCGATGTCCGCCATATCCACGCCAGCTACATTCTCTCCTCGCTCTACACGCGGAGTGGGGTGTTGGTCGGTGCGCCGACCTACGAAGGCGATCTCTTCCCGCCCATGGCGTACGTGCTCGACATTGCCGCTCGGAAGCGCATTCAGAACCGCAAGCTCGGTTACTTCGGCAGCTACGGCTGGAGCGGTGGCGCGCGTCGAGAGATCACGAAGCTTGCCGAGACGCTGAAGTGGGATCTCACCGAGGGTTGGGAGTTCCCGGGTGGGGTAACCCATGCAAGGCTTAAGGAGGGTGAGGAGCTGGGCTATCGCTTCGCGATGAGTCTCCAGAGCTAGATCCTCAAGGATCGTCCGGGTTGCCGGGAACCGTTGCCCCCATCTTGGGGCGCCATCCGGGCAGCACGGACGATCGCTTCTCTAGATGCGTCGCCAAGCCTCGGCGAGGTTGAGCGCGACGTCGCCGGCGGTGGTGCCCGCTGCGCCGTAGCGCGTGGTGGCGAACTCCCCTGCCAGGCCGTGCAGGAAAGCCCCTGTGACGGCAGCCTCAAAGGCCGGGACGCCCTGCGCGCGTAGAGCGACGATGGCTCCAGCCAGCACGTCACCAGTGCCTGCCGAGGCCAGGCCGGGGTTGGCGAAGGGCAGGATCACCGGCCGGCGCTGCGGTCCTGCCACGACGGTGAAGGCGCCCTTCAACACGATGACCTGATGCCAAGTGTCGGCCCTCTCTTGGGCGATCTCCAAGCGTCTCCCCTGGATCTCCTGAGTGTCCAGCCCTGTCAGGCGCGCCATCTCTCCCGGGTGCGGTGTCAGAATCGTCTCCGGGGGAAGCAGCGAGGGCCAGTCAGGGAGCCCACTCAGGATGTTGAGTCCGTCGGCGTCGACCACCAGCGGGGGCAGCAGAGGCCCGCTGCCCGTGTCGACCTCAGTGCGGATGAAGCCCGTCGCGCGACGCCGTCCGCCGCTCTGTAGGAGCGTCTCGAGGAATGCACGCGACTCGGTGGTATTGCCGAGCCCCGGGCCGACGAGCAGGGCCGTGTAGCTCGGCAGCGCCTCGCGCAGGGTAGCTACGGCGTGAGCGTTAACGACGCCCAGCGTATGCGACAGCATCAGGTAGGTTGCCTCGGGGATCGCCGCCACGACGGCATCGTGGAGCGAGCTGGGCAGCGCCAGCGTCACGAGGCCTGCCCCGGTGCGGATGGCGGCGGTGGCAGAGAGCACCGCAGCGCCGGTGTAGTTGGCGGATCCGGCAACGATCATCGCCTTGCCGAAGGTGCCTTTGTGCGCGCCGGCCGGGCGTGCCGGAAGCCAGGGGCGCACCAGATCGGGACAGGCTAGGTGCGGACCCTCGGGGTAGGTGACCCGGTCAGGGATGCCGATGTCGGCGACCAGCAGCTCGCCGATGTGGGCAGCAGCCGGCAGGGAGACATGCCCCCACTTGGGTGCTGCGAAGGTCACCGTGAGATCGGCCACAAGAGCTGTGGGGTCGATCTCGCCTGTGTCGAAGTCGAGGCCCGATGGACCGTCGACGGCGACCACGTAGGGTCGTGGCGCACTCAGGGGTGAAACGGAGCGCACGGGCTTGAGGGGGCTCACTGCCCGTCTCGCGAGCGCAGCCCGGACGGTGTTGAGGATCGCTGCAATGGTGCCGTGGAGCGGCGGGGTCGCGCCGGTGCCCAGCAGGGCATCGAGGATCACGTTGGCGGCGGAGGTCAGCTCACCAAGGATCTCGCCATCGGGATCCTCCTCGGCGGAGACGATGGGTACCTCCGCCTCCTGGGCCGCTCGGTAGACCGCGTCCTGCTCCGGATCACGTGGGCGTGAAAGATAAGCGGCGACCTGCATGCCCTGTTCTGCGAGGTGGCGCGCAGCGACCAGGCCGTCGCCCCCGTTGTTCCCAGGTCCTACCAGAACCAACACGTGCCCACTCTCAAGGGGACGTCTCTCGGAGATGGCCTGGGCCACTGCTTCGCCAGCCAAGGCCATCATAGCGTCATAGCTGTGTCCGGCGCGATCAGAGGCCGCCTCTATCGCCTGCATCTGAGCTACCGTAAGAAGGTGCATATCGAACTCCCTAAGCCCTACGCAGTCCGGCGCCGAGATGCCTCGGCGCCGCTATGCTTCTATCGTGACTGCGCTGTCGTTATCATTCCTCGCCCACGAGGGCGGCCCACTTATCGTGGATGCCTTCCTCCGTCACGCCGTAGTAGACGCGCAGACGACCGCCGTTGCGTTGTACGAGGTCCCAACGGACGCGTCCGCGGTAGTCACGCTGCTTCCATACCCCGATGTCGTCGAGCCAACGTACCTGACCCGGGTCGACCGGGTTGTCCTCGGTTTCCTCGATCGCGTAGCGCCACAGATGGCGCGCGGACCGTTTGGTGACGTTGTTCACCAGGTTGCCGTTCCGCAGATCGCGCATCGTATAGTACCTGGTGTTGTTGCGCTCCAAGATTTCGGCGATCTCCACACCTGTGCGCGGCGGCGCGATACCGGAAGCGTCGTGATCTTCGCGGAGGTCGGATTCGTCACTCTCCTCCGTCTCCATCGGCATCGGTGCCTCCATCGGCATCGGGGCTGATCCCTGGCCCAATCCACGGCGTGTGAGCTCCACGATCTCATCGCGCACCGCGACAGTCGTCTCCGCCTCGCTGCGGATGAAGATCTCGCTCTCATCCATGGCGTAGGGTGGGGTGGTGCCCCGAGGAACGACAATCCTGACGACCTTGATGCTCTGGGTCTCCTGGACATCCGCCGTGATCTGCAGTTCGGGTGTGACCCGTTGTTGGACCTCCTGTTGAAAGAGGTTGACCACGCGGGTGGGTGAGGCGCCGACCCCTGTGGGCGGCTTCTTCGCATCCTGCGGGACACCGATGTACAGGGTTCCGCCGTTCGTGTTAGCGAAAGCGCAGATGTCTGCGATGATCGCATCACGGTAGCCGCCGCGACTGCTGTAGCGCTCGTGGAACTCCTGAACAATGTTGGGGCCTTCCTCGCGCGCAGCCTGCACATAGTCCACAGGTGTTGCCTGCGGTCGATAGGGCCGCGTCCTCGCGAAATCGTCGCCGCGCAGGACATCGCGCAGAGCCTCGAAGGTCCGCGTGTCGAGCATCACCTCGGTGATCCGGTCGCCTATGCCCAGGTTACGCGACTTATCGTTCTCACGTGTCAGGCGGTGCGCGTCGGACCCCTGAATGCAGCGCATGCGGCGCGGGTATTCGGGCTTTGACCCGTCGAAGAAGCGAGCTGTGGACTTGCGGGTCTTCTTCTCAAGGTCCGTGACCTCAAGGGCGTGCAAATTCTCATCCTGCGTGAAGGCGATCCTTGTCTGGCCCCCAAACTGCAGCCCCTGCAGCGCCACACCGTGCGATGAATTGGCGTGCGCTGCAATCACGATGCCCCCTGCGTCGGCAATCAGACGGTAGGCCGTCAGCACGTCGGTCGTCGCCCCCACATCGGTGATCCCCTCATCCAATCGATCGGGCGGCAGGCGCAACTGCAGCAAGAGGAACTCAAGGTCGCGAAGCGGCGTATCGGGGCCGAAGATCCCCAGAATGTGAAACCCGAAGGTCGCCGTGAACTCGAAGCCTCTCAACAGGAGGATGCGATCCAATAGTCTGCGATACTCCTGCAGGCGCTGCTTTTCGGTGTTGGTCAGCCGGTTCAGTCTCTCGAGAAGTTCCAGATTCTCGATCTCATCGGCCATCGCACGGTAGCCGGCGACCGTGTTGTGGTCGGTGAAGGCCATAATGTCCAATCCCTTACGCTCAGCCTCGTGCAGGATATCCAGGAATGTGACGTTCTCCTGTTGATAGTCTGCCGATGCCGGCGTATGCATATGAAGATCCGTCTTATACCATTGTGCCTCAGCTGGTTGTTTTCT
>CAZYYC010000142.1:0-10633 GCA_964650935.1 uncultured Anaerolineales bacterium
CGCGCCAGCTCGAGGGCTTCCTCAGCCAACGGCTGCCATTCCGGGTCGCTCAGGACCAACCGCTGGTTGATCACGGCGATGACGCTCTCCAGCTCGCGTTTCGGATCCCCGAGCTTCCTCGATAGCGCAATCGCCTCCTGCGCTAGCGGCATAGAGGCGTTGATTTCGTGCCTATTCCTGTGGTCGCTGATGCCCGGCTGCTCCAAGAGCGCATCGATGAGCAGCGTGGGATCGTCATCAGCCAGCTCCCGTGCCAAGGGTAGGGCGGCTTCGGCGTCGGCCCGCATCCTGTCAAAGCGTGCCAGCAGGTAGTAGAGCTTGTGGCGTTCGATGAGGATGCGACAACGCTGCCTGAGCCACGTGCGGCGTTTCCTTGGCTCCTCCACCGTATCCTCGAGCTGATCGAGGAGCTCGAGCGCGTGGGTGTAGTATTGGCTAGCCTCGGCGTTTGCGTAGATGGCTTTCGCCCGCTCCGCGTTCTTCAGTGTGAAGCAGAGTTCCCTGTCAGGTCGTTTGGCGTGATGGTAGTGGTAGACCAGCGCGCCCAGATAGAGCCCTTGCTCCTGCGCGGCGGCGTCTTCGGCGCACGCACTCTCGAGATACTCAGCGATCTGCAGGTGCAGCATGGTCCGATGCGGGCTGAGCAGGCTATCGTAAGCTGCGTCACGAATGAGCTTCGACTCGAAGACATATTCCACGCCCAACTCGGGCACTCGTCCGCGCTCGGTGATGAGTTGGGCGCGCTGCAACGCCGTCAGTTGAGCCCGCAGGTCGGGAATATCCGGGCTGACAGCCTGTAGTACGTTGGACCAGAAGATCGATCCGATGACCGCGGCCCGTTGCAGGATCTGCTGTTCCGTGGGCGCCAACCGGTCGATGCGGGCAAGCAGAAGTCCCTGGAGGCTGTCGGGCAGGCTCAGGCTGGTCACAGCTTGGGTGGCCTCCCACTGCTCGACCGTCTCCCCCTCCTCTTCCGTCACGAGCCTGCGCACGAGGATGCCGTCAGCCATCAAGGCTCGCACAAGCTCGTGTGTGTAGAAGGGATTGCCCTCGGCTTTCTGGACGATCATGTCGAGGGTCTCAGCCGGCAGCACGTCTGGCCCGATCATATGATCGATCAGTGCCCGTATCTCGTCATCGGTGAGACGATCGAGGGTGAGTGTGGTGAGGCGGTGTGGGTATTCCGTCTCGATATGGTGTCGCAACTCCCACGCCGTCGAGCGGCGATCGGGACGGAAGACCAGTAGCCACATCAGATCCAGGTAGTCGCAGAGTGGCAGGCAATATCTCAGCAGGTCCAGGGATGTCGTGTCCGCCCAGTGGATATCACTGAAGCTGATGACCAACGGTCCCTGCTGTGCCAGAGCCTCGACCCAGCTGCGGATGGCCAAGAAGAGCCGCTGTCGCGTCGTCTCGGCATCAGACTGGCGCAGTCTCTCCTCGTAGGCCGGTTCGAGGGGCAGGCCCAGGAATCTGACCAGGTCGGGATAGAACTCCTCCATATGATCGCCCCACAGAACGGTGGTCTCTTCCTTGAGACGGTCCCGGATGTTCTCCCTCGACTCATCCTTCCTGATTCCCAGCCACGCTCGCATGAGGTCGTGCCACATGCCGTAGGGCTGCGACTGGTCATAGGACCGTGCCCGGCCTCGCAATTCGCGGGTGAGTGGTGGGCCGACGTGGGCTGCAAGGGACTCCGCAGGGAGCTCCTCGCTCTGGGCGTCAATGGCCTCGACCTCTGCTAGGAGCGCATCGTAGCGGGTGAAGTAGCGGCGCGCCTCTTGGAGCAATAGGGATTTGCCCATACCGCGGTCGGCGATGAGCATCACGATGCCGCCGCGCCCCTGTCGCAGCTCGTCCACGCAGTTGATGAGCAGCTGCAGTTCAGCCTCACGGCCGATCAACGGCGCCTTGAGGTCGTAATCCTGCGTCTGGTCGCCGGTGAAGCGTGGGGCCAGGGGACGATAGACGGCGACCGGATCCCGGATGCCTTTGAGCTCGATCTCGCCAAGCGGGAGCCAGTCGAACTGGCTTTCCGTCAGGCGATAGGTGTTCTCGCTGACCAGCACGGTACCCGCCTCGGCCGCTTGTTCGATGCGCGCTGCCAGCGCGATCGCCTCGCCCATGGCGGTGTCCTCACTATAGGTTCGATGGTCGCCTACATTGGCGACGATGACCTCGCCGGTGTTGACGCCCACCCGTAAGGACAGATCGATGGCCTCGCCTTTGGCCAGTTCGGCTGCATAGACGCGGATGGCTCGCTGCATAGCAATCGCCGCGAGCACCCCCCGCTCCGGATCATCCTCGTGGGCGATCCCTGTGCCAAAGAAGGCCAGCAGGCCATCGCCACGAAACTGATCCACCTTGCCCCCGAAACGATAGATCTCGGCCTCCAGAAGGCGGAAGACGCGATTCATGATCTCTACCCAGCGCTCACTGCCGACCTTCTCCAAAAGGTTGGTCGATCCCTGGATATCAGCCAAGACGATGGTGGCGACGCGACGCTCCCCATCCAGCAGCGCGAACTCATCACCGCCGTCCTCGACGGGTGGGCGTGTGTTCTGTGTGGCGTGATCCGTTGATGGGGGCGTCCGCGGGCGTTCGTGCTCGCGACGCATCTCGACGGCGGCCCCGTCTCCGTCCGGAGTAAGCGATGTCCCACAGCGCACGCAGAACCGGAAGGTGCGAGGGATTGGCGTCGCACAGAGGGGGCAGGGCCGGTTCTGCCGGCTACCGCACATGCCGCAGTAGGTTGCACCCTCAGGATTGTCGAACCGACAGTCTGGGCAGATCATTGATCGTGGGGTCCCTGCAGTGTAGGCTGAGGCGAGGGCGACTACAAGCTTTCCAGCGCCGTTCGGAAGCGACGTGCCAGCTCCGTGAGGATGCTGACCGCCATCTCGCCGTCGCGTCGTAGCACGCCCAGGAAGCTCTCACGCGGCAGAATGAGACAGTGCGTCGGTTCAGTCGCGATGACGGAAGCGGTGCGTGGCCCGTTATCGAGAAGGGCGAGCTCGCCAAAGAAGTCAGAAGGCCCGAAATTGTTGACGACGGCGGTGGAGCCATCGCCGCGCTGCAACACGACCTCGGCGGCTCCGGAGACGATGACGAAGAAACCGTAGCCGTCATGTCCCTGAGGGACCATCACCTCGCCGGCCTTGCACTCGCGCTCGATGAAGATCCTAGCTAAGCTTTGAAGCTGGCGTCGCTTGAGGTTACTGAACAAAGGCACTTTGCCGATCGTGTCGACGATTTTCTCTTCGTTAGTCATAGTCTTCCTCCCTGGCTGGATGTGGCCCACGGAGCGGACCGTGGGTTGCTTGGCATCCTGATTATATCCCAGCGTCGAGCCTAGTACAAGCCGTCCAGACTCGGTTTGACATCTTCTTGGGCGTGCCCTATGATCGCTATGGAGCCCCGGAAACGTGGGGCGGTTCTGACTATCACCCGTGGAGGCCGTATGCGACGACATATCTACGACACGAAACTCGGGATGGGACAGGCAGCCGCGATTCGCGCTGCAGACGGACTCAGATCGACCATCGCTGAAAGAGGCGAGGCTAACCTGATTCTGGCGACGGGCATGAGCCAGTTTGAGATGCTCGCGGTGCTCGTCACGTTGGAGGTGGACTGGAGCAGGGTGACGGCCTTTCACTTGGATGAATACATCGGGCTGCCGGCCTCTCATCCGGCGAGTTTCCGCCGATACCTCAAGGAGCGGTTCGTGGACAGGGTACCGGGCCTGCGCGTCTTCCACTTTGTCGACGGAGAGCACCCCAGCCCGGAGGCTGAGTGTCGCCGACTGAGTAATCTGATCCGTGACCTGCCGATCGATGTCGCGTGTATCGGTATCGGTGAGAACGGGCATCTGGCCTTCAACGACCCACCTGCCGACTTCGATACCGAGGAGCCTTACGTTGTCGTGGATCTGGACGAGGCGTGCCGCCGGCAGCAGTTAGGAGAAGGTTGGTTTCCCACCCTTGAGGATGTGCCGCGGCAGGCCATCTCGATGAGCATCCGGCAGATCATGAAGAGCTGCGCGATTGTCTGCACCGTCCCGGACGCGCGTAAAGCCGTCGCCGTCAAAGGCGCCGTCGAGGGGCCGGTGACCCCGATGCTGCCCTCGTCGATTCTTCAGGAGCACCCGTCCTGCGATCTCTACCTTGATCACGATGCTGCCGCGCTGTTGAGCGAGGCGGGGTAACCTTAGGGCACCCCAGCGGTGTCGCGTGAGGATCCATGACCGTGTCTTCTTGTGACTCGTTCCCCGGTTTTGTCGATGTGCAGGTCAACGGCTTCGGTGGCGTCGACTTCTCTGATCCTGAGCTGACGCCAGAGGCGGCATCGGAGGCTTTCCAGGCGTTGATGGTGCGTGGTACCGTCGCTTTTCTCCCGACTGTGATCACGAGCCCCCTTGAGGTCTATCGGCGTAACATCCCACTTCTCGCCGACCTTGCCGTGAGTGATGCCTTCGCGGGACGCGTGCTGGGCCTGCATCTTGAGGGGCCGTTCATCTCCTCAGTACCCGGTGCCGTGGGCGCGCACGATCCGCGGTTCGTGAGAGCGCCTGATGTATCGCTTCTGGACGAACTCATCGCCCTGGGTAGAGGTACGGTACGTCTTCTCACCGTAGCAGCCGAGATCCCCGGCGTCGAAGCCCTTGTGGAACTGGCTGTCGCCAACGGGATAGCGGTGTCGATTGGTCACTCCCTCTTCGACGTCGCGATGTTGGATCGTATGGGCCGGGCGGGGGCTACGGCGCTCACACACCTCGGGAACGGGCTTCCCAACCTGTTACCACGCCATCCGAACCCCATCTGGGCCGGGTTGGGGCACGACGGCTACACGGCGATGGTGATTGCGGATGGGCATCATCTCCCTCTCGAGGTGCTGAGAACGATGGTTCGGGCCAAAGGACCGGAACGGTTGATTGTGGTCAGCGATGCATCGCCGGTTGCCGGGTTGTCGCCCGGCGCTTACGATGTGCTGGGTAATCACGCGATCCTGGAGCCATCCGGGCGGCTCTATAACCCTGAGAAGCAATGCCTGGTCGGGTCGGCCTCGACCATGCTGGACTGTATGAACGTGATGGCACGCCTTGGCGCGTTGTCGTATGCTGATCTGCTCCGCGTGGGGTTGATCAATCCCCTGCGGCTGATCGGGATGCGTGTCTCTGACATCCGCTCCGATCTGCCCGTCATGTATACCGGCGATGGATTTCGCTGCTAAGGTAGCCGCGAGAGCGCCCCTAGCCATCAGCTCTTCGGGTCGTCTCGGGTGCCTGCAGAGCCGTCGTGCGTGCCCAGATCTCCCTGAACGTCGGTGAGGTTGCCAGGAGGCTGCGCACGTTACCCACTGCCTCGAGCTGTCCCGCTTCCATGACGAGGATCCTATCAGCTCGTTCCAGAAGGTAGGGTCGGGTTGAGACCACCAGGCAAGTTGCGCCGGATGGGGCACTGACGCGCTCCCAGAGCCGGGCCTCTGTCTCCACGTCCAGTGCGCTGGAAATGTCATCGAGGACGAGCAGGTCAGGCGTGCGCACAAGGGCTCGGGCGGCTGCCGCCCTCTGTACTTGGCCCCCGGACAGCCTCATACCCCTCGGGCCGACCAACGTCTCTAGGCCCTTCGGCAGCCGCGCCAGGTCAGCGTCCAAGACCGACCGCCGGACGGCATGGGCTAGGGCCGCGTTGCCTGCGGGATGGCCCAGTAGGATATTGTCTCGGAGCGTCGTGCTGAACAGACGCGGTACCTGAGGTACATAGGCGATGCGAGGTGGCCGGAGGTATGAGCTCGGCGCCTCAACCTCCTTACCATTCCAGAGGAGATGGCCCCGCTGCGCTGCTAGGAGGCCTAGAAGAACACGCAGCAGCGTCGTCTTCCCCGAACCGACACGGCCCGTAATGACCACCAGCTCGCCGCGGTGGATGGTCAGGTCCACGCCGTCGATGCCGGTCCAGAGGCTTGCGGTGCTATCGTAGTGATAGGTGAGGTCCACGGCGGTTAGCACGTCCAGCGTGTCCGATCGGGCGACCGCAGGGCTGTGCCTATGGGGGGCATCTGTCCACGGGCGGACGAGAGGCGCGATGAGCGATCCGGGTGGTGCGTTAGGTTGCAGTTCCAGCAGACGCTCGATCGAGATCGTCTGGGTCTCGTAGTCGGCGAGAAACCCGCCCAGCGTGGCCGGGAGCTGTACGATGATGGGGAGATAGGCCGCGAAGAGGGCGAAGTCACCGATCGTGAAGCTCCCCGCTCTCAGTCCTCGGCTAGCCAGTAGCAGCAGTCCCCCAAGGGCTAAGTCCGCAACGTTGGCGTTGGCCCACTCCAAGATCGCCATCAGGACGCTCTGTCGCACCTCGGCCTGAGCGCGCACCCTGTTGAGGCTCATGAGGTGCCGCACCACGTTCTGCTCCGCTGTCAGCGCCTTGACGGCTGTGATACCGTCCAGGGCCTCACCCAGAAAGCCTGTGACGGCACTGACAGCTTCGCGGCTGCGTTGGGCATAGCGCAACATAGCGCTGCGCGCCTTACTGACGAAGACCACAGCGACCAGGGAGGGCAGCACGCTGAGCAGCGCGAGCGGGACGTCGACTGTTAGCATCACGACGAAGGCGGCAACAGCGGCCACGCCCTGAGCAACGATGTAGGGCAGCCACGAGGGCCAGTCGGCGAGCTCCATCACGTCGCTCTCCAGCCGGTTGATGGCATCGCCGGGCGTGACGCCCAGGTCCTCGGCGCCGGGGCGAAGCAGCGCGTTCGTCGCCACGTTGCCGCGCAGGCGTGACCACCCGTGACAGCGAAACGCCTCCTCGCTGAAGGTCCTCACCACGTCAGTGATCGTGCGGGCGATGCCGACCCCCGCCATCAGAGCCAGAAGCATCCATATGACGTGCATCTCAGGTCTCGCACGGGTGAGTTGATCGTAGATCCGCTGTAGGAGCAGACCCGGTACGATGGTCGCAGCGAATCCGACGACATACAAGAGGGAGAAGGTAACGAATGAACGCGGATGGAGACGGATCAGCAGCGAGGTCGCGTGCCAGGTTGGTAGGCGGGTCAACTTAACACCTCGTGGAAGTCTCCGGCCAATAGCCGGGCGAAGTGCGAGGTTGGGTCGTTGAGCAGCTTCTGACGAGATCCCAGCTCCATGATCCTGCCCTGGTCGAGCATCATGATCGTGTCGACACGCTGAACCGTGCTCAAGCGGTGTGCGATGATGACGGCGGGTCTGCCGGCGATCGCTCGCTCTATTGCACCGTCCAGCAGTCTCTCCGTGATCGGATCGAGCCGCGCTGATGCCTCATCCAGGATATAGAGATCGGGGCTCCTGAGAAAGGCTCTTGCCAGGGCCAGCAACTGAGCCTGCCCCGCAGACATAGCCTCTGCTCCTGCTCCAAGCTGCGTGTCGAGGCCTTCGGGTAGCGATGCAAACCAGGCCTGGAGGCCGAGCGAGTCAAGAGAGGAAAGCAGATGCTCGTCGGGGATGTTCGCGTCGAAGAGCGTGAGGTTGTCGCGCACGGTGGCCCGGAAGACCCGGACCTCCTGTGTGACAAAGGCGATGCGCCTCCGCACCTCGTCCAGTGCGACCTCGCGGATCGGTACGTTGCCGAGGGTGATCTCGCCCTCGGTAGGATCGTAGAGCCGGAACAGGAGGCGCGCCAGGGTCGTCTTTCCGCTGCCGGTGTGTCCCAGCAGGCCCAGGGTCTGTCCCGGCGCAAGATCGAAGGAGATATCGTGCAGCACGGTGCCGCCACGGTCGACGTCCGGCAAAGCCTCGTCGTCATAGGCGAAGCTGACGTGCCGCACCGAGATGGGGAGTGGGCCCGGAGGCAGGTTACGTGCCGGCTTCACAGGTTCCGGCACGCCGGACGGTGTACTCATCAGTTCCTCAATTCGCTCAATGCTCGCGCTGCCGCGCTGGAAGTCACTGATCTCCCGCTGGATACGGTCAATCGGCGATCTCATCAGCGCGATGTAGGCACCGATCGTGTAGATCGTTCCCAGCGTTGCTTGCCCGCGCAAGTGGAGCCCAATGGCTACCGCGATGGCAGCTGCCTCGGCGATGACGAAGACGAGGGTTGCCGTGTTGAGCTGCAGACTCTGGCGTACACGAGCCCTGACCCAGCGCTCACTGACCACATGCATGCGTCTATCGAGACCTGCGAGGACGTAGGCCTCGGCGCCGTTCGCGCGAATATCCTCGCGACCGAACAGGTACTCGCCCAGGTAGCCGAAGAGCGCCGCGGCTGCCTCTCGCGACGCTCGCCACGCGTCAACCGTATGTATGCGCAGAGTTCGGGGAGCGATGAGTGTCAGGCCGATGTAGAGAGCTCCGATCAGGCCCATGCGCCAGTTCAACACCGAGAGCGCGTAGAGCACGCCAGAGGTCAGCAACCCATTGCCGATGACAACGACGATCATCTGCGAGAAGAGATTAGCGAGGGTGGTCACGTCGCTGTCAATGCGCTCGATGAGCTCGCCGGGCGTGTGGGACTTGTGAAAGCCCATACCGAGCTCGAGGCAGTGTTGGGTGAGGTCGGCTCTCAACGCATTCGTGGCACGCCAGCCGACCTTCTGCGCCACGTAGACCGTGCCCAGCGAAGCCGCCTGTCCCACGAAGGCCACGGCGATGAAGACCGTGCCGCGGGCCAGCAGGCGCCGGCCCGTGGCGTCGCCCTGCACGGCGTCGATGAAGCCTCCCAGGATCCGTGGTCCCGCAAGCTGGAGGCCGATGGTGGTCAGCACAAGTGCTGCCAGCACCACCATCGGCTTCCATAGAGGACCTAGGTACGTTACGACCAGGTCCGCATAGCGGCTCGGTCTTGACCTCATCGGACTAGCTGCCGGCTTGATCCAGGGGTAGGGCCTGCACGATGTGGACGCTGATGCCGTCCGGGTCATCGGCTGCGTTCTCGTAGCTCTCAACGACCTGCAGTCCGAAGTTGCTCAGCAGCGACCGGCTCCCTTCGACCTGAGCCTGGACCACAGCCCACGCGCCGGGTCGCAGCAGTTCGCGGGCCAGAGCAAGAGCGTCGCGGCTGCTTTGTGACAACGGCTCGCCGGGCGCGATGTAGAACCAGGCTAGGTACTCCTCATCGATCCCCACGACGGTCTCTGCGTACGGCGTGTCACCATAGTAGGGGACGTTCTGCAGGATGTGACAGATCCTCAAGGGATTCTCGTTGTCGTATTCGCGTATGATCTTCATGCTATCCTTCCTGAATGCTCGTCAACTCCGCGTCCAGTGGCTTCCGGTACGCGGCTTCGCGCTTGGTCACGACATAGCCCATGCTCTCGTAGAGTTGTAGGGCACCACTGGGGTTCTCAGCGTCAACTCCCAGGGCTACCTCGTCCATACCATATTGCTTGTGTATACCCAGACTGCGTGCGATGAGCGCCCGGGCCAGGCCTTGCCGTCGCCATGGACGTCGAACGCAGATGGTCTCGGTATAGCCTCGCTTCCGTTGGTACTCCTGATTCTCCGCCTCGTCGATGAAGTTCAGGACCATACCGGCGACCTCGTCTCCATCCCAGGCAACTTGCCAAAGCTCCGGCCGGAAAGTCGGTCGCCCCTGCCAGGCCGCAAACCACCCATCATCGGCCCATTCCTCCTCACAGAATCCCCAGTGATCGCGGAAGGCCTCGCGCGCCGCCGCCCAGACCTGATGAGTCTGCTCAGGGCTGACGGACCGTACCTCGAGTCCTGCCGGCAGCGGATGCGCCGGGATATCGTTCAGGTGCGGTCGCACCATCTCGAAGCCGTAACGGACGGGTAGGTACCCCTCACTGTGCAGCAACTCGATCCAGTCGCGTTCCCCGTCGGACGCCCAGCACTCGTAGGTTCGCAGCCCGTTGTTCTCGTGGTCCGCAGCGATGGTCCGCAGGCGGCTCTCGTTGTGGCGGAGCATCACGCGACGGATGCCTTTCCCGCGCCAAGCCGGCAGCAGTTGTGCGAAGTGGCCGTAGACGCGCGGCCCGTCTACAACTTGCTGCCACCAGACGCGCGAGTAGCCGATGAGTGTGCCGCAGATCTCGACCATCAGCATATCGGTGGCAGGGTCGCTGTTGACCAGATGCTGATAGCTGTGTTGGAGATCGTCGGCGGTTTCGACGTGCTCATTACCGTCCACGGTGCCGCTATCCTTGATCACCCTCGCCATAGCAGCGAAGTCCTCAACGCCCCGAAAGCTCCGGAAGCGTAGACCCGCCACCTTCAGATCCCGCGCCAACTCCCGAACGTCCTTATGCAAAGCTGTCGTCGACATCGTATCCTCCTGCTCATCTGCTCCATGGTCCCTCTTGCCGAGGGAAGCCAACAAAAAAGGCCGTGGGTGGATCCCACGGCCTCAAGCGCAGAGCATGAAAAAAGGCCGTGGGGATCGCAGTCCGCCACGGCCTTGGGGGTTAACGTTAGACTATTCTAACCTACCGAGAGGCGCACTGCGACAAGGAAAACCAGCCAGACTTGCGTCCGGGGCTGTCCTGTAGATCACCAAAGCGGTCTTTGTCATCATTGCGCTTCTCCAATATCTAGCTTATTCGAACGATCTGCATTGTAAACCCACCGGCAGAATCTGTCAAGTGCGTTCTGCGCTGCGACCGAAGGTCACTGACGTTGTCAGGTCGTGAGTCGGTC
>CAZYYC010000143.1:0-10548 GCA_964650935.1 uncultured Anaerolineales bacterium
AGTGGATCGCTCGCAACGGCGATGCCCTCTACGGGAAGGTCGATCGTGCCGGGCGTGGTCGCGTGGAGTGGTTGCCGACGGGTCGTTGGACGCTTAAGGGCCATGATGCCTACTTCTGGTGCACGCGTTGGCCGGGACGTGAGATCGTCCTGGGCGGCATTCGGACCAAGGTTAATGCCGTTTCATTCCTGGCAGACGGTACGCCAGTCGACTTCGAGCAGACCGAGGATCGCCTGGTTCTCAAGAACTTGCCCTATCATGACCCCGATCCCGCCACCGGTGTGACGGTGCTCAAACTGGCCTGCGATGGCCCATTTGAGCAGCGACTTGGTGCCGGCTGTGTGCTGCTCGAGGATTAGCGTCATCCTGTCGATCAGAATGGAGACTGGTACGTGACCATCTATGTAGATGCGGCGGCCCTGAAGGCCTTCACGGAGCGGGTCTTCGCCTCGGCAGGGCTACCACCTGCTGACGCGGCGATTGAGGCGGACGTGCTTGTGTGGGCGAACCTGCGTGGCGTTGACTCCCACGGCGTGTTGCGCATCCCCTCTTACCTGAGCAGCATCGAGAAGGGTGGAATGAACCCCACGCCGGATGTGCGGATCGTGAAGGAGACGCCGGCGATGGCGCTGATCGACGCCGATTGGGCCTTCGGCCCGGTCGTGACGACGGACGCTATGCGGCGCGCGATCTCGAAGGCACGTGAGGTGGGGATCGGTTGGGTCCTGATTCGCAACACAACGCATCAGGGGGCCATGGGGTACTACACCACGATGGCCGTAGAGCAGGGGATGGTCGGCTTGGCGACGGTGAGCAACTTACCGAATATGGCGCCCTACGGCGCCAGTGTGCGCGGCTTGCACAACACCCCGATCTCGATCGGGGCGCCTGCCGGGCGGCACGAGTCGCTCCTTCTGGATATGGCGACGAGCGTCGCTGCACACGGCAAGATCTCGCTGGCTATCGACAAGGGGATCGACATTCCTGAGGGTTGGGCACTGGATGGGGAGGGTCGGGTCACGACCTCACCGGCGGCGGTGGTCACGCTGTTACCGTTTGGTGGGTATAAGGGGTCCGATCTGGCCATGATGATGGAGGCGATGACGAGCCTGATGGTGGGCAACCCGGCCATTGCTCCGAAGCTGGCCGGCGACCCGGCACAGGCGCGCAGTCAGAATAGCTTTGTGGCGGCCATGGACATCGCGATGTTCACCGACCTGCAGGTGTATCAGGCCAACGTCGATGCGCTCATCGATGCGCTCAAGGGTCTGCCGAGGGCCGAGGGGATCGATGAGATCCTTGTACCCGGTGAGCCGGAGGCTCGGGTGCGTCAACAACGCCTCCGCGAGGGGATCCCTTTGCCGGACGGCACGGTACGCAATCTGCGGGCGGCTGTGGAGACGTTGGGTTTGGCGATGCCGGCGTGGCTGGCTGAGGCGTGACGCCACGAACTGTCGAACCATCGCGCTGTGGGCGTGAGATGAGCAGCGTGCTAGGGGGATACGTGAGCGGGGAGACGAATGGGAGGAACGATGGCTGCTGATAGGGTGTTGTTGGAGGTCAAGGGGCTGAAGACCTTTTTCCCTCTGGATGAGGGGACGGTGCGGGCCGTGGACGGCGCCGACTTCACGATCGAGCGGGGTAAGACCTTGGCGGTGGTCGGTGAGAGCGGCTGTGGAAAGAGCGTGACCGCTCAGTCGATCCTCAGGATCGTCCCGCCTCCCGGACGCATCATCGAGGGTGAGTTGCTCTACCATCGCTACTCGAATGACGAGGAGTCCTTCGCGATGGCCGACGTGATCGATCTAGCTACGCTCAATCCCAAGGGACCGGAGATCCGTGCGATTCGCGGCAACGAAATCGCGATGGTGTTTCAAGAGCCGATGACCTCCCTCTCCCCGGTGCACACGATGGGCAATCAGATCATGGAAACGATCATGCTACATCAGAAGGTGTCGAAGGCGGAGGCGCGGGAGCGTGCCATCGAAATGCTGGACCGCGTGGGGATGCCGCGCCCTTCGGTTACCGTGGACGCTTACCCGTTCGAGCTGAGCGGTGGCATGCGGCAGCGTGGCATGATCGCGATGGCTCTGTCCTGCCGTCCGAGTCTGCTGATCGCTGACGAGCCCACCACAGCACTCGACGTGACCACGGCGGCGCAGATCCTGGATCTGATGCGGCAGTTGCAGGAAGAGATGGGGATGGCGATTCATTACATCACGCACGACCTCGGCGTGGTGGCCGAGATTGCTGACAAGGCCGTCGTGATGTACCTGGGGAAGGTTGTCGAGCAAGCCGATGTCGATACCCTCTACTACAACCCCCTGCATCCCTATACACAGGCCCTGCTGCGGTCTATTCCGCGGATCACCGAGGACCGGAGGCAGTGGTTGGAGGCGATCAAGGGGATGGTGCCCGATCCCTACAACCTGCCCTCCGGATGTCCTTTCCATCCGCGGTGTCTACGCGTCGGTCCCGACTGCTCGCATATTGATCCTCCATGGATTGAGGCGGAACCCGGACATTGGGTGCGCTGTTGTCAGTACGATGATGGGCAGTGTAACACGGGACGCCAGGCGTAAGGGGAGGCATGAGCATGGCAGAGAGACAAGACAAGCGACTTCTCGAAGTCAGCAATCTGCGGAAGTACTTCCCGATCAAGAAAGGCTTCTTTCGCAAGACGGTCGGGAACGTCAAGGCTGTGGACGATGTCAGCTTCTACGTGAACGAGGGAGAGACTCTGGGTCTGGTTGGCGAGAGCGGTTGCGGCAAGACGACGACCGGTCGTTGTGTGCTGCGGGCCATTGAACCGACCGAGGGCGACATCCGGTTCCGCGATCAGCGCGACGGGTGGGTCAACATCCGTGAGCTCGACATGACCGAACTGAATCGGGTCAGACAGCAGATGCAGATCATCTTCCAGGATCCCTACTCCTCGCTCAATCCGCGCATGACGCTGCTGGAGTTGGTGGGTGAACCTTTGGTGATCAACCAGGGGATGCGAGGCCGTGCGTTGGAGGAGCGTGTGGCAGAGCTGTTGAGGTCGGTGGGGCTGCGCCCCGAGTACCTGCGCCGCTACCCGCATGCCTTCAGCGGTGGTCAGCGACAACGCATCGGCGTGGCCCGGGCCTTGGCGCTCAACCCGCGGTTCATCGTCTGCGATGAGCCGGTGTCGGCGTTGGACGTGTCGGTGCAGGCGCAGATCCTCAACCTGCTGCGCGAGCTTCAGGGCAGCTTCGGACTAACCTATCTGTTTGTAGCCCACGATCTGAGCGTCGTGCGTCACCTGGCGGACCGGGTGGCGGTGATGTACGTGGGGAAGTTGGTCGAGATGGCGGGCACCGATGAGATCTACCCGCATCCGCTGCATCCCTACACTGAAGCTTTGATGTCGGCGGTGCCACGCCCCGATCCACGCGCCACCAAGCAGCGGATCGTGCTGGAGGGCGAAGTCGCCGACCCGGCCAATCCGCCGAGTGGGTGCTATTTCCATCCGCGATGCCGCTATGCTCAGGAGGTCTGCCGGGTCGAGACCCCGGTGCTGCGCGAGTTGAGCCCCGAGCACTTCGTGAGCTGCCATCGTGCTGAGGAGTTGTCCTTGACGGGTGTGCTCTAGCCCGCGATGTCGCGCCGAGAGGTGAGGATATGACTTATCTTCCGACGTGGGAGTCCGTGCAGTCGCATACGGTGTCATCGTGGTTTCACGATGCCAAGCTGGGCATTTTCATCCATTGGGGCCTCTATTCGGTGCCGGCCTGGGCCCCGACCACGGGGGAACTGGGCAAGGTCGTCGCCGAAGAGGGCTGGGAGGCCTGGTTCGCCCGCAACCCCTATGCCGAATGGTACTATAACTCGATGCGCATCCCCGGCGGGGTGACGCAAGCCCATCATACCCGGACCTACGGGCCTGACTTCGCTTATGAAGACTTTATCCCGATATTCAATGACGCAGTTGTGGGCTGGGATCCGGGCGAGTGGGCCTCGCTCTTCAGGAGCGTGGGCGCGCAGTATGTCGTGCTGACAACGAAGCACCACGACGGCTTCCTGCTGTGGCCCAGCGCGCACCCGAATCCCTTCAGAGCAGGATACCATGCCAAGCGTGATCTGGTGGGCGATCTGACCGCTGCAGTTCGTGCGGCGGGGATGAGGATGGCGTTGTACTATTCCGGTGGGGTCGACTGGACCTTCAACCCGACGGTCGTGACCAACATTGCTGACTTGGTGCGAGCGGTACCCCAGCAGGCCGACTACGTCGCCTACGCCGATGCGCATTGGTATGAGCTGATCGAGCGCTACGCGCCGGTGATCCTGTGGAACGACATCGCCTACCCGGCTGCTGCTGACCTGCCCAAACTCTTCGCCCATTACTACAACACCGTGCCTGAGGGTCTGGTCAACAATCGTTTTACGCAGGCGTTCGACATCGAGGCTGGAGGATCGACCGAGATCCTGGGTGGGAAGCACTATGATTTCACCACGCCTGAGTATGCCTCGTACGACGAGATCACCGAACCCAAATGGGAGGCGACCCGCGGGATCGGGTTTTCCTTCGGCTATAACCAAAACGAAGGACCTGAGGCCTATCTGTCGATCACAGAGCTGGTCCGCTCTTTCGTCGACATCGTGAGTAAGAACGGGAATCTGCTGCTCAACGTCGGACCGATGGCCGATGGGACCATTCCCGAACTGCAACGGGAGCGGCTCGAGGGGCTTGGTGCGTGGCTTCGTGTTCACGGAGAGGCCGTCTTTGGCACGCGACCTTGGGTCACAGCCGAGGGCACGGCACGGACGGATACGCAGGCTGAGGTGTCGGTTCGTTTCACGCAGAAGTCCGATACCCTGTATGCGACGTTGCTGGCTGAGCCCGAGCCCGGTGTATGGGTGCTCAAGGGGCTGCGAGCAGCTGAGACGGCGCGCATCACGCTGATGGGGAGCAAAAAGCCCCTCGTTTGGCAACAGACGGATGAGGGCCTGCGGATCTCGGTGCCCGGCCTGTTGCCCTCGTCCTTGGACGGCGCGCCGGCCTCGACGGTCGCTATCACACCGCAACCACAGTTGCTAACTACGTAGCTGACACAGGAGAGTGGTCATGACGGAACACGAATCGTCTGAGAAAACCGTAGAGCTGTCCGATGCCATCCTGCCTCGCATGAAGCACTTCGCCGGGGTGATGAGCGCGAGCCTGCCGGATGCCGTGGATTATCTTCTCCGTTGGGCCCTCGAGCAGCGCGAGGCGATGCCGGCGATTGTGGGCGCACGCGGGCAGCGCGAGGGCGCGCAGAGCGATCCCCGGTTGGACTGGTGGCGTGAGGTCAAGTTCGGCATGTTCATCCACTGGGGTCTTTACGCGATTCCCGCCGGCATCTGGGACGGTAAGGAGATCCCGGGCATCGGTGAGTGGATCATGTACCGTGCACGGATCCCGGTTGCCGAGTACGAGAAGCTGGCCGAGCAGTTCAACCCCGTGAAGTTTGACGCCGCCGAGTGGGTCTCGCTAGCTAAGAACGCGGGACAGAAGTACATGGTGATCACGTCGAAGCATCACGATGGCTTCTGCATCTTTGATTCACCATGCAGTGATTACGACATCATCGATCGGACGCCTTTCGGACGCGATCCGCTCAAGGAGTTGGCTGAGGAGTGTGCGAAGCAGGGCATTAAGCTCGGCTTCTATTACTCGCAGACTCAGGATTGGCACCACCCGGATGGTGACGGCAATGACTGGGATTACGACCCAGCCCAGAAGGACTTCCAGAAGTACCTGGATGAGCTGGTCAAACCTCAGCTGCGCGAACTGCTCACGCAATATGGCCCGGTGGCCCTGATCTGGTTCGACACCCCCAAGGGGATCACCAAGGAGCAGAGCCAGGAGCTGCTGGAGTTCGTGAAGGGGATTCAGCCCGACTGCCTGGTCTGTGGGCGCATCGGCAACCAGCTCGGCGACTATGCATCGGCAGGCGATAACCGCATCCCCGGCGAGGCGGTCGCCGTGGACTGGGAGACCCCTGCAACGATCAACGATACTTGGGGCTTCAAAGTCAACGATCACAACTGGAAGTCCACCGAGGATCTCGTCCGCAAGCTGATCGACATCGTCAGCAAGGGGGGGAACTACCTGCTGAATGTCGGCCCGACGGCAGAGGGTGTGATCCCCGAACCCAGCGTTGAGCGGCTACTCGGTATGGGCGAGTGGCTAAAGGTCAACGGAGAGGCTGTCTACGGGAGCAAGCCGGGTCCTTTCCAGGGCCTCGGTTGGGCTCGCAGTACGGCCAAGCCCGGTAAGGTCTATGTGCATGTCTTTGAGTGGCCGGAGGACGGCGTGCTCAGACTGCCGGCCCTCTCACAGACGGTGAACGGAGCCGTTCTGCTTCAGGACCCGGCTGTCGAGCTCAAGGTCGAGCAGTCGGACGAAGGGCTGGTGGTGCACGGCCCCGCCGCCGCACCGGACGCTATGGCGGCGGTCATCATCATATCGCTCCAAGACTGAGGTGTTCGCGACCATCTACAGACGCGAGATAGCGCCGTCGGCGCTGATGCCGTGATATCGGCCTGGGCGGGGCGTTGCGGCGCCCCGCCCTTCTTCTTGTCTGAGGCAAGGAGCACGGGTGGCTCAACCATCAGCTCGAGGTCAGCAGGAGCGACGTTTCTTCTCGGTCGTTCGCGGCAATGCCAGGGTCATCGCGATCACCGAAGGCGTTGCCGCTGTGTCGTTTCAGTGGTTTCGGACCTATGCGTCGCTCTATATGGTGGCGTTGGGTGTGACCGCGGTGCAGCTGGGCTGGCTGGAAAGCGTCCTCATCTTCACGCAGTTCGTCAGCACGTTGATGGGGGGCTACTTCGCCGATCGGTTCGGTCGCAAGCGGGTCTTGGTCGTCTTCGATATCCTCTGTTGGGGTGTGCCGATGGCGCTCTATGCCGTCGCCCGTAACCCCTGGTACTTCCTCATAGGACGGTTCATCAACGGCTTCGTCTACATCGTTATTCCCAGCTTTCAATGCCTCTTCGTTGAGGATGTGCCTGCGGAACATCGAGCCGCGGTCTTCCGCATGGTCCAATTCCTGACCTCCGGTGCGCGGCTCTTGACCCCGGCGGCAGGCTGGCTTGTTGCCCTCATCGGCATCGTCCCTGCCGGGCGCATCTTTGCGGCGATCGTGATGGTGTCGTCGGTGGGGATCGCGATCTTCCGCCAGTTCGCGCTACGTGAGACGAGTATGGGCGCGGCGCGCATGGTGGACACGCTCGACCTGGCTCCCCGCGACATGGCACGTGAGTATCTCGCGGCGTTCAAGCTGATGTGGCGTGACAGGCGGATTGGCCTCTTCATGATGGTCCGCAACCTCGTGGCGTTCAGCACCGTGATCTGGACCACCTACTCGGCGATCTACCTGACCGATGGCCGTGGGATCGGACTCTCGGACGCGACCGTCGCTCTGTTTCCCTTCGTCTCTGCCGTGGTGACGATGGTGATCATCATCCTGCCTGTTGTGCAGAGGCAGGGGCGGAGGGAGTTCGGCGGACTGATCGCGGGCCAGGTCTTGAGCGTCATCGCCGGTTTTTCCTTCGCGGTCTCGCCGACAGGCACGGTCTGGTGGGCCGTGTTGTGGGCCATCGGCAGCGCGGCGAGTGTGGCGGTGTTCCGTCCGGCTAATGATAGCTACTGGGCCAATATCATCGGTGATCGAGAGCGAGCCCTGATCTTCTCGGTCAGCAGCGCGCTGACGGCCCTGATCACCCTGCCGGCTGCTCCCTTGGCCGGGCTGCTTTACACGACCTCACCGCGAGCGCCCTTCGCCCTGGGTATCGCCGTGCAACTCGTGGCGTTGGGGCTCACGGTCCTGCTGTTACGCGGAGCGCCCGGGCGCACAGCGACGCAGCCTTCGCAGTGATGTCATTGACGGGGGCGGTGACCGATGGGCTGCCCTCACAGTCCGTGGACGGATCGCACATCTGCCACCACCGCCTCCGCGTGACGTTGTACCTGGGTGCGCGTGGCCCTGTCCAGCGGCGGTCCCTCGTGGTCGTGGAGCCATTGCCCGCCGTAGGTCTCCTGATAATGGTCGGGTAGGGCGTCACCAAAGGTCTGGTCCGACATGGCCCCGAAGGCGAGGGCCCACGATCGTGGGACGACGTCGAGGTTGTAGCCGCCACCGCCGCAGGCTAACCACGGCATCTCGGCAAGGGCGGCGAAAGTCTCGAAGAGGGCCACGTGACCTTCCGTCGTCAGCGCCATCTGCGTGAGGGGGTCACGGAAATGGGTGTCGACCCCCAGCTGGGTGACCAGGACATCGGGCGCGAAACGTCGAATCAGCGGCGGCACGAGCGCGTGAAACACCGCGAGATAGGCGGCATCATCGGTGTAGGGATGCAGGGGGACATTGACGCTGTAGCCCTCGCCGGCCCCCGTGCCGATGTCCTCGACAAACCCGCTCCCGGGGAAGAGCGTGTGACCATCCTGATGGAGGGAAATGGTCAGTACTCGGTCTGAGTCATAGAAAGCGTCCTGGACGCCGTCGCCGTGATGTGCGTCGATGTCCACATAGGCGACCCGCCGTCCCTTGGCGACCAGCCAGGCGATCGCCACGGCGGCGTCGTTGAAGATGCAGAAGCCCGAGGCTCGGGCCGGGCGTGCGTGGTGCAGTCCCCCACTGAAGTTGAAGGCGACATCGCAGGCGCCGTCCAGGAGCGCCTGCGCGCCCAGGATGCCGCCGCCCGTCTTGAGGCTGGAGATCTCGTACATGCCTCTGAAGACGGGATTGTCACCCCGGCCAAAGCCGTAGCGATGTGCCGGGAGATCGTCGTGGCCTGCACTTAGGCCTCGCACGGCCTCCACGTAGTCGGGCGTGTGGAAGAGGGTGAGTTCGTCATCGCCGGCCGGTCGGGGCTCCATGACCGCAACGCCTGGAGCGTCGAAGGCGTGATAGCCGCTGAGGAGCGCCACCGTACGGGCCAGACGCTCGGGTTTGAGGGGATGCTTGCCGCCGAAGCCGGTACGCCACAGGTCGGGCGAAGAGATGAAGAGCGCGCGTCGCCCGCCACGCGCTTGATTTTCTGTCTGTGCCCCATCGAGTGTGGATGGCTCCCTGCCGTGCCGGCTATCTCTCTCAATCATAGGGCCTCCTCCCATTTTTCAGCGCAGCTTCCTCATCATACCGCGAGATTCGCGAAAGGCACGACAGGCGCCTGCCCACCGATTCCTCACCTGGATATCCGGTCATTTGTCACTCGCTTCATGGCGCCTAATGGTATAACATTCCCATCATTCCCGTCTACTCTTGTCTAGGAGGTCGGCCTATGAGCGAAGTGAGTGTCTACAAGACCGTGATGGCTCAGTTCAGCAAAGCAGCGGATCTGATGGAGATGGACCCTGAGATTCGCAAGATCCTGTCGCACACGACGAACGAGATCGTGGTGAACTTCCCGGTCGTGATGGACAATGGCTGTGTGCGCATGTTCACCGGCTATCGGGTGCAGCACAACAACGTGCTGGGACCCTACAAGGGTGGATTGCGCTTTCATCCGGCGGTGAACATCGATGAGGTGCGTGCGTTGGCGGCGTGGATGACGTGGAAGACGGCGATCGCCGGGATCCCCTATGGAGGCGCCAAGGGTGGGATTCAGCTGAGCCCCTGGGAGGTCAGCCATGCGGAGTTGGAGCGTATCACGCGGCGCTTCACCTTCGCCCTGGGGTCCAACATCGGGCCGGAGTACGATATCCCCGCGCCGGACGTCAACACCAATGCGCAGATCATGGCCTGGATTCTGGACACGTATCTGCAGATGATGCCGCCGCTGGAGCGAAACCGGTCCTCGCATGTGGTCACAGGCAAGCCGGTCGAGTCCGGTGGGAGCGTAGGACGCGACAAAGCCACCGGACAGGGGCTGGTCTTCGTGCTGCAGGCGTGGGCTGAGGACCACGGCTTCGATTTGCAGGGAGCGACCTACACCATCCAGGGCTTCGGTAATGTGGGGTCCTGGGCAGCGCGATTGCTCGAGCCGCTGGGCGCCGTGTTGGTGGGCGTCGAGGATCACTCCGGTGCGATGGTGAACCCCCAGGGTATCGATCCGTATGACCTGGCGACCTTCGTGGCGCGTGAGAGGCGGATTCAGGGCTACGAAGGCGGCGAGGTCGTCGATCACGAGACGTTCCTGAGCACCCAGGCCGATTTCTTCGTCCCGGCAGCACTGGAGAATCAGATCACGGCGGAGACGGCGCCGCTGCTCAACGTCAAGATGGTGTAGAGGGTGCGAATGGTCCGACCGACATTGAGGGCGACCGGATTCTCCAGGAGAGCGGCATCCTGGTGCTGCCGGATGTGCTCTGCAACGCAGGTGGCGTGATCGTCAGTTATTTCGAGTGGCTACAGAACAAACGCAGTGAATTCTGGGACCTGGATGAGGTCGATGGTCGGCTGAAGAAGCAAATCCTTGGCGCCTATCGGCGTGTCCGTGACACTGTGCGTCAATTTGAGACCGATTGGCGCACGGCGGCGTACATCGTGGCGCTGGATCGGCTCCAGACCGTCTATCGCGACCGCGGGATCTTCCCGT
>CAZYYC010000144.1:0-10475 GCA_964650935.1 uncultured Anaerolineales bacterium
GTCGTGCGATCCGCCCAGCCCGGCGCCGCGGTAGCGACCCACCGCATCGATCTCGTCGACGAAGACGATGCACGGGCTGTGCCGCTTCGCCTGCTCAAAGAGATCGCGCACCCGACTCGCGCCCACACCGACGAACATCTCCACGAACTCGGAGCCCGAGATACTGAAGAAGGGCACGCCCGCCTCACCGGCAACCGCCTTGGCCATCAGCGTCTTGCCCGTGCCGGGCGCCCCCACTAGAAGCACACCCTTGGGGATCCGCGCGCCGAGGCTCACAAACTTCTGCGGCTCCTTGAGGAACTCCACGACCTCGCGCAGCTCTTCCTTCGACTCCTCGACGCCCGCCACGTCGTCAAACGTGACGGTAGGGCGGTCGCCGGAGAACATGCGCGCCTTGCTCTTGCCGAACGACATCGCCTGGTTGTTCGCCCCCTGGAATTGGCGAATGAAGAAGTAGAAGAAGGCAACACCGGCCATGATGCTGAGCACCGTGATGCCGATATTGATCATCGTCCCCCAGTCGACCGGCTCCACGTACTCGATATCGATGGACTGCAGGGCCGCCTCGCCCACGCCCAATGCGGATAGCTGCTCGAGCAGCGTCGACTCGGGTCCCTTGCGCGAGATCACGACCTGCTCGCCGGCTTGATTACGCTGCTTGTACGTAACGGTCAACTCATCGCCACGCACCTGAATGCCGGCAATCTCGTCTGCACTCGCGTCTGCCGCCACCTGATTCAGCGGCACGATCGCCGTCTGGCTGCCCCCGGAGATGTAGCTATAGACCAGGAAGAGCACAGCGGCAATGATGATCAGATAGACGAAATTGCTGCTGCCTTTTGACTTCATAACGCCTCCTCAAGCGACCCGCGGGCTAACCAGGGCAGGTCGAACCATGACAACCTTGGCAATCCCACGATACCTATCTATTTTTTTGCATTATACCAGAGATTCGGGGAAGGATAAGGGGATGACGGCGAAGATCGACTAGCGAACCGAGATCGTCGTCACGAAGATCGTGTGATCCACCACCTGGGCCACACCCGCATCGACCACAGGCATGCGCCCCGCGTCGTCATAGAGCCCGACGCGAATCTGGTAAGTGCCCGGCGGCGTCCCGGCGGGTAGATCCACCTGGTGGGGGTCATTGATCACCTCGCCCGGCGTCCAGCCGGTTGTGGGTCGCAGCCCGTTGAGCGGGATGATATCCTGCTGCGCGACTGCCGTGCCCATATCCTCGGTCAGAATATGGATGAAGACCTGGTAGGAGCGATCAATGGGGGCCGTGCACCGCCAGCGCAACGTCACAGGCACGCTCGCGCCCGCGTTGAAGGCGAACTGGGAGACCCACGCCTGCTCCAGCATCACCTGATTGTTGAGGTTCACCCCGAGCAAGATGGGGACGTTAGCCCCGCCGCTCACCGTCAGCGTCACCGTATCGCCGGCCCGCACCTCGGCATTGGGCGAGGGCGACTGCTCCAAAATCCTACCGGCGGCCTCGGTGCTGCGCACCGCGTTGACCGTGAGCAGCAGCCCCTCCGACTCCAGCCCGTCCTCGACCGTCACCAGTTCGTAGCCGATGACGTCGGGCAGCGTCAGCACCCGCCCGGCAGCCAGCACCACGCTCACCGTCGAGCCCGACGGCACGCGGTTGCCCGCGTCGGGCGTCTGCTCCAGCACCGCTCCGGGGCGCGTGTCCGTCGTCTCGCGCTCACCCAGCACCTCGACCTCCAGCCCCAGGCTCTGGGCCAATCGCTGCGCGTCGGCAGCACTCAATCCGGACAGGTTGGGAACCGTCACCTCAACCTCAGGCGTGCCCGCCCCGGGTGTGCCGACACCGGGCGTGATCTCGACCACCGGCGTGATCGCCGGCGGCGGCGCCGTATAGGCACGATAGACGTAGAGCCACAGCGGCACCAGCCCAATGACGGCGATCGCGGCAACGCCCAGCAACATCCAGAGGGTCGTGTCCAGACCCTGAGGCTCCGACAACGGCCGCGTTCCCTCCGCCGCGGCGTTCGGGTTCGGGGAGTCGGCCGTGAGGTTGGCGCCGCTCACCTCACGCGTCGAGACGACCGGCGTCTCCTCCGCCACAGGCGCAAACGGTCCCGTCCCCTCCTGCCCGTGGCGCATATACTGCTCGAGCGCCATCACCAGTTGATCGCCGTTGCGATAGCGCTGCGTGGGCTCCTTGGACAGGATCTTGCGCACCAACCAATCCAGGCCGCTGGGGATGCGTGGGTTCAGCGCCGTCAAAGGCGCCGGCTCCTCACGCACGTGCTTCATCGCCAGGACCTCAGGATCCTGGTCGTGGAAGGGAGGAACGCCCGTCAACATCTCGTAGAGCATCACGCCGATGCTGTAGACGTCGGACGCGGGTGTCGGAACCTGACCTCGGGCCTGCTCCGGCGCGAGATAGTGCGGGCTGCCCCACACCACGTCGAGCGGCTCCGCATCGCCCTCCTCCTGCTGCAGCGCCCGGGCGATACCGAAGTCGGCCACCTTGACCTGCCCATCATCCGTCACGAGGATGTTCTGAGGCTTCAAGTCACAGTGAACGATCCCCGCGCGATGGGCCAGCCCAACACCCGACGCGATCGCCTGCGCCAGCCGCAGCGCCTGCGCCACCGGCAGCGGCGCATCGCGGCGGATCAGCGTCTTGAGATCATCTCCGGGCACCAGCTCCATGACGATGAAAGGGTGGTCCCCCTGATCGGTGCCCACGTCGTAGATGTGCACGATGTTGGAGTGGTCCAACTTGGCCGCCGAACGCGCCTCACGCAGGAAGCGCTCACGCGCATCCGGGTCACTCGCATAGGGCTCGCGTAGGAACTTCACCGCGACGCCCCGCTCCAGCAGCAGGTCTTCGCCCCGGTACACCGTAGCCATCCCGCCCGCGCCGACCAGCTCGACCAGACGGTAGCGATCGTTGACAATCGTGGGTTTCATCAGCCTCTCACGTTTCGGTTGCACGCATTCTACCCCGAGCCAAACCATTGTCAATCGCGAGCCGGCGCTGCTGTCACCCCCGACGCCGCTGCTGTCATCCCGAACGAACGTGAGGGATCTCCCTCCTCGGAGCGAAGAGCCTCGTCCGCGGCGCAGGCACCGTATCCGATGGCCCATTGGCCCCGCGACCAATGGCGGTTCATTCCCCCGCCCGATGACAAGGTCACGATTGTCAACTATGATAAGGCTAGGTCAAAATCCGAATGAGGTGAACGATGACGCGACCCAGCCACCAGCGCCGCCTGCGCTATGCTCTCAAGTATGGCCTCAGTGTTGCCGCGCTCACGCTCGGCGGCGTGCTCTGTGCAGCCCTGCTGCTCTCCGGCAGTGCCGTCGCTGTGGGATTCGGTACGGCCCTGGAACTGGGGGGCCTCGCCGCTGCCGTGACCGGCCTCGTCGCGGCGTGGGTCGCTCACCGGCGCGCTCGCCCCCTCCTCCGCTTGCTCGACCTCATCGACGCCTGGCTGCGGGGGAACCTCTCGTTGCGCGCCCAGCCCATCATCGGCGATGCCTTCGCCGGCCTCGCCGGTCAGCTCGACCTGCTGATCAGCCACCTGGAAGAGGATGAGCAGGATCTCGAGCGCCTGCGCGAGAGCAACACCCGCCTCACCGACCAGGTGCGCGCCCTCGCCCTCGTGGAGGAGCGCAACCGTCTGGCCCGCGAGCTCCACGACAGCGTCAAGCAGCACCTCTTCAGCCTGGCGATGACCGCCGGCGGGGTCAAGGCGAGCGTCGAGGCTCAGGGCGAGGGCCCCGCCACGCTCACCCCCGAGATGCAGGAGATGATCGTCGAGATCGAGCGTTCGGCCCAGGCTGCGCAACGCGAGACCACGCGCCTGATCGAGGACCTGCGACCGGCCCCGCTCCAGGAGCGCGGCCTCACCGCCGCCCTCAACGACTACGCCCTGCTCTTCGGGGCGCAGCAGCACCTGCTCGTCTATCTCGACGCGCAGTGCAACGACCGCTGGATTCCGCCGCTGGTCACGGAGCACCTCTATCGCACGGTGCAGGAAGCGCTGCACAACGTCGCCCAGCACGCCCACGCCACCCGCGTCGATATCCGCCTGCACTGTACCTCACGCCGCATTCGCCTTGCCGTGCGCGACAACGGCGTCGGCTTCGACACCCGGGTGACCCCCAAGGGCCTCGGCATCGCCGGTATGCAGGAGCGCCTGCTCGCCGTCGGCGGACGCCTCAGCATCGACAGCCGTCCCGGTGCGGGCACCGAGGTCATCGCCGAGGTCGACATCGCAGCCACCGCCGATCGCTCTTCCCCGATAGGCGCGGAGGGCCGCGCCCGGGGTCCGCAACCCGAGGAGTGGCGTTGGCTCGGCGAGCGCCTCGTCATCCCCGTCGGGCAGACCTGGCCCTGGCTCCCCGCCGATCAGGAGCACTACCTGCGCAAGCCGCGCGTGGGCCCGGGCACGCTCACCCTCAAGCGTGGTCGCGCGCTCCTCGGCCTTCGTGAGATCGTCACCCTGCACGCCGAGCGCCAGGGCAGCTACCTCGTCCGCTTGCGGCCCGACCGCACCGGTCACAGCTGGGAGATCGACCACACCAACTGGGCCCTCCGGCGTGTCCGCGGCTTGCGAGGACGCGCCGTCCTTGAGTGCCACGGGCAGACCCTGGCGGCCCTGCAGTATCGTGGCCGTCAGATGGAGACCTGGACCGAGATCGTCTACGATGACGTCGGCTATCGCCTCTGCCACCATCCCGACGCACCGGACGGCTTTGTCCTGCGCGACGACGGCGACCAGCCGGCCCTGGAGATCCATGGGTCTCACGTCACGCTCACCCGCGCACTCCCGCTGCCCCTCGTCGCCACCGTCGTGGCCCGATCGCTCTATGAATCAGCCTTCAGACCCGAGAAAGGAGAGCTATGAGAACCATCCATTCGTTTATCTACACGCTCAAGCCTTACGAGCGCGGCATCAAGGAGGTGCTGGGCAACTACACCGCCTTCGTCATGCCGGGGCTGGGTTTCCAACTGCCCTTCCTCAGCCTCGTTCGCGTGCGCGACGTCCGCGAGCACACGATGGACATCCCGCCGCAACCCGTCATCACCAAGGACAACGTCGAGATCCGCGTTGACGGTGTGATGTGGGTCAGGCCCAAGGCCGATGAGGACTCGATCAAGCGCACCTTCTACAACATCGACGACTGGAAACGCGCCGTGATCCAGTTGGCGATGACCAACCTGCGCCAGGAGTTCGGCGACCTCACCCTGGATGAGAGCCTCGTCGCCCGCGAGAAGATCGCCACCAACCTGCAGCGCGTGCTCAACGACTTCGCCGCCGACTGGGGCCTGGTCATCAGCAAGGTGGAGATCATGCTCATCGACCCGCCCGAGGATATCAAGCTGGCGATGCACAAACAGAAGACCGCCGAACAGGAGCGGCGCTCCATGCGCCTGTTGGCGACCGGCGAGTTTGAGGCCTCCGAGCAGCAGAAGCTCGCCACGATCCAGCGCGCGGAGGGTGAGCGCGAGGCCGCCATCCGCCGCGCTGAGGGCGAGCGCGAGGCCTCGATCCGCGTCGCCGAGGGCCGCGCCCAGGCCATCCAGCTCGTCAACGAGGCCGCCCAGACCTACTTCCAGGGGGCTGCCCAGACGCTGCGCGAGATCGAGATGACCGAAAACGCTCTCAAGAGCAACGCCAAGATCGTCGTCACCGAGCACGGCATCAGCCCGACGCTGCTGCTGGGCAGTCTGCCGACAACCTCGAATGAGGACGCCTAGCCCGCCCCTCCCCCTCGCAAGGGGAGACGCCGCCCCTTCGCAAGGCCCGGAAGCCTTGCGAAGGGGCGGACGGCGTCACTAGCGGAGACTGAGCCTGTCCCCAGGAGGAACCCTAGATGACCGACACACCCACCGCCGATCCGATCACCGTCTACCTCGTCGATGACCACGACGTCGTCCGCAAAGGCCTGCGCTTCTACCTCGGCGCCCGGCCCGAGATCGAGATCGTCGGCGAGGCCGGCGACGCCCGCACCGCCGTCGCCGGGGTCGCCGACCTGGTCCCCGACGTGGTCCTCATGGACCTCGTCATCCCGCTGCAGCCGCACGCCCAGCCCTCCGACCAGGGCGGCGTGCAGGCGACGCGCCAGATCCGCCAGGTCAGCCCGCGAAGCCAGGTCGTCGTGCTCACCAGCTATGCCCAGGACGAGCTCATCTTCGCCGCCATCAAGGCCGGCGCTCTCTCCTACCTGCTCAAGGACGCCGACGCCGCCACGGTCCTCGACGCGATCCAGGCGGCGAGCCGCGGCGAGGTGGTGCTGCATCCGCGCATCGCCCGCCGCCTGATGGCCGAGGTCAGTCAGCCCGCTAGACCGCCCGATCCCACCGCCGAGCTCACGCCGCGCGAACTCGAGGTCCTGCAGCTCATCGCGCAGGGCCGCACCAACGCCGAGATCGCCGCCGAGCTCGTCATCACCGAGCGCACCGTCAAAGCGCACGTCAGCAACCTGCTCGGCAAACTGCACCTCTCCGACCGCACCCAGGCCGCCGTCTTCGCCTGGCGCGAGGGAGTGGTCGACCGCGACGCGTCCTAGACCTTCACGATCCCCGTCCGGATCGCGTAGAGCGTCGCCTGCGTCCGATCGTAGAGATGCAGCTTCGAGAGGATGTTGTTGATGTGGTTCTTGACCGTCTTCTCCGCGATCGACAGGCGCCCGGCGATCTCACGGTTGCTCAACCCCTCGGCAATCGCCTTGAGGACGTCGATCTCGCGCGGCGTCAGCCCATCGACCGCCCACTGTGCGGCTCGGTCCATCGCAGCGAACTGGCGCATCACCTTCAGTGCGACGCGAGCGCCCAGCAACGACTCGCCGCCGGCGACCGCACGGATCGCGCGCACCATCGACGCCGGATCGGCATCCTTGAGGATGTAGCCCCGGCCCCCGGCCTTCAGCCCGCGGAAGACGAACTCATCGTCCTCGTACATCGTCACGAAGACGATGCCCAGATGCGGCATCTCCCGGTGCAGCATCCGTGTCGTCTCGATCCCGTCGAGCTCCGGCATCTGAATGTCCATCAACACCACGTCGGGCGTGCGCTCGCGCGCTAGCGCCAATGCCTCGCGTCCGTTGGATGCCTCGCCCAGCACCACCATATCTGCCTCATCCTCCAGCAGCTTCCGAACGCCGCGCCGGAAGAGCGTGTGATCGTCAACGATCAGGATGCTGATCTTGTCCATGGCGACTGCTCCCCTCCACCCAACCGTTGTCCAGGGGTATGCGCGCGACGACCCGCGTGCCCCGGCCCGGGGCGCTGTCGACCTCGAAGCTCCCCCCGAACTGCTCCACCCGCTTCTGCATACTCCAGAGGCCCATGTGCGAGCCGCCGGTCGGAGCCGCTGCGTCGAAGCCCCGCCCGTCATCCGCCACCTCGAGCCTGGCATAGGCCTTGACGCGCGTCAGGCGCACCTCCACGCGGCGCGCCTCAGCGTGGCGGGACACATTGGTCAGCGCCTCCTGCACGATGCGGAAGAGCGTCGTCTCCACCGCCGAAGGCAGCCGCGACACATCGTCCGGCGCCGAAAGCACCGCCGACACGCCCTGATCGCGCTCGTAACGCGCCAGGAACTCACGCAGCGCCGGCACCAGCCCCAGCTCGTCCAGAACCGCAGGTCGCAGATCATAGACCAGGCGTCGAATGTCACGGATCCCTGCTTGGGACTCGGAGGCCAGCTCGGCGACCTCCCCCGCCGTGGGACTCTGCTCAGCCTCCAACAGGCGGCGAACACGATGCAGCCGCAGGCTGAGCCCGGCCAGCGTCGCGCCTACCCCGTCGTGCAAATCGCGGGCGATCCTCCGGCGCTCCTCCTCCTGGATCTGTGCCGCCTGGATGAACTGCTGCCGCACCAGATCCACCCGCTCTTCCGACAGCCGCGCGTTCTCGAGCGCCAGCGCGGCGCTCTGTCCCAACATCGTCAGCAGATCCAGGTCGGCCTGGCGGTAGGGCTCGCCGGAGCGCCTGGCCGAGAGCGTCAGCACGCCGATCAGCGCCTCGCCGACGAAGAGCGGCACAGCTACCTCGGTTCCACCGCGGCGCAGGGCCTCCGCCGCCGCCGAACCCCCGCTGCGCAGCGGCAGCAGCACCGCGCCCTCCACCCTGAACCAGGCCCCCAGCTCGTCATCGACGGCGAGTCCTTCGGCTGCCGGGTCGCAGACCTCACCGGGCACGTAGCGACCGCCATCCCCGGTCCATAGCGTCACGCTGCCCGCGCCCAGTACCCGCGTGATCGTGTCGCGCACCAGCTGCACGACCTCGGCGCGCGTGCGAAGCGTGCTCAGCGTTCGACTGAAGGCGGTGAGCGTCTGACGCACCTCTTCATCACGTCGGAAAAAGGCTCGGTCAACGAACGCCTGAATGCGTCCGCGGACCGGCTGCGAAAGCAGGGCCACCACCACCGCCGAGATCGCCATCGCTAGGAGCGGCGGCTGGTCGGTGAGGCTCTCGAAAAGCAGGCCCACCAGCAGCGAAAGCAGGATGAAGACCGCCGTCAGCGTTGCCGTGAGTAACGAGTAGATGAGGCCCTTGCGCACAACCACGCTGATGTCGAGCAGCCGGTAGCGTAACACCGCATAGGCGATGGAGAGCGGATAGACAGCCGGGATCAGGCTGCCCCATTGCACACGCGAGATCGGCGCGATGTGAACCGCAGCGGGGGCCCAGAGATAGAGGTACCAGCCCGCAAGGCCGACCAGCAGACCGATCAGCATCACCATTGCCTGCTGCCGCAGGAGGCGGCTGGGACTGCGAGTCACCAGCCGCACCAGGGGGAAGGCCTTCACAACGATCGAACCGAGTCCGAAGACCACGAAGTAAGGCCAGCCGTCCACGAAGACCAGCACCCGCCACAGCGCCGGCACATCCAGCGCGTGGGTGAGCAGCCGCAGGAGCGACATCGCCACGATGCTGACCGCCCCCACAAGCACAAACGTGCGAATCACCGGCACACGGGCGAGGAATCGCTGCCACGCCGCATCGGGGCTAAAGCGCCAGAAAAAGATCCATCCCGCCACCGGCGCGACGATGGCGTAGGGGACCAGAAGCCGGCCCATCCACTTGCCCAGGCTGAGGTACGACTCCCAGACGATAGCGCCGCCGATCGCCCACACCAGCAGGTAAGCCAGCAGATAGCGACACAGCGGGGCGGCAGGGTTCCGCTGGTAGACGAACACGCCTACCGCAAGGAAGATCGCTGACGAAGCGAAGTAGCCCGGCAGCACATCCCACAGAATGTCCGCCGTGAAAAGCATCGTGCGGACCGGGACCTGCAGGCTCTGCCCGGACCGCTCAACGGTGTAGACCAGGGTCGCCCCCACCCCCGCCTCCCTGACCGACACCGCCAGCTCCCTGGGGTTGCGTCCGTTGACCGCCGTGATGCGATCCCACGGTCGCAGGCCCGCTTGCGGCCCGGTGTAGTCGTGTGGGGTGAAACCACTGACCGCGTACTCCGGGTTGGTAAAGAAGCCTGGGAAGGGTCGGCCCACCTCGCCAGCCATCGAGAGCAGGGCCACACCCCAGATGAGCAGCGCCGTCCCCAGGGCCCCCGCCAGGGCCCATGCGGAGCCGCTGTGTGCGCGTGGTCGGATCGCGATCCCACCTGGAGGTGTATCCATCTCCCCTCCTGTGACCGTTCTATCTTCATTATAGCACCAGGCCGCGTGGCTGAGATGGGCCCTGGGGCCCAAGCCGCATGAGCAGATCGTCCCGGATCTTGCCCGGTGCCGGACCCTTCCTCGCCCAACGCTGTCCGGTTACGCTACGGGCAAGGGACACTGCACGCAAGGAGGTACCCAATGATCTGGGAAGGTTGGAATGTCGGATCGGTCACTGTCCGCAGAGTCCGCCTCGACTCCGCGGGAGCCGTTGTGGTGCAGTCCCTGCGCCACGGCGGCGATCTAAAAGGCACCATCGAGCGCATGCTGGCGGCGGACGGCGGGCCGACCGCGCAGCCGGATGGTACCGCCGTCACCGGCCCGCTGGCCGGCGCCGTCTTCGATCTCCCCTATGTGCCGGAGCCGGTCAGCATCGAGAAGGCACTTCAGGGCCTCGCCCTCAACCCCGACATCGTGCTCTCGCTGGGCGGCGAGAGCTTCATCGTCTACGGCATCCACGATGGCCACGTGCGCACGATGGTCACCAGCAACCGCTGCGCCGCCGGCAGTGGCGAGTTCGTGCTCCAGCAGCTCGGCAGGATGGGGCTCGACCTCGAGCAGGGGCTGGCCCAGGCCCGCACGGGCCGGCACGTGGCCCTGGCCTCGCGCTGTTCGGTCCACATCAAGTCCGATGCCACCCACAAACTCAACAAGGGCGAGTGCAGCCCGGCCGACATCGCCCATACCCTCGTCATCGACCTCGCCGCCAGGATCCATACCTTGATCGAGTCCACCGCCTGGTCTCGCGAGACCATCCTGGTCTGCGGCGGCCTCGCTCAGAACGACCTCCTCCTCGACGAACT
>CAZYYC010000145.1:0-10405 GCA_964650935.1 uncultured Anaerolineales bacterium
GCTCCTGCAGGCTGCCGATCCGTCGCTCAAGGGTGTAGATCCAGTACGCTGCCACGAAGAGCAGAATCGTGCCGGCTATGACCCATGGTACGAGTACATTGTCCAACCCCACCTCCAACCGTCGGCCTAGCGGATGACCTGAAGATGTCCGAGAATCAGTCGATCACCGATCATCATACCATCGACGCTCAGCTGAGCAATGCGGCGAACACTCCCCATCTCGTACATGCCGACCTCGAGCGTATAGAGGCCCTCAGGCATATCAGAGCGGAGAACCAGCCGGTAGGGATCGGTTATTCGCTGTCCCGCCAGCCATTTCGGGAACCACAGATAGGATGGAAACGCCCCGCCGAGCGGCGTATAGTCGTGCCCCAACCAGAGGTTGCCTTCAGCATCCATCACATGGATGAAGACTGTGTAGCTAGTCTCGGGGCGCGCGAGAGCCTGCCACGTGAGGTCAAGATGCAATGGCTGCCCTGCCCGGACGCGCAATGGCTGCTGCCAGACACCGCTACGCATGCGGAGTCCGGCACGTGCTCGAGCGGAGACAAGAGCGACCTGATTACCCAGATTCGTCAGGGCCCGACCGACGGTCGCCGACGCACGTCGTGCCGCCTTTGCCTCGATGATCTCAATCGTGCCCAGCGAGAGCCTGATCGAACCATCAGACAACAGCAACGGGCGCCGCCCATCGCCGAGCGCATCGTACCGCAGGTCGAGAGGATACTCGCCCGGAGGCAGATCAAAGGGCACGTGCAACAGGTACTGCTCGACGATCACCTCACCGGGTCGCCATTCTGGCGTTAGGCGCCGGCTATCGGTCGTCCAGGCCTGCTCAACGGTACCCAGGTCCGCCACCGGCATAAGGATCTCCGACGTCGAGGCCGGTACGCGGGCATAGAGGGTGAGCGGCAGCGTAGCCCCTTGCTGCACACGACGATCCGCGAGATCGTAGCCCAGCATCTCCAGCTGACCATCATCCCAAGTAGCATGGAGTGCGACCTGCGGCGCACCGACGTCCAGCGCCGGGGGTTCCAGGACACGCCACAGCGAACCCTCGGGTCGCAACCGGAAGCCCAACTGGCGCACATCGCGCCTGTAGTTTGTGAGATAGACAGGTCCGGAGGCCAAGTTGCCCATCACACTTTCGACCCATGGCGTGGCCCCCGTTACATAGACAGGACGCAGATCCTCAGAATCGAAGGGCTTCCCCTCGGCGAGCGTCACATAGAAGAAAGGCGTCAGATGCTCCCAGTCTGACACCAAAGCAGCGCCCTCCCCTCGGCCCGCGAAGCGTTCACGCAACTCCGCGACAAAGGCATCCGCATCGTGCCACGTGCGTAGCGAGATCTTCGGCAGCAACCCGTAGCCGCGCACGCAGAGGACAAGGGCCAGCGTCACCGATCCGGCGAAGCGTCCCCATCGTCCAAGTGCGCCCAGACTTCGAAGGCAGGCTGCAACGCCCAGACCCAGCGGCAGGCCCAGAGCGACCAAGGGATGCAGTAGGTAGGCCATGACATCCTGCACGGAGTTCATCGTGAAGGCAAGATGACCTAACAGGAATCCACACCACAGAACGCCAAGACGGGGACGAGTCGCGATCAGGCTCACGATGCCTAACATCATGACGGCGATGAGGAGCCAGCCGTATTGCAGCTGAAGCAGCGTGACGAAGACCCGCAGCCGATCGACCTGATCAGCAAGGCCGAAGTGAAAGAGGTTGACTCGCAGCCCCTGGGCAGTGGCGTGCCGGAGGAAACCGTCCAGGGTGTGCATATCGGTTGGGCCGAACGGCGTCTGGGGGCTGCGCAACGGAAAGTAGAGCCAGGGCGAGAGGCCCGCAGCAGCGGCAAGCACGCCGCCGACGATCATTATGACCTCACTGATGATCCTCGGTCTGTGCAGGAGGATGTAGACCAAGTAGGCAGGAATACCCCACACGGTGATGGGATGGTGTGTCACGCCGATGCCGACCATGAAGGCCAGGGCGATGAGCCATCCCACCTCATCTGCCTCCTGCCACCGGACGAGAAGCCACAGTTGCGTTGACGTGATGGCGGCGCTGAGGATGTGAGCGTTGGCATGGATGCTGTGCTGCCAGAGATCGGGCATCAACGCGACAGAGACACCTGTGATCGTCGCGACAACGGCGGTCCAGAGCCCGGACGGCAGGCCCTCCCCCCCCTTGCCTGCTCTCAAGACACGCAGGGTAATCGCGACCATCCGCGATACCGCCCACGCACCCGCGACAGCAGCCAGCAGATTCGTCCGGTAGGCGATCGAGCCTACGGCGACCAACCGCTGCCAGACTCCGGTGAGAAGCGTGTAGAAAGCATAGCCGGGAGGGTGAGCGATGCCCCAGATCGCGGGGATGAATTGATACTCGGAGGGGTCCCCGAAGACCGTGCCGGGCGCAGCGGTCATCCCATAGAGGACAACGGCACCGGCGAAGAGCACAAGCGGCAGTAGTCCCCACGGTTCCCTGCGGGTAGCGGCTGTTACAGCGGGTGAAGGTTGACTCGACGAACTCAGAACACCCATAGGTTGGTCATTATAACACAGTCTTGTCTTTGCTTTCTCACGTGGTTATAATCACCGCGACGTCCGCCCGCACCCCTCATACAATGTGCACCTGCGGGCCGTAGACTGCAGGAGGCAGCTTATGAAGTCAACCCGCATCCCGGTTGCGACGATAGCCGTCGCGCTCATCGTCGTGACCTTGCTCGTCTGCAGTTGCTGTCTGTGCAGCGCAACGGCACTCCTGTGGGTGACACCCGCGGGTCGCACGATTGATCCGCAGGACGACTACATCACGCCATGGCAACGAGACCAGGATCCTGTCGCCCAGGTCACGGCGTCGCCCCCTACCGTAGCTCCGGTACCCGATGAGGCCGAGGAGACACTCAGAGCCCTTGAAGAGGCCGAGATACCCATCGCGGACCTGCACGAACTGGGCATCCGGTACCTCGGCGTGCCGGAGGATACAGCGCGCGTTGTCCGCACGACCAGCCCTGATTACGAGGTCGGCACGGTACGTACCTTCCAAGTGTCCAACCTGGACACCGATGAGACCTTTGAGATCGATGCACGCCTGGCCTACAAGACGGAACACGTCTATATGTGGATGGAAGAAGGGCTGCGCTTCGACCAGCGTGATGTTGAGGAGGCTGCTGACCTCTTCGAAGAGCATACCTATCCCACCACGCGCGAGTTTTTCGGGTCAGAGTGGACACCTGGGGTCGATGGCGATCCGCATCTGAGTATCCTGCACGCCCGCAACCTGGGAAGGACCGTCGCCGGTTACTTCTCCAGTGCTGATTCCTTTGTCGGGGCAGTGCGCGCCGACTCCAACGAGATGGAGATGTTCTACATCCATGTCGACCGGTGGACCGAGATCGGGGATCCCTTCTACAATGGCGTGCTCGCCCATGAGTTCCAGCATATGATCCATTGGAACAACGACCGTAACGAGACGACTTGGCTCAATGAGGGATGCTCCGAGCTCGCTATGGCCCTCAACGATCGTACCTATCCTGAGGGGCCGGGCAGGTATGACGTGGGCGGGAGCGAGTATGCCTACCTCGATCAGCCGGACACGCAGCTCAACACCTGGCCCGAGGTGAGTCAGACCGGGTCGGCGGCGCCACACTATGGGGCATCCTACCTGTTCATGAGTTACTTCCTCGATCGATTCGGAGAGGAGGCCACCAAAGCGCTGGTTGCCCATCCCGAGAACGGCTTGAGAAGCGTGGATCGTGTTCTGGCTGACGAGCTCGGATTGGACATGGACCCTACGGAGCTCTTCGCTGACTGGGTCATCGCCAACCTCATCGACGACCCGTCGGTGGACGAGGGTCAGTACAGCTACGTCGAACTCGACATCGATGACCCCGCTATTGACCTTTCGTTCTCGCGCAACGCCACCTATCCGCAGACCCGGCGCAGTACAGTGCATCAGTATGCCGTCGACTACGTCGAGATCGAGGGACAGCGTCCACTCGAGCTGACCTTCACGGGTGACAGTCAGGTGCGCTTGATGGACACCGACGCCTACAGCGGCAAGTACCTCTGGTGGTCAAATCGCGCCGATGAATCGGCGACTAAGCTCACGCGCCGCGTTGACCTCTCATCGGCAACCTCGGCTGAGCTGTCATTCCAGAGCTGGTATCATATCGAGGAAGATTGGGATTACGCCTACGTTGTAGTGGGCACCGGCGACGACGGCGTGCTTCCCGATGACCTGGGCAGCTCTGAGATCCGGTGGGACATTCTGGACGATCCGGCTCTGTCCTGCACGACGACGAACCCCAACAACGGCAACCTTGGCTGCGGCCTAACGGGCCTGAGTTCGGGGTGGCAGCGGCTCAGCGCCGATCTGAGCGCCTATGCTGGGCAAGAGATCGCCCTGAGATTTGAGTACATCACCGACGCCGCCGTGAACCAAGCCGGTCTCGCCATCGACGACATTGAGCTGGTCGTGGACGGTCAGATCATACTCTCCGACGACGTGGAGTCCGGCGAAGGCGAGTGGATTGCAGAGGGTTTCGTGCGACACGCCAACGTACTTCGGCAGGCCTGGCTGCTGCAGCTCGTGACCTTCGCGCAAGACGGCACAACGGAGGTCACCAGGCTACTAGCCGACGAGCACCTGACATCGGGTGCTTGGTCCATCCCGCTCGACAGGGACGTACCAAGGGCCATTCTCGCGATTTCCGCCCTCGCCCCGGTCACCACCGAGAGCGCGACCTATGAGTTCAGCTTGAGCGTGGGACCCTGATCCCGTGACAGACACGAACGGCGAGCCGGATGCAGCCCCTGTCGGGGTCTTCGACTCCGGCGTTGGTGGATTGTCGGTGTGGCGCCAGATCGCTGCACAGCTTCCCTATGAGAACACGCTCTACCTGGCCGATCAAGCGCACATCCCCTATGGCCCCCGCTCGATCGAGGAGATCAGGGACTTCTCAGAGGCCATCGCTACTTTCCTGATGCAGCAGGGCGCCAAGGCGATCGTCGTCGCCTGCAACACAGCTTCGGGCGCGGCCCTGCAGTCGCTCCGCCGGAGGTTCCCCACCCTGCCCTTCATTGGGATGGAACCGGCGATCAAACCCGCGGCAGAGCATACAGCGACCGGCGCCGTCGGCGTCATCGCCACCCCAACGACCTTCCAGGGCGAACTCTTTCAGCGTCTGGCGAGTCGCTTCGGGCGCGATGTCGCGATCCATACGCAGATCTGCCCCGGTCTAGTGGAGGCCGTGGAGCGAGGCGAGTTGGCGACGAGCCGGACACGGCAGTTGCTGGCAGGTTGCCTGGGGCCGTTGATGGCGGCGAACATCGATGAGCTCGTATTGGGATGTACACACTATCCCTTCCTGACCCCTGCCATCCGTGACCTGGTGGGCCCGTCGGTCGAGATCATCGACCCAGCACCCGCTGTTGCCCGCCAGGTGCGCCGCGTGCTTGCCGATGCCGGTCTTCTCAATGGGGCTTCCTCCCCACCCCAGCACACCTTCTACACAACGGGTGAGGCCGCCAAACTCAGCTGCGCCATCCGAAATCTACTTGACCTCAGGCCTCGTACAGAACAATTGTTCTGGTCGAATCATTGTATTCGCATAGACGGTGCCTCGTTACCTGAGGTGTGATACTGCATGCGGTTGGCGAGGGCTATCACTACGCGAAATGACTGGCTTGGAGCCGTGACGGTTGACTTTCCGGTATCGTTCACTATAGTGTGCCTTGGTCATCCACCTGGGACGCACGTAAGGATGCGTGAGAACACTACATCATGAGGCCGTCTCGAGCGCAACTCATCAGGATCATCCTGCTCAGCATCGCTGTGGTCGCGATGCTCGTGCTGGCTGCCGGCCTTCCGCAGCTGGAGCTGACGCCCGGCGTACCTTTCGAGCAGATCTGGCAATTCCTCCTAGACCAGTTCAGGGGCGGAGAGGATGTGCGTGGTGGGCTTGCCCCCTTGATCGGCAATGCCGATCTGCTCATACGCATCATGCAGACGATCTTCGTCTTCGCGCTTGTGCTCTTTCCCCTGGCCGTCATCATGGTGATACTCGACCCGGAACTGCGCAGGCGCGTGGTGCGGACCCTATTGGTGATGGTCCTCATCTTCACGCTCGCCGGGATGTGGTTGAACAACCTGACGGACCTGGAGGAGGGTGAGGACGACATCCTCGGCACGCCGGGGAACCTGGATGACCTACTGGGAGGCGCCGACCCGTTCACCGACGAGTCGTTTGACGTCGAGCGTGTGCCTTCATGGATACCCCTGGGCCTCAGCCTTATCGCCGGCCTGGTGGTCGCTCTCATCGTCATCAGCATCGTCCGGCAGATTCGGCGCGACCGTCTTGAACGGGAGACCTCCCTGGCGCCGTTTGCTCGCCGTGTTGAGATGGCGCTTGACGAACTCGAGCAGGGCGGCGATCTTCAGAACACGATCACGCGATGTTACGCCGAGATGGTCCACATGGTGCGTGAGCAGCGCGGTGTACAGCGCGCAAGCACAGTGACCGCCCGCGAGTTCACCGACCATCTCATCCGCGCCAAGATGCCGCCCAGCGCGGTCAACCGGCTCACCCAGCTCTTCGAGAGTGTGAGGTATGGGCTTGGCGGCGTGGGGCCACAGGACGAGACCGACGCGATCACCAGCCTTCAGGCCATCGCCGACGCTTGTAGGAGCCTGTCGTGAGCTCAGTGCTACCCAAACTCAAGCGAGTGCTCCCTCTCCTAGCCATCTTGCTGGCCCTGGCCCTACCCCTGATGTTCCTTCTCGAGGACTTCATGCGGGATGCTATTGTTCTGCCCCTGGCCTACCTCGGCTGGCTTATAGGCGTCATCCTCGATGCTCTGCCGCAGGCCCTCTTCCTGACCGTCATCGTAGCTATGGGTATCTACATCGCGCTGCGCAGTCTCAGTCGGGAACGTCCGAGCGAGAGCGTACGTGAGGTTCAGAGCCACCGATCCGAGGGCGCCGTAGCTCTGTGGCTCGAACGCCTAGAGCGTGTCTCTGAGGGCGCCTACTCACGTGAGCGACTCAACTACTATCTGGGCCAACTGCTGACGCGGACCATCGCACATGAACAGCACATGGCGCCCAAGGATGTCCTGCGCGCCGTAGACATAGGGGAACTCACGCTGCCTGCCGAGATCCAGATCTACATCGACCTCGCCTATCGGCGCGGCTATCCTACCCTTCCCAAGTGGTATAGGCGCCTGGGGACGTTCATCCTGCGCACGCTGACACGCCAGACCGCACGTGAGGCCACCCCCAGAGAGCTAGAACGACAGATCGAACCGGCTCTGGACTACATCCAGCATCAACTCAGAATCGCATCCGTGGAGGCAACGAGTGAGCATCACACCTGATCCGACCTACAGCCAGTTCACTGTCAACGATGTCGCCGTGTCCTCTCAGCGCATCATCCGTGAGGTCGAGCGTGCCATCGTCGGCAAGACCAACGTTCTCAAGATGATCCTGGCGGCGTGTCTCTCCACAGGAGGGCACGTCTTGCTCGAGGACTATCCGGGACTCGCCAAGACGCTGATCGCCAACAGCTTCGCCACCGTGCTTGGCCTCAGCTTCAAGCGCATCCAGTTCACGCCCGATCTTCTACCCGGTGACATCACCGGCGGTTTCGTCTACGATCGCGCAACCGGCGGCTTTGAGTTGCGACGCGGCCCCCTCTTCGCCAACATCATCCTTGCGGACGAGATCAACCGCGCCTCACCCAAGACGCAGTCCGCGCTTCTAGAGGCCATGCAGGAGTACCAGATTACGCTGGAGGGCGAGACACAGGAGCTTCCCGATCCCTTTATCGTCATCGCCACCCAGAACCCCATCGAGTACGAGGGCACGTTCCCTCTCCCCGAGGCACAGCTCGATCGCTTCATGATGAAACTGGCGGTGGGCTATCCCTCCGGCGACGAGGAGCAGGAGATCCTGAGACGACGACGCGACCGGCGCCAGGACGAATTCGAGCTCAACCCGGTCATCAGCGCCGAGGGCATCTTGGCGATGCGACAGGTTGCCGAGCGAGTGCACGTCGATGCAGATGTCGAGCGCTATATGGTCGAGATCGTCCGGGCGACCCGTCGTCACCGACACGTGGCCGTTGGTGCCAGCCCGAGAGGCGCCCTGGCCCTGCTCAAGCTAACGCGGACGTGGGCCGCGATGAACGGGCGCGACTTTGTCCTGCCGGACGATGTGAAGCTCTTCGCGCACGCAGCGCTCACCCACAGGCTCATCCTGGAGCCGGATCTGTGGACGGATCAACGGGCAGGCGGTGACGTGATCACCGAAATCGTCCGTACCGTAACCGTGCCCGTGCTGCGCGGAGTCTAGGGTGAGCCTGCGACGCAGTCTGCTGATCGGCCTGCTGATCTACGGATTCCTCCTGAGTGGGCTCGGCACCCTGAGCGGCAGCTTCCTGGCTGTCGCTGTACCGCTCGCGCTCTACCTGGCCGCGGTCCTCGTGTACCGCCCCTACGATGTGCGACTTCGCATCTACCGGCGACTGAGCCATGACCATGTGCGACCTGCGACGAAGATCACCGTTGATCTGGTCATCACCAACGACGGAGAGGACCTGGAGGAGCTGCTCATCGAAGACGAGGTGCCCGCTGGACTGACAAGCGACGGTGATACCAGCCTGCTTCTGAGCCTGCCGTCAGGAGCATCGCACACGCTCACGTATCACGTTGAGGGAGCACGAGGTAGCTATCGATTCGAGCAGACGCAGGTGACCGTGTCGGAACGCTTCGGCCTCTTCAGACGGCAGAGGCCCTATCCCGTCCACAGCAGACTGAGCGTCCTGCCTGCCAGCCCTAGCCTACGCAGCCTCAAGATACGCCCGGCACGCACGCGGGGCTTTGCCGGCCCCATCCCCTCACGCCAGGGAGGGTCCGGCACCGACTTCTACGGTGTCCGCAGCTACGAGCCCGGCGATCCGCCTCAATGGATCAACTGGCGCCTCTCAGCGCGTCACCCGCGTGAGATCTACACAAATCAGTTCGAGCAGGAGCGGATCGCGGACGTCGGGCTCATCCTGGACGCCAGAGAGCGCACCAACGTCAGCACGCGAGACTCATCGCTATTTGAACACTCCGTAGAAGTCACGGCAGCACTTGCCGACAGCTTCCTGCACGACGGCAACCGGGTCGGGCTCCTGGTCTACGGACGAGGTCTCGAGCGCACGTTCCCGGGCTATGGCAAACTCCAGCGTCAGCGCATTCTCTACGCTCTAGCGATGGCCCAAGTCGGCGACAGCCTGGTCTTCGACAGTCTCGACTACCTGCCGACTCGCTTCTTCGCCGCCAAATCGCAGCTCGTCTTGGTGAGCCCGCTCTGTGATGACGATCCCCCGGTGCTCACGCGGCTGCGTGCACGAGGCTATCAGATCCTGGTCATCAGTCCCGATCCCGTTGACTTCGAGCGCCGAGGCCAGGCGCCCAGCAGAACCCTGGATATGGCCATCAGAATCGCGCAAGCAGAGCGTCAGCTACGGATCCGACAACTAGAGCGCGTGGGGGTTGTCGTCATTAACTGGCAGGTCGGTCAAGCTCTCGACGCGACCGTTCAAGCCGGTCTCAAGCGCTACTTGCCCCAGGCGCTGCGCGGCTGAGACGTGAAGTGATGATCTCATGGGAACCCGCATAGAGCCGCCCTACGAGCCCGTTGAGCAGGGAGACAGTACTGTCGTGAACGAGTCCTGGAGCCACAGGTTGGAGCTCTTGATCTACAGCACGTCAGCCGTCGCGGGCACCACCCTGGCGCTTGGCTACGCCCTGCGCCGGCGGTGGGTATACGCCGTCGCCGCGCTGCTGCTTGCCGGCTGGTCCGCGCTCATCGAGCCGTCGACGGTGGCGGCGAGACGCCGGCCCGGTCGCTCGGTGACAGCCAGACCGCTGACGCGCGCCTCTACAACAGTGGTGCGCCTGGTCGCAAACATGGCGGGCATCGTCTTGGCGGGATTTGCAGTCCTCGTCGCGTGGGGATTGCTGCAGAATGTCTCGGCACCGCTGATGATCGTAGCGCTCGCCGCGGCCCTGGCAAGTTGGGATCTACACTACTTCCGCAGACGGCTGGCGGAGGCAGCCCACGTCGTGGCTCCCAGGCCTATCGTGGGCGCCCACCTTCGCCGTCTGGCTCTGGTCGTCGGGGGTGGATCCGGGCTAGGACTCCTGGCACTCTTCGTGAGAATCCGCTACGGTATGGGGATGGTCGTGCTGCTCAGTGTACTGGCGCTGGTTGGGCTGAGTCGTGCTGTCGCCTACGTGCGCCGTGCTAGCGACTAGTCACGCCTCCTCGCACCGCAGGGCGTCGAACAGAGGGCGCAGCATAGCGTAGGTCTCATCGAGACTCTCGGGGATAACCCTGGTCCCACCGATCACCGTC
>CAZYYC010000146.1:0-8550 GCA_964650935.1 uncultured Anaerolineales bacterium
ATGTAGTTCGACACCCCGCGTGATGCCCCCGTAATGGTACCAGTCGAAGTACTCGAGATGGAGAGGCACACGGTCAGCATCGAAGCGATTATCGACGAGCACCACGAGCTCCGCCGTCCCCTGAACGGCATCATCCAAATCGACGGCGAAGCGGGTGAAGCCCCCCGCGTGATCCCGAAGGGGCACGCCATTCAGAAACACGCGACACCAGTGGTGCACGCCGCCGAAAACGATGCGCGCGTGCCCGACGCCGGCGTCGAGCGTGATCATGCGCCGGTAAGCTGTGAGCCCGCGCTGTCCTGCATAGGCAGGTGCGGTGTCGAAACAGCCCGGCACCACCATCACCTCGTCAAAGCTTAGGGCTGTGACGTCGACCTCATCCGGGTCGACGTCGCCCAGCCAAGCAAACTCCCAGAGCCCGTCGAGGCTCGTGACCTTGCGTCGTCGGTGATGTTCGCTCATCCGGTCTCCGATCGGTAGGCCTGCGGTGCATAAGAAGGCAGGTGCTGAGGGGCGAAGGTCGGCTGAAGGCGGGCGAAGCGCTGCAGCCCGTTGATGAGCGGCACAGAGGGCCAACCCTCCCCGATCAAGGGCCGAGCATAGCGCACGAAGTCATCGGTGACGTCGGTGCCCGACGGCGCGATCCAGGCCTCGGGGAAGGTGCGCTCCGAGTTGGCGACGAGTTCCAGGCCCACCTTGTCGTAGCGCACGTTGTAGATCGCACCGGGTTCGCGCAGCAGGGTGGACATGTAGCCCGATCCCTCGTGGACCGCGATCTCGACCGCTTTCCAGCCGACGCGATAGGCTTCCTCCAGATCCACGGTGGAGGCGTAGATGATATTGTGGCGCTGATCGGTGCCGGGCACGTTGCCGCGCGCCGCGCCGCGGGTGGCGAGCCCCACGCTGTTCAGGTAGTTGACGACGATCTGCTGCACCGTCGTCTCACTGGACGAGAACATCGTGTGACCAAAGGCATCCTTACGCTCACCGATCTCGCCGACATCGAAGCCCTCGCTGACGACAACCAGGGCGCGACCCCGCACCTTGAGCATCTCGTTGACCGCATCGGCGAGCGCGGGCAGGTCAAGCCCCGCCTCACGTAGGAAGATGAGCAACGGCATCTCACGCTCGGGATCAGCGAGGCGTGCAGCCGCGGGGATGAAGCCGATCTTGCGCCCCATCGCCTGAAGCACGAGAACGGGATCAGAGGGCGAGGAGCCCGCGTTCTCCTGATCTGCGTGTTGAACGTTAAGCGCCCAGTAGCGCGCGACGCTGCCGTAGCCCGGCGTGTGGTCGATGAGTTCGAAGGCGCTGTCGCCGACATCGTTGTCGATCGTCTTGGGAACGCCGACGGCGACGAGGTCCAGACCACGCGCCTGAGCGAGCTCGGCGACCTTGTGGGCGGTATCCATCGAGTCGTTGCCGCCGTTGTAGAAGAACGTGCCGATATTGTGGGTTTTGAACACCTCGATGATGCGCTCAAAATCGGCGGTCTGCTGAGCCTTGAGTTTGTAGCGGCAGGTGCCGATAGCGCCCGCAGCGGGCGTGGTGCTGAGCAGCGCGATCTCCTCGTCGGGCTGGGACGACAGATCGAGCAGCTCCTCTTTCAGCACCCCCTCAATGCCGTGGTAGCCGGCATAGACGGTGCCGAAAGTGTCGGGATAGGCCCTACAGGCCTCCACCACCGCGCGCAGCGAGGCATTGATCACAGGGGTTGGGCCGCCCGACTGTGCGACGATCACATTGCCCGGTGATTTGGACCGGTATGGTCTAGTCATAGGTAGCTCTCCTTATGCAACGCAACTTGGGGCAGAACACCTTTACGGTTTCGGAAGACCCCGCTCGAGCAGCCTCGGGCCGCGGTGTCGCCGGAGACTACCGCTAGCTGTCCGATGGCGGCACGTCCATGTCCTGCCAGACCGTGTGGAAGGTACCCTCCTTGTCCACCCGGCGGTACGTATGTGCGCCGAAGTAATCGCGCTGTGCCTGGGTGAGGTTGGCGGGAAGGCGGGCACTACGATAGGCGTCATAGTAGGCAGCGGCGGAGGCCAGCGCCGGGACCGGGATGCCGTTCAACACCGCGAAGGCAATGACCTGCCTTAGTGCCTCCTGACGCGCCATCACCGCTTTGCCGAGTGCCTCATCCAGCAACAGATTGGAGAGATGGGGCTCGGCGGCAAAGGCGGCGCGGATGTCCTCCAGGAGTGCGGCACGGATGATACAGCCGCCGCGCCAGATCCTGGCGATGGTGCCGAAGTCCAGGTCGTAGCCGTACTCGGCGCTCGCCGCTCGCATCAGCGCAAAGCCCTGAGCATAGGCACAGATCTTGGCGGCATAGAGCGCATCGCGCAGTTGGTCGACGAAGAGGGCCGCATCACGATCGAAGTGCGGGGTAGGACCCGAGAGCACCTCAGACGCTGCCACACGTTCGTCCTTGTAGGCCGAGATGATGCGCGCCTCAACCGCGGCGTTGATGGTAGGGGTCGGAGCCCCCACGTCAAGGGCGTCCTGTGAAGCCCACTTGCCGGTGCCCTTCTGCTTGGCCTCGTCAAGGATCAGGTCGACCAGCGGCTGTCCCGTCTCTTCATCGACTTTGGCGAGTGCTTCTGCCGTGATCTCGACGAGATAGGAGGCCAGCTCGCCCTCGTTCCAGCGGGCAAAGATCTCATGCAGCTCCTCGGCAGGTAGGCCCAGCCCGCGATGCATCAGGTCATAGGCCTCGGCGATGAGCTGCATATCGCCGTACTCAATACCGTTGTGCACCATCTTGACGTAATGACCCGCGCCCCGGGGTCCCATATAGGCCACACAGGGCTCGCCATCGACCTTGGCAGCGATGGCCTCGAGCACCGGCTGCATGCGCTCCCAAGCCTCATGCTGTCCACCGGGCATGATCGCCGGCCCCCAGAGGGCCCCATACTCCCCCCCACTGACGCCGGTGCCGATGTAGTGGATGCCGGTCGGGGCGAGGGCCTCCGCACGACGCTCGGTGTCGGTGAAGTGGGAGTTGCCGCCGTCGACGAGTAGGTCGTTGGGCTCAAGAAGAGACTGAATCTCGGCGATGACACCGTCCACGGGCTTACCCGCCGGCACCATCATCATAATGCGTCGCGGCTTTTCAAGCACCTTGACAAAGCCCGGCAGGTCGTCACAGGCGACGAGGTTCAGGTCCCGATACTGACCGAAGGCTGCGACCTTGTCGGGGTCGAGGTCATAACCCGCCACGCGGAATCCGTTGCGCTCCATATTGCGCGCGAGCATCTGACCCATGACGCCGAGACCGATGATGCCGATATCTGCCTTAGGCATGTGAGTCTCCTTTCTCACTACAATCCAACATCCAACGGATCATTTGTTAAAGGAAGCGCCCATGTCCGTCACCAGCCCCTCCTCCCCCATGTCCTTGCTCCGGGTGAAGGTGGAGGTCGCGATGAGCTTCTTGAGCTGCGCCTCGTAGGCGGCACTGTCGAGCGGCAGGTTCACCGGACGTCCCTGGAGTGAAGAGTAGAGCATCGCATTGGCGAGCTCAACGGAATGGATGCCCTCCTTGGCGGGCGCGATCAGCGGTGCCCCGATCGAGATGGCGTCGGCGAAGTTCTCCAGGATAGCCGCGTGTTGCCCCCCGTGGCCGTCGTAGGGGATATCGATGTGCCAGACGGGCGGGCGAGCAAAAGAGGCGCGGGAGGTCTGCAGGAACTCTGTCGCCAGAATCTCGTTGCGTGTATAACGGATCTGATCGTCCTCCATCACCAACTTGCCGCGGTCGCCCGCGATTTCCAGCCGATTGGTGCCCGGCGCCTCGCCGGTCGAGGTCACGAAGAGGCCCGTGCAGCCTTCCGGATAGACCATGTAGGCGGTGACCTCATCCTCAACCTCAATGTCGTGCCGCTTGCCGATGTCGCAGAAACCGTGGATCTGCTGCGGCATGCCGACGATCCACTGGAGCAAATCGAGGTTGTGGGGACACTGGTTGAGCAGCACGCCACCTCCCTCACCGGCCCAGGTAGCCCGCCAGCCACCTGAGTCGTAGTACGCCTGCGTGCGGAACCAGTTGGTGATGATCCACGTCACACGCATCAGCTTGCCCAGTTCGCCCGAGACCACCAGCTCGCGCACCTTCTGATAGGCGGGATCGGTACGCTGGTTGAACATGGCGGCGAAGACCAGATCCCTATCGGTGTGGGCCGCGATAAGTCGCTCGCAGTCAGCCTTGTGGACCGAGATTGGCTTCTCAACCAGGACGTGGTGACCGGAGTTCAGGGCAGCGATGCCGATGGTCGTGTGGAAGTAGTGGGGTGTGGCGATGATCACCGCGTCTGCGACGCGGTCCGCAAGGAGCTTGTCCGCGTCGAAGTAGGCCTTGACCCCGTAGCGCTCCGCCGCAGCCTTGGCCCGCTCCGGCACGATATCACAGACCGCGGTTAGCTCCACCTTGGGCTCCTTCTCGATGTTCCCCAGGTGCAGGTTTCCGATGTTACCGATCCCAACGACGGCAATACGAACCTTCTTCATCCATCCCTCCCGACTAGCGACTGAGTCCTAACACCCGAATCCACCACTGTGTGATCCGCCCCGTCAACGTGCCTACTTGCCGATTTGTTGTAGCCTTACTCGTCCTTCAACCGGTACAACTGCTCACCGGCGCGCGGCAGGAAGAGCGTTTTCCCATCCTCACTATAAGCATCGAGGTCAATCGATGCCGGATCGAGGTAGCCCAGGTTAAGGCGCTCGCAGCGTTCCCGGGGGATCCCCGTCGCCAGCGTCACCCTGATGCGCGGGCGCTCCTCGCCGGTCGCCGCATCGTAGGTGCCGACGCCCCGCAGGTGGGTTGAGTGAGCCAGCACGCCCCACGGCTCGTGCCTGAACGTGTCCCACTGCTTCACGAAGTAATCGCGCACGTGATAGCCGACGCGATCCAGTACGGCGCCGTGCGAGTAGGAGATCTCGTCGATGTGTGGCGCGTAGATGATCACCTCGCCGCCATCCTCGACCACCGGTTCGACCTTGTACATGCCCTTCGCAGCGGTCCAGATATCATCGTAGAGCTCGGGCATCACCGAGAACACGCGCTTGAAGGGCCGATCGACATAGCGCACGTGCAGCTGCGACGAGAGCGCGACGGCTTCGAGCCAGGCTTCCTTGTAGTCACCCACGAAGAGCCCCGCCATACCGTGATGGGTCACAACCATATTGCAGAAGAGCTTCGGGGTCCCGACCATCGCCGCAGCCCGGTCGATCGTGGCCCGCACCGGCGTGTCGTGGTGACCGATGACGCGCATACTGGTCATGAGTGCCCCCAGCCAGTGGGTGAAGTTGATCACCTCCGGTCCCGAGACACCGGGGAAGAAGTACTTGGTCGCCCCGGAGAAGCCGGCGACCTCGTGGGGGAAGACCGGACCGCAGACGATCACGCGATCAGCATCCAGCACGCGGCGATTGACGGTCACAGGGACGTCCATCGAGAGCATCCCGTCGGTGATACGCTCGACCTCGGCGCTGGTGATCGTACCGATCGTGGCAAAGGTCGCCGGGTCGTCCCAACGGTGATTGTAGAGGCCGATGTCCCCATAGGTCGCCACTCGCTCCTCAGCCGTGATGCCGACAAGGCGATTGAGCGCAGCCTCGCTCATAGGGGGATGCGTGCCCAGCGCCACCAGGAAGTCAAGGGCCGCCACCCGCTCACGCAGCAGGTCCGTCAACAGCCTGAACATGAGCGGCATCGGCGCCGTCCGTGTGCTGTCGGGGACGATGACCACCACCCGCTCTCCGGTAAGATCAATATCCGCCAGCCCTGCCTCCAGGACAGCCCGGACCTCATCCTCGGTCATATAGGTGACGCCGGCCCCGGCGCCCGCACCTTCCAGATCTCCCACTTTTCCGATCATCCGTTGTCTCACTTTCGTGCTTCGGCTGTTGCCGCCCGGCAAGCTGCCGCCAGGTAGGTTACCGCTCGGCAAGCGCCGCTAGGTCCTCACGTGCATATCCCCAATGACAATCCACTTGTAGGTCGTGAGCTCCTCCAGGCCCATCGGGCCGCGTGCGTGGAGCTTCTGCGTGCTGATCGCGACCTCGGCCCCCAGGCCGAACTCGCCTCCGTCGTTGAAGCGGGTGCTGGCATTGACGAAGACCGCTGCCGCATCGACCTCATCCACGAAGCGCGTCACGTGGCGCCAGTCATTCGAGAGAATACCATCCGAATGACCGGTGCTGTGCGCCTGGATGTGCGCAATCGCCTCGTCGAGATCGTCGACGACCTTCACCCCCAGGATAAGCGCCAGCCACTCCTGGTCAAAGTCGTCGGGTCCGGCTTCACTCACACCCGCTTGTCCCGCAAGCAGTTCCCAAGCGCGGGGGTCGGCCCGCAGGGCCACGCCATCACCGGCAAGCCGCAACGCCACGCGGGGCAGGAAAGATGACGCTATGTCGCGATGCACCAGCAGCGTATCGAGCGCGTTACAGACGCTCGGGCGCTGTACCTTGGCGTTTTGGATCACGTCAAGCGCCCGCTCCAAGTCGGCTGAGGGCTCCACGTAGAGGTGGCAGATGCCCAGCCCGCCCGTGATCACCGGGATGGTGCTCTGCTCCCGGCAGAGGCGGTGCAGGCCCGCGCCGCCGCGGGGGATGATCATATCGATGTGATCATCGAGGCGCAGCATCTCAGCCACGAGAGCACGGTCGGGACTGGCAATGATCTGCACAGCGTCCACGGGAAGACCGACCTCGACCAGCGCATCGCGAATGACGCCCACCAGGGCGATATTGGAGCGCAGGGTCTCACTGCCCCCGCGGAGGATCACGGCGTTGCCCGTCTTGAGCGCCAGCACCGCAATGTCGATCGTCACGTTGGGACGGGCCTCGTAGATCACGCCAAGGACACCGATCGGCGTCCGGCGCCGACTCAGGCGCAGCCCGTTGGGCAACACACGCCCCTCGATCATCTCGCCGACGGGATCAGGCAACGAGATCACATCGCGCGTGCCCGCGGCCAACTGCGCGATCCGACCCTCGGTTAACAGCAGGCGGTCCAACAGGGCCTCGCTCAACCCCTTGGCGCGCGCTGCCGCGATGTCCATCGCATTCTGCGCGAGGATCGTCGCAGCGTGAGCTTCGATCGCGTCCGCGATCTGCGTGAGCGCCGCGTTCTTCACCCCGGTGGTCAGCGTCGCCAACCTACGTGACGCCGCCCGCGCGCGCGCGCCCATCGCTCTCAAGTCGACACTCAAGTCCACGGAGTCCGCCACGCCCTGGGATACGTCAGCCTGCTTGCCCTCTTGCTCTCTCGCTAACTTGCTCATGCGTCCATCCACCTTCTCATCCACACTAGAGCAGAACCAGATCGTTCCGATGTACCGCAACCGATCCATAGGTATACCCGAGCACGTCCGCGATCGTGTCGGAGTGACAGCCCCTGATGCGCGTCAGATCGTCACTGGGGTATCGGGCGACACCGCGCGCGATCTCCGTCCCCTGGGCATCCTGACGCACAATTGATACCGTATCCCCCCGATCGAAGACGCCCTCCACGCCCACGATGCCTGCCGGCAACAGACTGCGCCCCTGATGGCGCAACGCCTGTACAGCCCCCTCGTCGACCACGATATGACCGGTATGCACCGCACCCGCGAGGATCCAGCGCTTGCGGTTCTCGGGTGGCGTCTCGAGCGCCAAGAAGCGCGTGCCCAAGCTCTCGCCGGAGACAATCCGGGAGAGCACATTCGGCTCGACTCCCGCAGCGATCACCACCTCGGTACCCGCACGACAGGCGAGGTCCGCCGCCGCCAACTTCGTCGCCATCCCGCCGACGCCCAGCCCGGTCCGGCTCCCGCCTGCCAGCGCGCGCAGCCGGTCGTCTACAGCCTGCACCTCGGCGATCAGCTCGGCGTTCGGATCTCGACGGGGATCCGCCGTGAAGAGTCCGGGCTGATCCGTCAGCAGGATCAACAGGTCGGCGTCGGCGAGCACGGCGACGAGCGCCGACAGATTGTCATTGTCACCGATCTTGATCTCCTCCGTCGCCACCGCGTCATTCTCATTGATGATCGGGATAATACGGTGCTCAATCAACGCATGCAGCGCGTCTTGCGCGTTCAAGAAGCGCCCTCGGCTAGTCACATCACCGTGCGTCAGGAGCAGCTGCCCGACGTTGAGGCCGTAGATCTCAAAGAAGCGATCCCACATCAACATCAGGCGGCTCTGTCCTACCGCAGCCAGCATCTGCTTGGCCGCGACGGTCGCCGTCTCCTCGGCAGGCGGCTGCCGCTCGGCTGGCGGCAGCCGCAATGACTGAGGGGGGCCGCCCGCATAGCCCAGCCTTTCCCGCCCGGCGGCGATCGCGCCGGAGGTGCAGAGGATCACCTCGTACCCCTCCCTCTGCAGGTCCGCGCACTGCCGCGCCAGGTCGACCATACGTGGAGGACTCAGACGTCGTGTGCCCTCTGTCAACACGCTCGTGCCCACCTTGACCACGATCCGCTTGTAGTGTGAGGCTCCGTTATGTGTCATGGTCTTGGGGGATCCGGCGAGAGGGCGTCGGATCTCCCGAGCTCCCTC
>CAZYYC010000146.1:8650-10240 GCA_964650935.1 uncultured Anaerolineales bacterium
CGAGCCCGTCATTGCTCTTGGGGAAGCGATCATCGGCGATGAACGCGCGGAGCGCCTCGGCCTTGGGCGGCTCGACGTGACGGGCCTGCACCTCGGCGCGCTCGCGCAGCAGGTCGAAGACCATCACCAGCGCGGGCCAACGGTTGATGCCACGCCACTTGGAGTAGAGATTGACGAACTCGGCAGCTTCACGTGCATACTTGGAGACCGCCTGAAGATCCCACCACCGGATGATGTTAGGGGTGAAACACTCCTTGTGCTTGATCTCCATCGTATCAAAGGCACAGCCGTCCGAATCGATCCCCACGAAGAAGTCATGGGTGCGTTGCATCTCGGCCAGAGGGCGGGCCGGTTCAGGGTAGTTCACCATACGTTACCTCCTTGTTTGAGACTCTGTCAGCATCAGTGAGCCGGTCCTGTGGCGACCTTGCGAAGTTCAGACCCCGCTGAAGGCGCTGAATCCACCATCGATTGGGACGACCACGCCGGTCACGAAAGCGGCACCGTCGGAGAGCAGCCACAACGTGGTGCTGATCAAGTCTTCCGGATCGCCGAAACGCCCCATCGGCGTGTGATCAATGATCGTCTGCCCTCTCGGGGTCAGATCACCCGTCGTCGCGTCCGTGAGCAAGAACCGATTCTGCTCGGTCAGATAGAAACCCGGCGCCAGAGCGTTCACGCGAATATCAGGAGCATACTCTTGATTCATATGCACCGCAAGCCACTGCGTGAAGTTGCTGACCGCGGCCTTAGCGGCTGAATAGGCCGGGATGCGCGTCAGCGGCTGGAAGGCATTCATCGACGAGATATTGAGGATGACACCTCGCCCCTGCTCCGCCATCAACTTGCCGAAGACCTGGGACGGCAACAGCGTGCCGATGAAGTTGAGGTTAAAGACCCAGGTGACCGCATCGGCGGGCAGGTCGAAGAAGGAGAGATCCGGCGTGGTGGTCGCCTCCTTCTTGTTGCCGCCGGCGCCGTTGATCAGGATGTCCACCCCGCCGAACGCGCCGACCACCGCGGCTGCCGCCGCTTCCACGCTGGACTTGTCCAGCACATCGCATCTGACGGCAATCGCCTCTCCGCCCGCCTCGCGAACCTCGGAGGCGACGCGCTCGGCAGCCTCCAGCGCGATATCGAGCACCGCGACCTTGACGCCGACACGACCCAATGCGCGGGCCATCGTGCCGACCAGGACGCCACCGCCCCCTGTCAGCACAGCGACCCGGTCCTCCAAGCCAAACAACGTCGTGAGATACTCCCGGTGATCTGTACCGGTGTGGTTCATAGCGCCTCCTTATGCAGATGGTGAGTGACAAGTGACGATTGACGGGTGATCCGGAGTCGGCGGACAGCCCTCACGCATCACTCGTTACTCATTACCCTTTACACATCCGCCGCATCAACGGCGAACGGCTCCAGATGCCGGATGAAGTGCACCTCCAGCGCATCGTAGTGAGCCTCCTCGTGGGCATCCAGCACGGCCTTGATCCGCTCGCCAAAAGCATCCAGGATCGACCCGAAGGTGACGTGGAGCACCTCGCGTCCGTCGAAGGTATCCAGCACAGCGGAGAGCTCTTCATCGGCCAA
>CAZYYC010000147.1:0-10166 GCA_964650935.1 uncultured Anaerolineales bacterium
CGCCGGTTGGTGGTGGGCGAGGGGAGGGTGTCGGGCTTGGCAGCCCGACCTACGGCGGGGCGGCGTAGGTCGGCGTGCACCTCCGCCGGTTGGTGGTCGGCGAGGGAGGTGTCGGGCTTGGCAGCCCGACCTACACGGGTGCATGTGGGGCGGGTAGCTGACCCGCCCGAGCCGTGTGGCGGAAGGGCGGAGGTCGGAACGGCTTTCCGACTCACATGCGGGCGATGGCGGCGAGCCAGGCTTCGGCGGCGCGGGTCCAGGTGAAGCCGGCGGCGCGGGCGAGGCCTGCGGCGATCAGGCCGGCGCGCAGGTCGGCATCGGCGTGGACGGCGATGAGGGCGTCGGCCCAGGCGGCGACGTCGAGTGGGTCGAGGAGCAGTCCGGCGTCGCCGACGGCCTCGGGCACGCTCGATGCGGATGAGGCGATGACGGGCGTGCCGCAGGCCATGGCCTCCAGGGGCGGCAGGCCGAAGCCCTCGTAGAGGCTGGGGAAGGCGAGCGCGCCGGCCTGGCGATAGAGCATGGGCAGGTCGGTGTCGGCGACGAAGCCGAGAAGGTGGACGTGGTCGCGTGCGGCGGCGGCTGCGAGCACCTCGTCGGCGAGCCACGCAGGCCGTCCGGCGATGACGAGGTCGACGTCGGCGACTTCGCGCACCCGGTCGACGGCGGAAATGAGCCGGGCGTAGTTCTTGCGCGGCTGAACCGTGCCGACCGCCAGGATGTAGGGGCGGTCGCCGATGGCGTAGGCGCTTCGCAAGTGAGCGCGCTCATGGGGGCCCGCGTCGGGCGTGAAGGTATCGGAGACACCGAGAAGGAGCGTCGTGACGCGCTCGGGTGCCAGCCCCAGGAGCTCGATGACGTCGCGGCGGGTGGCCTCGGAGTCGGTGAGCACGTGATCGGCGCGCTCGGCGCTCCGTGGGACGGCGGTCTCGAGGTAGGCGCGTAGCTGCGACGGGAAGGTCTCGGGATGGCGCAGGAAGGAGAGGTCGTGGATGGTGATCAGCGTGCGGGCCTTGCCGGCGAGGGGCGGAAGCAGGAAATCGGGTGCGTAGAAGAGATCGAGCTTGCCCGTCACGAGCTCGGCGGGGAGGGGCAGGCGCAGCCGGTGCCAGAGGCGCGCCATCCAGTCGTCGGTGAGTGGGAGGGTACGGATGCTCAGACGGCTCGGTGAGGCGATCTCGTGCAGGCGGCGTGCCTGGCGGGTCCAGCCGTCGCCCAGTCCGGCGGTCGCCGCGAGGAGCACGATGTCGTGGTCGGGTCGCAGTGCCAATGCGGCGGTGATCAACTCGCGGGTATAGCGTCCGATCCCGCCGCCCTGGCGCGCTGCTGCGGTGTAGTCAATGCCGATGCGCAATAACATCTCCGGTTTTGTAGGTTGGTTAGGCTAGGATTGGCGATGATCAACCGCTGACGAGTAACGAGTAACGAGTAACGAGTAACCGGTGATCCGGAGTTCGCTCACTCGTCACTCGTTACTCGTCACGAGTCCACATCCCCGTAGGTCCAGATGCGGTTGACGAAGAAGTTCCAGAACATGACGACGCCGGTGGCGATGACCTTGGCGGCGTTGTAGCCGAGCTTATGCGCCAGGTCGGGTGTGGCGACCATCGGGAGCGAGGCGGCGAGGCCGGTGAGCGGCACGTTGAGCGCCAGCAGGATGCCGGTGTTGATGGCCCAGCCGGCGATGTTGACGATGAAGAACTGGAGCAGTTGGGCCGAGATGGGCTTGGAGCGGGAGTCGGGGTAGGTCCAGAGCCGGTTCCAGATGAAGTTGCTGATGACGGCACAGGTGAAGGAGACGGTATTGGCGAGCGCCAGGGGCCAGTGGAGCACGGCGTGGAGCAGGTAGAGGATGCCGAAGTCGACGACGGCGCCGATGGTGCCGACGACGGCGAACTTGAGGAAGCGGGTGATCTCTTTGTGGTTGGCGCGCAACGTGGCGCGTAGGGTAGCGACCATAGGATGTCCTTTGTGTTGTGTCGCGCGCCTGTGCGGCGCGATCGTGGCGATTATAGCGGGTGGTGCGTGGGAGTCAATTGGGTGCGCGGGGTCTGCAAGCGCTGATGGGGGGTGGCCGCGTCCGACGCCCCGGGACGGGGCCCTCGCGGACGAGGGGGCTGAAAGCTTGCCGGCGAGGGTGCTCGCCGCGTCGGGCGTCCCGGGACGGAGCCCTTGTCTCGGGCGGGGAGTCGGGTAGCATAGCCCGTATGCGACATCGTGTGGGGTTGGGCTTGGTGCTGGCGCTGTTGGTGGTCGGCTGTGCTGCCGAGGTGCCCGCGGCGGTGGAGCCGACGGCAGCTCCGACGACGGTGACGGCTGCGCTCCAGCTACCTTCGCCGACGCCTCAGCCGACCGAGGCGCTCACCGCTGCTGCGGAGGCGGTGGCGGAGCCCGAGGCGACGGTAGCGATGGAGCCCGCGCCGCCGGTCGTGCCCGCGACCTTCCTGACGGTGACGGTCCAGCCGGGCGACACGCTGCTCGGGCTGGCGCTTGAGCATGGGGTGCCGATGGCGGCGATCCAGCTGCAGAACGAGATGGGGACCTCGACCGTGGTGAAGTTGGGCCAGGAGCTGGTCGTCCCGCCGCGCAGCGCCTGGGAGGGGGCCTCGGTCTATTGGACGCTCCACGTCGTCAGCGAGGGCGATACGCTGAGCGAGATCGCGCAGGCCTATGGCCTGACGGTGGCGCAGATCCAGGGCACCAACGGGTTGGCGGATGTCGATCTATTGGGGATCGGGCAGGCGTTGGTGCTGCCGCTGACCGACTTCGTGGTCGCGCGGGCGCCCGAGCCTCCTGCCGCGCCGGTTCCCGCGGCGACGGCTACACCTGCGCCGGCGGCGGTCGCCGAGGTCCCTGCCGATGCCTCCCCGCCGGGCGAGGCGGCGCCCGAAGCACCTGCGCCAACGGCGACGCCCGCGCCGGCGGCCGCGGTCGCACCGCCTCCATCGGATCTGGGCGCGTGGCCCCACGAGGTAGCGCGCATCATGAACGACGTGCGCGCCTCACACGGTCTGCCGGCCCTGGCCTACAACGAGACGCTGGCCCAGGCGGCGCAGATTCAGGCGAACGATTGCTCGGGGCGCAGCTCGTGCAGCCACACGGGCTCGGACGGTTCGACGATCAAGGATCGGGTGCTGCGCGTGGGCTATGCGCCGGCGAGCTGGGCCGAGTGCTGGGCGATTCGCCCCTCGCCCCAGGGCGCGATCGACATTTGGATGGACGAGGTGCCGCCCAACGACCCGCACCGGCGCACGCTGCTGACGACGTGGCTCACCGAGATCGGGATCGGTGTGGCCCCGGGGCCGTGGGGCTACACGTATGTGATCGCGGTGTTTGGAAGGCCGCTGCGCTGACCATTGGCGAGTGACCGGCTTACGTGTTACTCATTACCATCTCGGCTTGTGCGTCACGCCATCGCCGGAGTGGTGGACCCAGACCCAGGTCTGACCCTCGCCGGCGGATTCGGCGGTGACCCAGCTCCCGCCCGGCGGCAGCTGGGGGTCGGTCCACGCGTAGAGCCGGCGGGCGTCGAGCGGTGAGAGATTGATGCAGCCGTTGGAGCGGCTGCTGCCGAAGTAGTCGTGCCAGTAGGCGGCGTGCAGCGAGATGCGGTCGTTGAAGAACTGCGCGTGCTCGACATCCTCCAGGTGGAACCAGTACTCGTCGTCCATCGAGCGGTCGTAGGACTGCATCAGCGCTGCGCTGACCTTACGGAAGATGCGGAAGAGGCCCAGCGGCGTGAGCTCCGCCTTGCCCGCGGTGATCAGCGTCGCGTAGACGAGGCGCTCGCCCTCGTAGGCCGCGAGCGTCTGCTCGTAGGTGTCGACGTCGATCCACTTGACGCCGGCGGGTACCCCGGGGGGCGCGCTGCGCGGCGTGATCTGGGAGACCGTGTCGTGATCGATCCACTGCTCAGGCCCGACCATGTCCCAACGCCTACCCCCGACATCCTCTGTGGCGAAGATGGTGACGAGGGTGCGGCGCGCCAGCGGCTCGCCTGAAGGCGGTGCGCCGGGGGAGGGCGAGGGCTGCACCTCGCGGCGCAGCCAGGCAAAGGGGAGCGCGGGCTGCTCGGAGAGGACGATGCCCTGGAAGCGCGACGGCTCGGGATAGGCGACGTGGTCGGCCCGGACGTACTCCTCGGCATTGATCTGCACCCATACCTCGCCGTTGTAGTCCACGGTGCCCATCACGCTCGCCCAGTTGATGTTGGAGCGGAAGACGCGGAGGGGATCGAGCCCGGCTTCGGCCTCTGCCGGGTGGCGGTAGGTGGGCGCCGGGTAGTTCACGATCTGTCCGTAGAGGTAGCGGGTCACACTGCCCTCAGGCGTGGGGAGCGCTTCGGTCGCCAGGGCCGGCAGGGGATCGGGCAGCCGGGCGCTGAGAAAGGCACGGCGCACCTGGCGTGTGCCCGGACCGTAGGGCGGGCACCGGTGTGGCGTGCGCCGGACCAGGTGTTTCGGGCAGAGGTAGGTGCCGTCGCTGCCCTGCTTGAAGATCGCGTTGGGGTCGAGCGCACTCGGGCGCTCGGGTTGGATCGCCGCCTGCGCGGCGACGCTCGAGGGCCACGCTAGGAGGGCCACAGCGCAGGCGATAAGTGCGGCGAGGGCCGTCGTCAGCCGGCGCCGGGTCGCACCCGGCGAGGGGCGGTCGTAATGTCGCATAGGCGTTAGCATCTTTCGCGTCGCGTCCTCAGGTTGATGCACAGACTTATGTGCATTGTACCATTGAAGCGCGATCCGGCACACCCGGAAACTGGGGCTTGCGTTGCGCATAATTGAGACTATAATGATCATACATATATATTAAATGCACGCCGTGCGCGTCGTGTGAGACGTGACCGGCGGCACCTCAAGCACAAGGGGGACAGGTGAGATGAGTCACAAACTCGTGCATTTCGAGATACCCGCGGACGATGTGGCGCGGGCACAGGCGTTCTACGAAGCGGCGTTCGGGTGGAAGATCGCGCCGGTGGAGGGCTTCGAGGGTTACCACGGGGTGATGGTGAGTGACGACGAGGCGGACCTGCATGGCGCGATGATGCAGCGCGAGCATGACGAGCACCGCTTCGTCGCGTACATCAGCACACCCTCGGTCGATGAGAGCGTGGCGAAGCTGGAGGCTCTCGGCGGCACGGTGGTGGTCCCGAAGATGCCGGTGCCGGGGATGGGATGGATGGCGCAGTTCCGCGACCCGGAGGGTAACGTCTTCGGGTTGTGGGAGGAGGATCCCTCGGCAGCTTGAGCGGGGGATCGTCGTCCGGCGGGCGCAGGTCTGCGCTGGGAGGGACGATGAAACGCAGAGGGGGGCTGGTGTTAGTGGGTTTGGTCATCGTGGGCCTCGCGATCCTCGCGTCGGCGTGGTGGACGCGAGAGGAGGCCGATGCGGCCGTCACGGGATTCGCCAGCCCGATCAACGGCGGCTGCTATATCGCGGCGCCCAGCCAGTGCCGCCTGCATGTGGATCCCTTCACGATCAATATCAACGATGGTGCGGGTGCGCGGCTGATGCAGTTCACGCTGTACGCCAACGGCAACCCGATCTACGCCTTCACCACGGATGTCTCCAACCCACCCAACTACGACTACACGCCCTCGTCGGTGGCGCTGGACTTCGCGGCGAGGTGTGGTGAGACTTACGTGATGAATCTGGTAGCCCAAGACACCACGGACGCCAATCCGCTGAACTATGGGCAGACCGGCAGCTTCACCTGCCCGGCCATGGTGCCGTGACGACGAAGGTGATGCGACGGCTGGTGACGCTTTGGGCGATCTGTGGTGTGGCCGTTGCCGCCCTGGGGCTGCGCAGCTCCGGCGCGCAGCCTGCGGCGGCAGCGACCACGGCGGTCACGTCGGGCACGCTCAACGCGAGCTGCTATCGGGCGGCGGCGACGGTGTGCAAGCTGCGCGTGGAGCCGTTTATGGTCGGGACCTTCTTCGGCACGCGGCTCGAGGTGTTGCAGCTCCAGGCGAACGGGCAGCCGATCTGGGACTTCCGCACCGATGTCTCCAACCCGCCGGCGGGCGCGTACGGGCCCTCGCCGGTGGCGCTGGACTTCGGGGCGGTGTGCGGGCACGCCTACGGCATCGCTCTGTTCGCCGATGATACGGGCCAGGAAGGGCTGTCGCTGGTCGCGCAGACCGGCCTGGTGGCCTGCCCGCTGGGGCAGGCGGAGGTCTACGTGCCGCTGGTGACACGATAGGGGAGTTCCGCTCAAGGGCCTTCCGGGGGCCTTGAGCGGTGGTCCGCCTCGATAGGCGTCCGGTGGTCGCTGTGCGAGGTGTTGCCGTCAGACCACCGCCCAAGGCCTGCGGAAAGCCCTTGGGCGGGATGGCGTGTCCTCGGGTGGTGGCGCGGTGCGTCGGCGTTGCTCGCGCGGCGGCGCAGTTGTGGTATAATGCACGGTGTTCGGAGAGGTGCCAGAGCGGCCGAATGGGGCGGTCTCGAAAACCGTTGTAGTCGCAAGACTACCGTGGGTTCGAATCCCACCCTCTCCGCCTTGTTGTTACCTCGCTTGCGCGCGCTGCGGTTGATTCATGCCCCCGATCAGGTAGACTAAGGACGGATGGCGCCTAGTCGCCGTCCCCAAGCTTGTTTCGTTCGCCGCCGGTCTACGGCGGCTTAGCCACCTAAGGGGGTTTTCGATGGACATCTTCGCCATAGACCATCTCGAGGGATTGTTGGACAGAGGCCCCGGACACCACCTCTCATTCTATATGCCCACGCACCGTGCCGGACGCGAGACGGAGCAGGACCCGATTCGCCTGAAGAACCTGGTCAGCGAGGCCGAGAAGCGCTTACTCGACAAGGGGATGCGGCGGCCCGATGTGTTGGCACTGTTGAAGCCGGCGCAGCAACTTATGGATGACCCGGGGTTCTGGCGCCAGCAGAGCGATGGGTTGGCGCTCTTTATGACCCCTGAGTTCTCCTATGCCTATCGCCTGCCGCTGCGCTTCGAGGAGCTGGTGGTCATCTCCAACCGCTTCCACCTGAAGCCGCTGTTGCGCTACTTCGCCAACGACGGCCACTTCTACGTGTTGGGGCTGAGCCAGACTGAGGTGCGGCTCTTGGAGGGGACGAGGCACTCGGTCGATGAGATCGATCTCGAGGGGATGCCGCCGAGCCTTGTGGAGTCGATCAGCTTCGAGAAGCACCTGCAGTACCACTCGAGCACGGGGGCCGGCGTGCCGGGCCAGGGACGTGCGGGTGCCTACTTCGGTCACGATATGAGCGACGAGGCGAAGGGCCAGATCCTGCGGTGGTTCCGTAAGGTCACTGAGGCGCTGCCGACAGTTTTCAGGGATGTGCGGGCACCGATCGTGCTCGCGGGCGTCGACTACCTGATGCCGCTGTTCCGCGAGGCGAGTGGCTTGGCGACGATCGTCGACCGGGGCGTCGCGGGCAATCCCGAGGAGATGAAGGCCGAGGCGTTGCATGCCAAGGCGTGGCCCCTGGTGGAGCCGATCTTCGCTCGGGCGCAGGCGGAGGCGGCGGCGCAGTATGGCGAGCTTGCCGCGGTGGATCGCGCGACGTCCGACGTGGCCGAGGCCGTCATCGCGGCGCATCAGGGTCGGGTCGCCTCGCTTATCGTCGCCGTCGATGTTCAGGCGTGGGGCACCTTCGATCCGGATGTGTTGGGTGTGTCGGAGCATAACAAACGCGAGTCCGGCGACGAGGATCTCCTTGATCTGGCGGCGCTCCGCACGCTGCTGACGGGAGGGGAGGTCTTTGCCGTACCACCGGAGGATGTGCCCAACGGTGGGCCTCTGGCGGCGGTCCTGCGCTGGTAACCTCGTACCGAAGTCCGAAGGGCCTTGGGCGCGTCAAGCGCCCAAGGCCCTTTTTCGTTGCCGAAGCTAGGCGATCAGGTCGACGAACTCGGGCGGTTGCCCGGGTCGCAGCGCGACCAGACCGCGGTTGGAGAGGTGCAGCGTCTCGAGCACGATGAGGCCCAGAAGGCTCATCGTCATCTCGGCGGCGTCATGAGGGCAACCCGCGGCCTTGAGCCCGGCCTCGATGGCCTCCACGCGCTGGGCGACGGCGGCGGCGCTGTCGAGCGCCATCAGCCCGCCTACCGGCAGGGGGAGCTCGGCGGCGACCTCGCCCTTGACCACCACCGACATCCCACCGTTCATCGCGATCACGGCGTTAGCAGCGCGGGCCATCGCGGACTCGTCTGAGCCCACCACGAGCAGGTTGTGGCAGTCGTGGGAGACGGTGGAGGCGAAGGCGGCGCCCGGATCGAACTGCAGGCCGGTGACGAAGCCCACCGTGCGACTGCCCAGCGGCTTGAAGCCGTCGGCTGCGGCCTCGGCGGCGTGGCGGTAGAAGACCGCGGCTTTCATCAGGTCGCGGGTCGGGTCGGCGGCGAGCGTGCCGTCGACAGGCGTCATCTCGATCTCGACCTCCTCGGTGTGGACCATCCCGGGCACCACGCGCATCGTGCGGACGTTCACGGGCGACTCAGCGTCGACCGGAACCGCGAAGTCGGCGGTGGTCAAGGGGTCCAGGTGCACCGAGGCGACGGCCCAATCGGGGTAGTCATAGGGCGCGATGTCGATGACGAGCTCGCCGTTCTCGGCGACAAGCACGCCGTCGCAGTAGACCTGGTCGATGGTCATCGCGACGAGGTCGCTGACGATCAGCAGGTCGGCAGCGCGGCCCGGCGAGACCGTGCCGATCTCACGCGAGCGCTCCAGGAGCTGCGCGGCGTTGAGCGTGACCATCTGCACGGCCTGGATGGGCGAGAGGCCCTGGCGGATGGCCTCGCGGACCACGCGGTCGAGGTGGCCCTGGTTGACGACGGTCGCGGGGGTCACGTCGTCGGTGACCAGCGCGAAGAAGCGGGTGTCGAGCCCGGGGTTCTCGGTGACGGCCTTGACGAGGTTGGGCATGTCGAGCCAGGCCGAGCCGTAGCGCATCTGGCTGTAGCAGCCGAGCTGCACGCGGCGCAGCGCGCCTTCGGCGGTGGTCCCCTCGTGGTCGCCGGTGATGCCGGCGGCTGCGAAGGCGTTGAGCCCCTCGTCGAGCGCCAGGCTGGCGTAGTGCCCGGTGAGGACCTTGCCGGCTTCCAGTGAGGCGCGCGTGATGGCGTGCACGCCGGGGTCGCCGTAGATCAGGCCCGGGAAGTTCATCTGCTCGCCCTGGAGCGCGGCCCAGCCCTGCCGGTAGGCGGTGGTGACGTCATCGGCGGTGATGGTGGCGCCGGCGTCCTCGAAGTCGGGGATCGAGGGGACGCAGACCGGCATCGCGACCAGCACCTTGAGCGGCAGGCCCTCGGCGGCATCGTGGAAGAGCTGGACCGCCTTCACGCCGAAGACGTTGGTGATCTCGTGATTGTCGCAGGCGATGGTCGTGGTGCCGTGAGGCAGCACCGCCGCGGCGAAGTTGCGGATATCGACCATGCTGCTCTCGACGTGGTCGTGGGTGTCGATGAAGCCGGGGAGCACGTAACGCCCCTCGGCGTCGACGATGCGCGTCGACGCGGCCACCGGGATGTGGTCGGCGTTGCCGACGAGGGCGATGAGGCCGCGGCGCACGGCGATATCGACGCCTCCCTGGATCTGCGCGGTGTTCACGTTAACGAGGCGCGCGTTGCGGATGATCAGATCGGCGGGCTCGCGACCCATGGCGGTCGCGACCATGGCCTGGGTGACCTGTGCGAGTGGCGTGCGCTGGTGGACATAACCGGTTGACATAGGCAGGCTCCTTTCGCGTTGGGACGCGGACGAGGTGCGGGCCGCGATTGGGGCTACTATACCCGTAATGGACGCAGCTGCAACTCCGGGAGCGGTAGGGCGCTCCCAATGCGTGGGACCGAAGCCGGCGAGGGCGGCTCGGCTAGAGGCTGTCGAACCAGAGGCGGCGGTGAGCGACGGGCCAATCCTCTCGGAGAGGGAGTCGCCCATCGTCGCGCTCACCGATAAAGATGCGCGCCTCGGTGGTGCGATTGCAGTGGGGACAGTGGCCCAGGTTGACGATATGGAAGGGGTCGCTGCAGGCGCTCGAGATGAGGCGGGTTTCGCCGCCGCACCAATCACAGGATGGTCCTTGTCGGGTTCCGAAGAGATCCATGGTGACCTCGTTTCTATTGGGCGCCCGGCGGCTGGTGCGCACCGGGCACTAGACCTTACCTATGTTAACGTGGTCGGTGGGAAAAGTCCAGC
>CAZYYC010000148.1:0-5173 GCA_964650935.1 uncultured Anaerolineales bacterium
GGTATGAGCCTGCGACGCTGGAGAAGGCCACCGATCATACCCACTGCCAGTGCGTACGCCTCCTCTAGCCTCATCTTCCACATCAACCCCAACGATATGCGATGCTCGTGGCGCAACCACCAACTCCAGATCCAGTGCCCGTGAGCAAGCATGAGACAGCGTCGCAAGACGGTACGCCAGGAATCACCGGACCTTGGTCCGTTCTTCAGAGTGTAGTAGACACCCGACCGCGTCTGAAGCCACCATCGTCCTTTGAAGGTGAACACCTCACGGTTTCGGCTCGACGCCGGCAAATGATACACCTTTGTTTCGCGGACCGGATGCACGACCTTCCCGGCCTGCGCCAGACGGAAAGCGAGATCGGCCTCCTCAGCCACAAATACGTAGAACTCATCGAATCCGCCGATCTCCAGGACCGCAGCACGACGGAAGGCCATATTTGCACCCATCATACGATCCACCCAGCAAGTCGACTCCCCCACGGGGACCAGGCCATCTAGCCGCGAGTCGCGAACATCCGCCTGCTCGAGCAAAGCAGAGATCCGACCGACTCGAAACTGAACACTCGGCAGACGGCTGTCAGGATATGCCGAGTAGACCACGCCGCCGGTGGCATCTAGGTTGGGGTTCTCGAAGAGCCTGGCGAGTTGTTCCAGCCACCGATGTGAAGGCACAGCGTCGTCGTCGATGAACGCCACCACATCGCCACGGGCCGCAAGTAGACCAATGTTGCGCGACTGGCTCAGGTTCGCCTTAGCGCAGCGTGATAGCCGGATACGCTCTCGGTATGGCTCCAGCACCAGAAGTGTATCGTCGGTCGTTGGGCCAACCACAACCACGACCTCGAAGTTGCGGTACGATTGCTGGTCGAGCGATGTCAGCAATGTGGCTAGCTGCCGCTCTCGATCCGTCGTGTTAACGATGACCGAAATCGACAGATCAGAGGTTCTCATAGTCCGTGTATAGGTCCAGCAACCCAAGCAGATGCTCAACCAAATCGTTCTGAGCCAGGCTCAACGCCTGTCCGGCATCGAGCCGAGCAACGTGGACGGTGTTGAGCTCCGAGAGTAGCAGATAGTCACGGCCGATAAGGAAGCTGAGCGGCCGAAGAACCAGGAGCCTGGCGAGACGCCTCAGCCGAGACTCTTTCTCTGTTTCGTCGGGAGCTCTGAAGTAGATGCGACGTAACAGGTCGTACTCGCGCTTCTTCAGAGCATCGATTCGGTCCCGGATCACGTCCCACGACTCGAATCGAGGTCGACTCAGGTGGCTGGATGCAGCTAGCGCCTGCCGAGCTATCCTGGAAAACGCCTGGCGCAGAAGCGGTTGCAGGTCTCGGCTCAGCTCATCATCCAGGTCCGATCGACGCCGCTCCAGGATGTCGTTCAGCCCCTCTAGCGTGCTCCGCGCAGCGATTGCGCGACCCATGACCTCGTTGAGGTAATCACCGGTCGTCAGAGACTTGAGCTCCGCTGTGGCGAAGGCCCTCAACTCATCCGCCGTGAAGTGCTTACACACGAATCGGTAGCGCATGCGGTGCTGGCTGGCAGCCCGTCGAAACGGGTGACGGAGGCTCTCTAGACTGGTGAAAAGGTGTGTGACCCTAGACTGAGGCACATAGGAGACCTCAAACCCATTGTGGCGAGCCCGATAGCAGTAGTCAGCCTCCTCGAAGTAAGCAGGGTAGTAGCCCTCGTCGAAGCGACCAACCGTCTCCCACACTGTGCGACGCAATGCGAAGGCTGCTCCCGTGACATAGTCCACTGGATAGGGTGTTGAGTTGCGGATCTCGGTATGGTGGAGACCGAAACCCGCGGGCTTCACAATCTCCGCGCCCGCGTGGTTGACACTGCCGTCATCGTTGAGCACCGTCACGCCCGCGACACCGATCTCCGGATGACTATCAAAGGCAGCAGATAGGGCAGTCAACCAGCCGGGCCTTACTATGCAGTCTTGATTGAGCAGAATCAGGGGGTCGCCAGCCGCAGCATCTAGACCCACGTTTACACCACCAGCGAATCCGAGGTTGGTGGCCTGCTGTAATAGGGTGACTTCGGGAAAGCGCCGGATCCGTTCCACGGAGTCGTCATCTGACGCATTGTCCACACAGATGACCTGACCAAGCTGGTCACCAGAGTATTCGAAGAGCGCCGTGAGGCAGGCCTCGATATCTGATGCACCATTCCACACCGGGATGACGACACTCGCTTGCATCCAAGCTCCTTTGGACTCCAAGTTGAAGCATTATGATATCACCACTGAACGATGAGGCAACCGGCAGTCCTGTGCCCCTTCGCGCGACTAGAGGGTCTTGTGGGCATCAAAGACCAGTGCGTTGTTACCCAAAATCCCAAACCTGGGCGCGTACAGGCGGTGCAGTGTAGTGCTATAGCCGATCTCGGCAAGCCGCACCAGCATCTGAAGCGAGAAGATCGTGTAGACCAACGCTCCATCTGTGGACATCGGATCGGAGTGGTAAATGGGCGGTTTGAGTAATGAAGGAGCTCCATCAGCATTCGGGGTAGCCCGGACATCATCCAGGAACTGAGTCTGGTGAAAAGGCACAGTGAAGACGTGGTGACCTCCTAGCTTCAGAACACGTAGGACCTCCTCGTGTGCCTGATACGGGAGAGGCACGTGCTCCCACACGTCGGACGATATCACGAGATCTATGGATCCAGATGGGAACGATAGATGCTGCACGTCCTCGTGTCGCGTACCGTTGAAACGTTGGCCAGGTACGACATCAAACCCGAAGTACTCAGAAGCCACATACTGCGATCGAGAGCTAGCACTCAGCTCTCTGTGCAGGCTACCTCGCGCCTCAGTATTGTAGACTACGAGTTCGTTATCAGCCAACGCCGCATAGCGGTGATCCTGACGATATACATGCTCCACAACCAGAGCGATCTGACGCTGCCGACAGAAGCTGTTGCAGTGAGAACAGAAACCACTGTCTCGAAAGTTGTCAGTCCATCGACGAAAGACAACGTACCGTCTGCAGACTGGACAGAAGCCGACGGTCCACTCGAGAACGAGAGCCAACGACTCCCACAGCGTTGCAGGACGACTCTGTATCGGATAAGCCCACGGTCTATGCATGTCACTCGCTCCTCACGGGACTATTGGACCAGATCATAGTCACGTCACGGACTTTGACCAATATCACTATCGTTGAGAGAGGCTTCGAATAGGAATCTCACTAGTTGAAGCGACTTGGCGCGTGCCGGTGATCCGCGTACGCGCGATGCGGTTATGTTAGCAGACTCCTCCTTAGGAACTCGTGAACTCGTGTTGTTCCTTGACAACAGCCTGCTCTTGGCTATAATATGGTTAGATTACGATTAGATAAAGCGCTCAGGTTTGTGGAGGGTATGAGATGGATAGAAAGCTGATGCGGATGGTGTCACTGGGAACGCTAGTCATAGTGCTTCTAGTATCTGGCCTCGCTCATAGTTATCCAGTACTGGCATCTACAGTTTCCACCACCCACCACGTTGCGCCGTCAGGACAGAATACCGCAGGCTGTGGCTCGCAGACGGAGCCCTGCCGGACGATTCAGTATGCTGTCAATCAGGCCGTCTCGGGAGACACGATCCGTGTCGCGGCGGGGACCTACACATTCGAGAGCGACACGGATGTCTGCACAGGTCGAATAGGGGGCACGTCCGCAGTTGTCTGCTATTTCGACAAGGAGCTGACCATTTTGGGAGGATTCGCCCCGTCGAGTTGGACCCGGCAGAATGTCGTAGCGAACCCGACGATCATCGATGGCCAGGGCGTGTGGCGAGCAGTACGTCTTCAGAAGTCCTATCCGACTGCCCCTACGGCCTCCCTCAATATGGCTGGGTTCACTATCAGAAATGGATATGCCGTCGGTCGGTCATCAGGATCGGCTGACGCAACCAACTCATTCGGGGGCGGGCTCCTCTCGGAACATGCTTCGGTAACGCTTGCAGATATGGTATTCGTTGACAACCGAAGCCAAGGTGGATCAACCACGGGCGTCGGTGGAGCTGGGGCCGGCGGAGCTGTGGCAGTGAACACAACGTGGGGCGGCGTCTCTGCCGTACTCCATAGCATCTCCTTTGAGAACAATCAGGCCATTGGGGGATCGGGAGGTATCCGGGGAGGCCACGGTATCGGCGGTGCACTCTTCACGTACGGCATTACCTTCCGGGGAGAGGGCATCACGTTCAAGGACAACCGAGCAGCTGCAGGGAACAGTACCGCAGGCAGCGGTGTGGGTGACGGAGAGAGAGCAGATGGTCAGGGCGCTGCAGCAGCTTTTCATGGCGCGTCCGTTGCAGCCTTGTATGACGTCACAGCTACGAACAACACCACACAGGGAGGGAGTGCGCCGGCAGGTGAAGCCGGTGGAGCTTTTGGTGGGGCCTTCTTCGTCGAGGACTCCTCACTTGCCATCTACGATTCCCAGGTCAGGAATAACACAGCACTCGGAGGCAATGGGCGCAATCCCACCAACGTGGCAGGCCAAGCTTGGGGAGGCGGCATATGCTCGATGAACGCCAATCTCACGGTCTCGCGCGTCGAGGTGGTCTCGAATCGAGCACAGGGGGGTGATGGGGTCGTCTACGGTGGAGCCGTATCGGGTGGGGGTATAGCTGTCGTCTCCGTTACGACTGCGCGCCGATCGGTGGTGGTGAACAACACAATCGTCGCTGCCAACTACGCCGGCGTAGGGCAAGGCAGACTCGTTGGCGGCGGTGGTGGTGGTGTCTGAATCAGTGGGAACCTCGTCCAGCAGGACCTCCTTGGCCAGGGCGTAATCCTCGTAACGGGTGCAATGCCGACGCGAGCCGTGGTCAGAAACAGCATTATCTCTGATCACGCCGGCCTGGTACACACAGCGGCCCTACACGCTCAGGTCAACACATCAGTAACGCTCGACAAGGTGATGTACGCCGCTAACGCAGTGGACGACAACCACGACCGCAACTACGCTGGGCCACCCGGCACCTTCCAGGGGCTTACCAGTGTTATCCACGAGACAAGCACAGTAAACTACGTGTCGCCTAGTGCGCCGAACCACGACTATCGCCTCAGACGCGACTCACCAGCACGCGATCGAGTCTCGCCGGTCATTCTAGACGTTGACATCGATCAACAGCCTCGAACCGGCAGCGCTGACCTTGGCGCCGACGAATATGTG
>CAZYYC010000148.1:5183-10151 GCA_964650935.1 uncultured Anaerolineales bacterium
ATGTGATACCCATCGACCTGTCGGCACGAGCCCTCGACGCCGAGACGCTGCACGTGGTCTGGCGTACAGATGCCCTCCACCTGCTGTCGCCTGCTGCTCGGTACCGGCTTCAGTTAGCATGTGAGCCTGGAGCTTCCTCGCCACTTCAGGTTAAGTGTGGCTCATCAGTTGATGTTGGTGTCGAGTTGTCCGCCATCAAGCTCACCAACCTGACTGAGCACGCGAAGTACACGGTATCGATTGCGATCGTCGATAGCAGTGGACAGGTGGTTGAGACATCGGAGCCCATCGTGGCTTTCCCAACGAGCATCTTTGCATTCGTGCCAATGGTCAGCAAGTGAAACAGAGGCGAAACGGCAGGGTGTCTCGTCACAGTCAAGGACGGAACATACCGGAACTGAGGGCTCGGGTCACCTCAAAGTGTTCTTCTAGCCCAGTCGCACCGAGCTCTTTCGCGTGACTTCCACATTGCACACGACCAGCTGCCCGACCCCGTCACGGAGCGGTCGCAGTTAGCCCAGCAGGAAGTGCCCTGTAGGTGTAGGAAGCGTGCACAGACAGGCTCGCATTGCACGATGAACAAACAGGTTGGGACCGGGATTACGGTCCCACGCTCTGAATGCGGGCCACGTCAATCCAGTCGACCATCACGCCCAGGTCTCGAGCATCATCACTGAGACCATAGGCTCGTGGTGAGAACGTCTCGGTGATCAGCTCTAGCCGAGACCGACCATCCTTGGGACTTGCGGAACCGCGAAACTCGACAGTGCTCCACTGCCCCGGGGTCGGCACAAACTCACCCAGGACATGCGAGTCAAGGACCACGGACACTGCGGCAGGCTCATATCCGTCGAGGAGCGGGGTCATAACCCGTAGGCGCACCCATCGTTCACCAGGTTCAGACGGAAAGTGCACCACTGCGTTATTTCCGGTCCAACGTATGGATTCGGCACCCGCAACAGCCAACTCCTTGGCGTAGAACCCATCCGAAACGTACAGCGTGTCGATCCCACCGATGTCGATAACGGAGCCACCAGGCAGAGACAGGTCGTCCGAGCTGCCATCCATTTCGACGGTATAGACATCAAGATCCCATCTCACCGTTAGGACGCGTGACGGGTAGGAGAAGTAAGTGCTCTCAAGCACCTGGGTATCGATAGACACGCCGGTCTCGGGAACTAACTCCAAAGTTTGCTGCACCCTCTCAGGAACGGCTGACCACGCAAGCAACTGCACGGGAAGCCCCTTCTGCTTCGCATAGTCCAGGATTGTACGAAGCGCCGGCTCGACGTCCGGCGTGTCGGTGCGGATCGTCGCTATCCTGTGATCGAAGATGAACCGCAATGGTACTCCGAAATGGTCGGCAAACGCCGACTCCTGAGGCTCAACGATCAGAATCACAGCATCGTCGGCCACCACAGACGCGAGTTCGCCAAGTTGGTCAAGCAGACCGGCGAAATCGCGCTGAGGCAGAACAAAGCGTGACTGGTAGAGAAGGCCTCCAAGAAGGAGCAAGATCGTCCACGCCCCTAGCTGCGGACATACGCGCCGCCCACATGCTTTCGCTAGGCCCACTACAGCATAGGCTGCAAACACGATCAACGTGGGAATTACGATCGGAAAGAACCGTCGCATGACATAGATGTGGTAGCTCGTATTGAAGACGTCGTACTGATATTGAAGCGTCGTCAGCAGACCAACAGCCAGGAATGGCCCGAGGCGCCAGAATGACTCGCGATGGATCATACTGGCTGCCCCCAGAGTTGCGAGCAGAAGACCCAAGGGTGTTAGGTACCAACCCATTCGTAGCCAGTTGTGGCTGTTCAAGACGGGGAACTCATCCCCCAGCGGCCAGCTGGTCACGTATCCGATCTCGGAAGCGTACGGACGGACAAAATACGCATACAGACTAAGAGCACATGTCAGACAGACGACCACAAGACGAAGACTTCGCTCGTATCTTCGGACGAGAGTGATCATCTCCGGCATATATCGACGCGAAAGCGACGATCGGCTAGCAGTGAAAACTGCCAGAACGAAAGAGATGGCGCCGACGACCAACCACTCTAGCGAGTCTGCAGACAGTCGCTGCAATACGGATCGGTACGTGTTCCAGGCATATGGCCAGCTAATCGCCAGAGCCGAGACGGTGGCATGAAGTGTGAGGGGCACGAGAGCACCCAAAAACCAGGCCATGCCAGGAGACCAGCGCCGTCGTAACCAACGCCAGGCTAGAAACCCTAGCACAAGAAGCAGAACTATGGGGAGGTCGATGCGTGCTAGACATGCCGCTCCCAGAGCCGCTCCACCGAAAGCTCCCCACGCCGCATCCACCCTACGCCTGTCATCCCACACCATATGGAGGCCCAACAATGCGGAGAAGACGAGAAGCAACGTCAATGGCTCAGTGGTAGGATAGCGAGCGAACCAGATCTGCGTAGGCGTCGCAGCAAGCAAGAGGGCTGACAACACCGCAACACGCGAACCAAATAGGCGACGGCTTAACAGGTACACAGCAATGATGTCCAGCACGCCCCAGAGAGGCGTCACAAGGAGGCTACCTTTAATCCCTGCCAGGCCCGCCCCCACAGCAAGCAGCGTTGGATGCAGGGGAAAAAACTGCGGCACTATCCTGCCTGGATCGCGGTCGTCAGCATACCACCCAACAAACTGTAGATAGCGAGTGCGTAACTGCTCCGGCTGCTGCCGCATCGTAACCGAGGCGTGCTCAACCAGCATTTGCTGCCAGTCATCATGGATGACAAAGTCGCCGGTTCGGGCAACCGCGCCAGCGATGTTGACATAGGTGCCAGCATCAGATCCACCGAGGATATACTCGTGTGGCCGAAAGTACACGATGAAGCACAGTGCGACCAGGACAACGAGAACTGCAGTTGACCCCTTTGGCTGAACGTGTGGGAGGTCGATTCTCCTTACGCGGGAGGCTGCAACAAGCAACGCAGCAACCACACAGAGGAACACCCCCAGTCCCCCAAGAGCGAACAAACCAAGAGATGCTAGAACAACGCCCATCCACCCAGTCGCGATGGTCACCGTCACGATCGATACGAAGACAACCAAAACGACATCGTCCGAGTCGACTCGATGACCCGCCACACAGACGCGACTCATCCAGAACAACAGGGCGGCAAACAGAGCAACCACGGCACTCGCCACGAACAGAACCTGATCCAGGACGGGTGCCACGTGACTATCGACCTTTCCGCGAAGACAAGTGCTAGGTGGTATCTGCGTGATGGGAGATCTGAGTGTCGTCTACATCCTGATCGATGCGCTGGTGTCGCCAACGAGCAGGTATATGAACCACACCTTCCTCACGCCAGTAGGAGCGCGCAACAACTCTGAACCGATACTGCCTGTGGTGATGATCAATGGCTACGCTTGAGTTGCGGTTGTACATAGCCGCGGTCAGTTCATACTCTCCGCAGTTTAGAGGCAGTGAGTCGACTATATAGTCAACATAGCCTTCGCCCGCGATGTATGGTATGTCAACACCATCACGTACGGAGTTCGGTCCGTTGATGTGGAGTCCATCGCTTCGGTAGAACGCAACCCCAAAAGCCGGGGCATCAATCCGGTCAGGTGCCCTGTAGAACATGCGGATGCGCATAGGGTCTCCGGATTGGAAGACGTTGGTAGTCGCTTGGTTCCCATCCATAAGCTGGACCCTGGCGATAGTTGCGTCTTGCGTGCCCCATCGATTAGCTGCCGTGGACGCCTCTCGGGCCGACGGTTCATCGGCATCAGCGCGGTATATCTGTCGGTTGACCGCGCTTCGATACTGGTCCGCGACCGTGATCGACCGCCCATCGGCTACGACCTTACCATCCTGTATCCAGATAGCCCGATCGCAATGTGTCTCGATTTCACTCAGGCTATGAGAGACTAGAACAATCGTCACGCCACGCCGCTTGAGGGCGCGAATCTGTTGCAGACACTTGTGCTGAAAGTCCTGGTCACCAACAGCTAGCACCTCGTCGACGAGCAGGATCTCAGGATCAGTATGAATCGCGACAGAAAAGCCAAGACGCACGTACATGCCCGAGGAGTAATACTTGACCGGCACATCAATGAACCGCTCCAGACCAGCAAACGCAACAATCTGATCTAGTCTACGAGACACTTCAGCGCGGCCTAGACCAACAATCGAGCCATTCAGAAAGACGTTCTCCCTCCCGGTCAACTCCGGATGGAAACCCGAGCCCAGCTCAAGCAACGCTGATATCCGACCCTTGACCGACACCTTCCCTGACGTCGGCTCCAGGATGTTCGCCACGAGCTTGAGAACGCTGCTCTTCCCGGCTCCATTCTGTCCTAAGAAGCCAACCGCTTCGCCTGCCTTAACCCGAAAACTCACATTGTCCAAAGCCAAGAGCGCACGTCTGGGAACTCGACGCCAAGGCTTTACAAGGGAGACCCATAGATCCTGGAACGAGTTGGTTCTTCCACGACCAAGATCGAACCTCTTCGTCACATTGCAGAACGTGATTATGCTCATCGGCCGTATCCCCAGTCTCGAGATCGAAAAAACAACGGCAGTTCAGACCTACCTCGTTCCGGCTCGCCCTTCAGTCATCGTTGGACGTCATGGTTGCGAAGGGTACATTTCATCGTGGCCACAGATCCTTACCTACCACGGAACCCACAGCGGGCTGGAGCAGGTAATTTGGCCCCAGAAGCTACGGCTAGGCACCTGTGCGCTACTTGCGATTGGTCAAGGGCAGAAAGACCCTCTCAGTCGCAACTAGCACAGTACCCTCCAGCAGGTTGTCCTGCTCGTCTCGTTCGGAGACCTCGCCATCCGGATCCACGACGACATACACAGGGTGTCGTCCGGGGATTACACTGGGCATCGTCACAGAGACCACTTCGGACCGTCCGCAGCCCCCCAGGTCGGTGATCACCTGATCGAAACCGATCTGTTGACTCGTATCGCCCGGCAAGCCC
>CAZYYC010000149.1:0-10128 GCA_964650935.1 uncultured Anaerolineales bacterium
CGCGCGCTGCGGCACGCTGACGGTGCCCGAGAACCGCGAGGACGCCGGCGGGCGCCGGATCAACCTGAACATCGCCGTGGTGCCCGCCGTTGACCGCGCCGCTCAGCCCGATCCGCTCTTCATCCTCGTGGGAGGCCCGGGACAGGCCGCTGTGGAGGTCTATCCCGCCCTAGCCGCCGGCTTCAGCACCCTCCGCCAGACCCGGGACATCGTGCTGGTGGATCAGCGCGGCACGGGCGCGTCGCATCCGCTGACGTGCGAGCTGCCCGAGGACGACGATGCGGAGACCGAGGAGGTCATCGCGGCCCTGCGAGACTGTCCCCCAACACTGGACGCCGACCCGCGCTTCTACACCACCGAGATCGCGATGCAGGATCTCGACGAGGTACGCGAGGCCTTGGGCTACGCCGGCGTCAACCTCTACGGCATCTCCTACGGCACACGCGCGGCGCTCACCTACCTGAGGCTCTTCCCGGAGCGGGTGCGCAGCCTCGTGCTGGATGCCGTGGTTAGTCCCGACTACGTCCTCTACCTCAACACCGCCCAGGATGCCGACCGCGCGCTTGATCTGCTCTTCGCCCGCTGCGACGCAGAGGCCGCCTGCCGCGAGGCCTTCCCCGCAGCCCGCGAGGACTTCACCGAGCTGGTCGCACAACTGGAGGTCGAGCCTCTGACCGCCGCGGTGCGCGACCCGGTCACTGCCGAGCCGCTGACGGTGACGCTGGATCACAAGGACCTGCTCAACGTCACCTTCCCCCTACTCTACTCCCCGGAGATCGCCGCGCTGTTGCCGCTCAGCCTGGAGGAGGCCAAGATGGGCAACTTGGCCCCTCTGCTGGCGCAGATCGGCGCCTCCGATGCCGGACTCTCGATCGGCATGCTCTACGCCGTAGCCTGCACCGAGGATGCCCCCTTCGTCACCGAGGCTGAGGCGGCGGCGCTAGCCGAGGGCACCCTCTTCGGCGATCGCACCGAGGTGCTGCGCGAGGTCTGCTCAGCCTGGCCGCAGGGGGAGCTCTCTCCGGCGTTCAGACAGCCGGTCAGCTCCGACGTGCCGGTGCTGTTGCTCTCCGGCGAAGCCGACCCGGTGACCCCGCCCCAGTATGCCGAGCGCGTCGCCCAGCATTTCCCCAACAGCCTGCACGTGATCGGACCGGGTATGGGTCACGGGCTCCTGGGCCGCGGCTGCATCGACCGGCTGGTGAGCGACTTCATCAGCGCCGGCAGCGTGGTCGATCTCGACGCCGGCTGCGCGCAGCAGCTTGCGCCCCCACCCTTCTTCGTCAGCCCCGCAGGACCAGCCACCGAGACGTCGGCGAGGCCAACGCCATGATCACCGTCCATAACCTGCACAAGGCCTTCGGCGACGTGCACGCCCTGCGTGGCGTCAGCTTCGACGCACCCGACGGCCTGATCACGGGCCTGCTTGGCCCCAACGGCGCCGGCAAGACCACGACGCTGCGCGTGCTCTATACACTGCTCACGCCCGACGAGGGCGAGGCCACGGTCGACGGATTCAACGTGCTCACCCGACCCCTGGAGGTGCAGCGGCGCATCGGGGCCTTGCCCGACGCGCGCGGTATCTATCCACGGCTCACCGCCCGCGAGAACATCCGCTACTACGGACGCCTGCACGGGCTGGAGAACGCCGTGCTCGAGACGCGCATCGACGCCCTCATCCGGCTGCTCGACATGCAGGAGATCGCCGACCGGCGCACGGACGGCTTCTCCACGGGTGAGCGGCTCAAGGTCGCCATCGCGCGGGCGATGGTCCACGATCCGCCCAACGTCCTGCTCGACGAGCCCACCAACGGACTCGACGTGATGAGCACCCGCGCCATGCGTGACGTCATCCGCCGGCTGCGCGACGAGGGCAAGAGCGTGCTCTTCTCCAGCCACATCATGCAGGAGGTCGCCGCGCTCTGTGACCACATCGTCATCATCGCCAAGGGTCGCGTCGTGGGCGCGGGTTCGCCGGCTGAGCTCCGCCGGACGACGGGCAAAGAGGACCTCGAGGACGCCTTCGTCTCGGTCATCGGCACCGAGGAGGGACTCGAACGATGAAACCGATCGCCGTCGTCTTCACCAAAGAGCTGATCGACAACCTGCGCGACCGTCGTTCGGTCATCAGCACGTTCGGGTATGCCCTGCTTGGGCCGGGGATGATCCTCCTGATGATCGTGGTGCTGGGTAGCATGTTCCGCGAGGCCACCGAACGCCCCCTCGAGCTGCCCATCGCGGGACGCGAGTACGCCCCGGCGCTGGTGCACTTCCTGGAGCAGAACAACGCCGTGCTGGTGGATGCACCGGGCGACCCACACGACGCCGTGCGGCAGGGTGACGTCGATGTGGTGCTGATCATCCCCAAGGACTTCGGGGAGGACTTCAGCGCCGGGCGTCCCGCCCCTGTGCAGATCGTGGGCGACAGCTCCCGCACCTCGGCGATGCAGAACGTGCGCCGCGCCCAGAACCTCGTCCGGCAGTACAGCCAACAGATCGGCGCGCTGCGGCTCCTGGCACGCGGGATCAGCCCTACGATCATCACCGCCGTGAGCGTGGAGGAGGTGGACGTCTCGACGCCACAGAGCCAGGCCTTCGTCTTCCTCAATATGCTCCCTTATTTCCTCGTGATGGCGGTCTTCCTCGGCGGCGCCGCGGTGATCATCGATACCACAGCGGGCGAGCGCGAGCGCAACTCGCTGGAGCCCTTGCTCATCAGCCCCATCGAGCGCTGGAAGCTGGTGGTGGGCAAACTGCTGGCCTCACTCCCCTTCTCTATGATCACGGTCTGGATCTCGCTGGGTGCCTTCGCCCTCGTCTTCAACGTCTTCCCGATCGAGCGCTACATGGGCATGCAGCTCAGCGTCGACGGTGGGGCGCTGGTCAGCATCTTCCTCATCTGCCTGCCGATGGTGTTGCTGGCGGGGGCGCTGCAGATGATCATCGCCACCTTCACGCGGACCTTCAAGGAGGCCCAGAGCTACGTCAACTGGCTGCCCCTGATCCCGGCCCTACCGGGGATGGTGCTCGCCTTTCTGCCGGTCAAGGCCACGATCGGCGCGATGCTGATCCCCACCTACGGGCAGCAGATGCTGATCAACCAGCTCATCCGCGGCGAGCTGGTGAACCCGCTCCACGTCGTCGTCTCCACCGTCGCCACACTCGTCTCATCCGCCCTCCTGGTGATCATCGCCATCCGGCTGTACAGCCGCGAGGACATCCTCTTCGGCAGAAAGTGAGCATCGATCATGCCCCACACCTTCTCGCTCAGCACGCCCATCGCCATGGGCCGCACGGCGGAGGTCTACGCCTGGGGTGAGGGCCACGTCCTCAAGCTCTATCGTGAGCAATTCCCCCGTGACTGGGTGGACCACGAGGCACGCGTCGCCCGCACCATTGTGGAGGCGGGCATCCCGACGCCGGCCCCGGGCGCCATCGTGGAGGCGCAGGGCCGCCGGGGCATCGTCTACGCGCGGGTGACGGGCATCTCGATGCTCGCCGACCTGCAGGCGCGGCCCTGGACCCTCTTCCGCCACGCCCGCGACCTGGCGCGGTTGCAGGCTCAGGTCCATCGCATCGCTGCGCCTCAGCTGCCCTCGTATCGTGACAGTATGGCACGGGCCATTGGTCAGGCCCCCGATCTGCCCGATGACCTGCGTGCCAAGGTGCTGGCGCTGATGCCGGCGCTGCCCGAGGGACAGGCGCTGTGCCACGGCGACTTCCATCCCGACAACGTGCTGATCACACCGGAGGGACCGGTCATCATCGATTGGATGACGGCGAAGGCAGGCGACCCGTGGGCCGACGTGGCGCGCACGAGCCTGATCCTGACGGTGGGCATCGCCGCGGCGCCGGTTCCCATCAGCCGGCTGCTGCGCCTCTTCACGGGGTTCTACTACAGTCTCTACCTCAAGTACTACGCGAAGTACACGGGCGGGAACGACGGTGGACGCGAGCGCTGGCTTCCCGTCGTCGCCGCCGCGCGCCTCAACGAACGCATCGAGGGCGAGCGCGAGGCCCTGCTGCAGCTCGTACGAGAGGCGGTGGGCTGAACATCCGCCACGCTGCATCTGCAGCCCAGTGCGGACCGCACTGCAGGCGCCCGCCGCGTCCGACGCCCCGAGGACGGGGCTGCAAGCCATGCTTTGAGGGGTCCGTAAGCCTTCACCAGCTGGAATGCGGACCCTCGGCCGCGCGCTCTTGCACACTCCGCGGTGTGCGAGTATGCTCTCCCCAGACACGACCCAATCCCAACCGGGAGGAACAACCATGATCCAACAAGATCCAGCAGACCGGCGCCGTGCCATCGCTCGCGAAGCCGGTGAACGCCTGCGTGCGGGCTGGCACTGCTCTGAGGCGGTACTCGGCGCTGTGGGGCCTGCGGTGCTCCCCGATTGGAGCCCCGCTTACCTGCGGCTCTCCAACGGCTTCGCCGGGGGCGTCGGCTGCTCCTTCCAGGAGCTGTGCGGCGCCGCCGCAGGCGCCGTGATGGTGATCGGCGCGCTCTTCGGGCGTGAGGACCTCCAACCCGATGAGGAGGCCCAGCGCATCGCCTGCCGGTATCGTGAACGCTTCCTGGAGACATTCGGAGAGACACGGTGCGCCCCACTGAGACAGAACGTCGTCAAGGTGGAGGGCGGCCTCGGCTCGTGCGCCGTCGTCTGCGAGCGCGCGGCCATGGTGCTGCTGGAGCTCCTTAGCGAGGAGGGGCTGGCGATCTAGTCTGCGTCGACGACCATGAACGATATCCTCATCATCACCGGCACCTGCGGTGTCGGCAAATCGACCATCTCCACCCGCTGGGCCGAGCGACGGCTGGGCGCGGCGATCGAGTGCGACGCGATCCGCAACTGGATCCGCAACCCGGCGCTGATCACCGCCGACGGCTTCCAGGAGCTGCTGCTCGCGCGCCACGCCGCGCTGCTCGCCGAGAGCTATCTGGCGATGGGCCTGGACGTGGCGATCGACAACGTCTGGACGCCGGAGGGCCTCGACTCCCTGCTGTGCGCCCTGAGCGACAAGGCGCGCGTGCGCGTGGTCCTGCTGACCGCGGCACCGGCTGAGAATCACCGGCGTGACCGCCTCCGCTCGCCCGGCGACGTGATGGGCGCCCGCGTCGACGAGCTCCAGGCGGAGCTCGACGCGCTCGATTGGCCCGCGTACGTCATCCGGCTGGACACCACGGACCAGACCGTCGACCAGACCCTAGACGCCATCGATCGCGCCTTTAGTCCACGGCACACCCCGCTCCCCGGCGGTCTGTCACTGCGACTCGCCTCCGATGAGGAAGCCGAGTTCGTCTACGACGTCCAGCGGGTGTCGCTGGCTGACTACTTGCCCTACGTTCAGGAGAAGTTGTGCCTCAGTGACGATCAACTGCAACGAGCCCTGCGAGACAACGTCCGCATCGGTCAGGATCAGATTATCGCTCTGCACGGTAGAGACATCGGCGTGCTCTCCGTGAAGCGCGACGCGGACGTCGTCTTCGTCGACAAGGTGCTGATCCTGCCTGACTATCAGCGGTGGGGAATCGGCACGCACTTGATGCGCGCCGTGCTCGACGAGGCGGCCGGACAGGGCCTGCCGGTGAGCCTTCACGTCCTGAAGGTCAACCCCGCGCGGGGGCTCTACGAGCGCCTGGGCTTCACGGTCACCGGTGAGATGGGCACAGCCTACGTGATGGAGGCGACATCGCCGTCCGCTCTGTAGCGCACGCCGCTCGGAAGCGGTTCTCCGCCTTGCGTATCTGCCACCGGAGGCAATCGAGACGATTGCCCTACGCCCCGCTCGACAACGCTGTAGCGCACGCCGCTCGGAAGCGGTGCTCCGGCTTGCGCACCCCCGCCGGGGGCAATCGAGACGATTGCCTACGCCCCGCTCGACGGCCCTGTAGCGCACGCCGCTCGGATACGTCCGCACGGCTTGCCCTGCGCAGCGGTTGATCGAATCGCGATGTCATCCTATCATAGGTACAGAGGCGGTCACAACCATTCGTGAGGTCACCTGATGGATCCATGTGAGCGGTCTATAGGCAAGGCCGGCTACATTCGCGGCGTGATGACTGGGGGCATCTGATGGGTCTCCTACGACGCGGATGCTCAAACCTCGTCCTGAGCCTGGTCTTCATCGCCGTGGGCACGGTGATGACCGTCGTCCTGGGCCAGGTGATCAGTCTGGACTGCACTCGCCCCGAGCCCGCCGAGATCGCGTGCGAGCGGCGCAGCACCTTCCTGTGGTTCCGGATCGGCGAGCCCGAGACGGTCCGCGACGTACAGGGCGCCTGGGTGCAGGAGAACTGCGGCGAGAGCTGCACCCACCGGGTCATGCTGATGGCGGGGCAGGACGATGTGCCGCTCACCTCGGCTTTCACGGCGGGCGAACGTGCCAAGGTCGCCGCCGCCGAACAGGTCAACCGCTTCGTCAACAGCGGTGCCCCGACCACCCGCGTCAGCCTCCGCCCCAATCCCCTCGTCCTCCTCGCGGCTGTCGCTTTCATCGTCATCGGCCTGGCGATTCCGGCCCTCAGCCTCTTCGGGCGCTGACGCGCCCGGACCGTTGGAACAACCGAAGGATAGGTTCCGGATGTAGAGCACCGTAAGGAGGTGGAGATGTCCGCTTCTCCGCAGGGAAGCCTGATCGATGATCCGAACATCCGCACCGTGGACGACCTGCGACGCCATTACCCGCTGCCCGGCGAGTACGACTACGCGGAGACGACGGAGGCCGGGCTCGTCGTGCAACGGTTGAGCGACGGCGCACAGTTCGCCTTCCTGCTGGAGGAGGAGCTGCTCAGCTTCGACGTGCCGGTGCAGGACCCCAAGCGCAGGAAAAGGACCATCGAGGTCGATAGGCAGGGCTGACCTCGCCAGGTCTCACGACTGAAGCTCCCCTCGCAGGATGCGGAAACCCTGCGAGGGGAGCGAGCACGGCGGGGCACCGAATCAGTGATCCGGCACGACCGCGCAGTGTCCGTGTGTAGTCTTGGCGTGTCCGCTCGTCGCAGCAGCCCGCCTATCTCCGGCAACGGACAACTGAAAACTGCCGTCTACCCCAGATCCTTCTCGTACCGCGCATCCCCCACCTCCGCCTGCAGCCGGTGCAGTTCATCGGTGAGCTGCGCCCGAATCGCGGCGTAGGCCGGATCGTCGACGACGCTGTGCAGCTCGTAGGGGTCCTCCTGCAGGTCGAAGAGCTCCCACTCGGGCTCGTAGCTCTCGTCGATGGCGCCCGCCTGCCCCAGGGCGTCGGCGTAGTAGTAGATCAGCTTGTAGCGCCGGGTACGGATGCCGTAATGGGCGTAGACGTTGTGGTGCGCCTTGTGCATCCAGTAGCGATAGTACATCCCCTCGCGCCAGTCGTCGGGCGTGGCGCCCTTGAGCAGCGGTCTGAAACTGCGTCCCTGGAAGCTCTCGGGGATCTCGACGCCCGCCAGGTCGAGGAAGAGCGCCGGGAAATCGACGTTGAGCACGATGTCGTCGTTCACCGTGCCCGGCGCGATCTCGCGCGGATAGCGCGCGATGAAGGGCATGCGCAGCGACTCCTCGTACATGAAGCGCTTGTCGTACCAGCCATGGTCGCCGAGGAAGAAGCCCTGATCGGACGTGTAGATGACGATCGTGTTCTCCTCCAGCCCCGCGTCGCGCAGGGTATCGAGCATCCGGCCCACGTTGTCATCCACGCTCGCCACGACGCGCAGGTAGTCCTTGATGTAGCGCTGATAGGCCCACTTGCGCAGCTCCATGTCGGGCAGCTCCGCGGGCACCTCGCACTTGAGATCGGTGCTCGTCATGTGCGGCCCCACGCGCATCTCCGCCGCCGCTGCCGCTGAGGCGCGATTGGCGTAGTCGTCGTAGAGCGTCTCAGGCTCGGGCACGTCCTCGTTGAGGTACATCGCCGCGTGCGTCTCGTCGGGATACCAGGGGCGGTGCGGGGCCTTGTGGTGGCAGAGCAGACAGAAGGGCCGGTCAGGGTCGCGCCCCTCAAGCCAATCGAGGCTCATATCGGTGATCAGGTCGGTGGCATAGCCGGGCACGGTGCGCCAGGTGCCGCCGTCGGGCCCCTTGAAGATGAACTCAGGGTTGTGGTAGCGCCCCTGTCCGGGCAGCACGGCCCAGTCGTCGAAACCTGTGGGGCAGTGGTCGGGCCCGGTGCCCAGGTGCCACTTGCCGAAGATGGCGGTCTGGTAGCCCGCCGCCTGCAGCAGCTTGGGGAAAGTGAGCAGCCGGTTGTCCATCGGCGTGTCGAGCGTCGTCACCTCGTTCACGTGGTTGTAGGTGCCGGTGAGGATCGCCGCGCGGCTGGGGGTGCAGATCGAGTTGGTGCAGAAGCAGTTGTCGAAGCGCATCCCGCCCTCGGCGATCCGGTCAAGGTGCGGCGTGCGGTTGATGCGGCTGCCGTAGCAGCTCATGGCGTGCGACGCGTGATCGTCGGTCATGATGAACAGGATGTTGGGTCTGGAATCCGGCATGGAATCCTCCTCGAATCAGATCATCCGCCCCTGCGCAAGGTCTGGCTGCGGCCTTGCGCAGCGTGAGCGGCAGGACTACACCTCAAACACCACCGCGCAGTGCATGCGGAACGTGGGCACGGTCACCCGCACCGCATCGCCCTCCTGCTCCATCGGCAGCTCGACGCCGTCGGGGATCAGCGTGGCGCGCTTGACCGTCTCGGGCACGCGCAGCGCGACCGGCACGTCGTGGAGCGGCACCAGGTCCTCGATCAGCTCCAGCCCACCGCGGTAGTGCGGCGTGGCGTAGAGCAGGTGCGCGACGTAACGGCCCGGGTCGTCCTGGTAGAGCAGGCTCACGCGCCCGGCACTCGGCAGCGCCACCTGCAGCATCGGCGCGTCGTAGACGCGCCACAGCATCCGCTCAAAGAGGTCGCGGTGCGGGCGCGCCGCGCGTGCCTCGTACATAAGATCGAGCGGACTGAGCGAGGTGACCACGCGCCCCTTCTGCACCAGCGCCGGATGCTCCGCGCGCTCGGGGCGGAAGGGCGTGTTGAGGTGGGAGCAGAAGTGCGCGTAGGTGCGGCTGAAGTAGGGCTCGTGGACAGACGCGAGCACCTGGGTCCCGTCGTGCGGGCGGGTGCGCAGCGTGGGGTGGTAGTTGAGCACCGGCGAGGTCGTCAGCCCCTCGCCCAGCGCCGGGTCGACCACGGTGTAGTCGACGTCGTAGCGCCCGGGCCCCACGTAGTCGGCCCCCACATCGAGCACGAAGCCGCTGCCGTCCGGTGCCAGAGCACCCGCGCCGAGCACCACCAGCGAACCGCCGGCGGCGACGAAGGCCTCCAGCGCCGCGACGTCATCGGCGGTCAGGCAGGGCGCGCTGGGGATGATGACCGTCTTCAGGCCCGCCAGGTTGTCAGCGTGGGCGACCACGAAGTCGCGCTGGCGCTCAAGCAGCATCTTGCTCACGCCGCTGTCGGCCTGGGTGTTGCCGGTGAACCAGAGGCCCAGATCCGAGATCGGCACGCCGCCGGGACCGTAGGCCTCGATCTCCTCGACGTAGGCCATCGCCGCGCCGATGTTGCGGTAGGTCTGCATATCCATCAGGCCTGTAGGATGAAGCTGGTCGCCGAAGTTGCAGACCGAGCCGAAGGCGATCATCGAGGCGGCCTCGTAGGTGATCGCGTCGGGATGCTTGAAGCCGCCGAACTCGCCCCACGACGTGTGGAACTTGCCGCTCATCGCGCAGATCTGGTAGCCCTCGCCTAGGAAGTACTTCGAGCGCAGCGGGAACTTGTCATAGCCGCCCCACCCCGTGGGCAGATCCTCCAGGTCCTGGTGCGTGTTGTAGATGTGGGTGCCGTAGCGCTGGTTGCCGCGCCCAAACGCCGTCGTGCCGTTGAAGAAGACCGTGGCCTGTGGGTGGTGCGCGGCGATGATCGCGCGCAGCTCGGCCATGTGCGCCTTGTAGACGCCGGCGAAGTGACCCACCACCGCCTCGTCGTCGTCCATGTCCACGCCCTGAGCTGCCATGCTCGCCCTGCAGCGCTCGCACCAGCAGCCGTGCTGCACCTGGTAGATGTCGAACCAAAAACCGTCGACGTCATAGCGCTCGCAGATCTCGGCGACCTGCGCCTTCATGTGCTCGTGGTACTCGCCGCTCGGGCAGAGCAGCTTCCAGT
>CAZYYC010000150.1:0-10110 GCA_964650935.1 uncultured Anaerolineales bacterium
GCACTCACTGGGCGGGGCTGGACGGAGATAATCTCGCGCCCCCTGGGGAGGGTGGGTTTGGGTACAGCACCCTCGTGGAATATGCCCGCAACGAGGATGTCGAGCGGGTCGAAACTCAGATGCAGGTGCGCTGTGCTCTGGGGCTCGTAGGACGTGTAGCGATCGAAGAGCTTGCGGAGCGCAGCGCCCGATAGCCTGCGCGACGCGATCTGCCGGCGAACGCGGGTGAAGAACAGCCGATCGGTACGTCGGAGCCGAGCCGTCAACTCGCGTGCTTCCGCCAGGAGCCCCTCGATGGCGACGTCATCGCCGTGCAGGCTGAGCTGATGGGAGAGCATCTCCTCGGCGTAGTCCAGTTCGTCCAGGGCCTCCGACCGCGCTGCCAGGTTGCCCTCCTCGAGCAACGCGCTCGCATTCAGCAGCTCCTCGAGTTCGGCGGCGATCCTCTCCAGAACCATAGTCAGGCTGCGAAGAGACTTAGTTGCTGCGCCGACTGTGGGGTGTAGAGGGGAATGCGTGTGGCGATCCCGTACCGACGGCAGGCATCCTCGAAGAAGGGCCAGAGTTCGCGAGCGCGCGGGCTCTCGCACTCGTAGCGGTCGCCGAAGGTGCGCTCGTACTGCCGGCGTAGGCCGGGAAAGTGCTCGTCGAGCCGGTCGTAGTAATACTCGCGCTGCCGGTTGCGCGTGGTCATCCCGATCCAGGGGATGATGTAGGCGCCACCGGCAGCGGCTGTCCGGGCGACGATGGCTTCGATGTTCTCCTCATTGTCCTCGATGAAGGGCAGGATGGGCATCATCGTTGTGCCGGTCTGCACGCCGTTTTGGGCGAGCATGCGCATCGCGTGCAGGCGCGCCGAGGGGCGTGAGGCATAGGGCTCGACTTTGGCGGCGAGCTCGTCGTCGGTGGTGGTGAGGGTGAAGCTGACGCTGGCGTAGGTGCGGGCGATCTCCCGAAGGATGGCCAGCTCCTTGAGCACCAGCGCGCTCTTGGTGATGATGTGGACGGGGAAGCCGAACTCGGCGATGACGGCGAGCGCTCTCCCTGCCAGGTTGATCTGAGCCTCGAGCGGCATGAAGGGGTCATTCATCGAGCCCAGCCCGATGGGTCCCTTGATGCGCTTACGCGACAGCTCGTCGCGCAGCAGCTCGATGGCGTTCACCTTGACGAGGACCTCCTCGTCGAAGTGATCGATCTGGTAGCACTCTGAACGGCTGTCGCAATAAATGCATCGATGCTCACAGCCTCGATACAGATTCATGTTGTAGCGGCAGCCGAAGATAGTGTCGGGGTGAGCGGTGCTGCCCAACAAGACCTTGGCCCGGATCTCGCGGACGACCGTCAAACGCCCGTCCCCAGATAGGCCTCGCGGATCGCGTCCAATACCTTACGCATCTCCGGGGCGAACGAAAAGTGGCGCTCAAGGTGCTCGCACACGTAGTCGTCGCAGTGGGCACAGGAGGCGACACCGCGCTCCTTGGCGCACAGACGCACGGGGCAGACCGGGCAGTTGGAGCAGACGCGGTCGGTGTCGACCAGGCAGCCGTCGCAGATGACCGACGCCACCGTGATGTTGGGGTCGTAGGCCTCGCGCCACGCGGCGGCAACCTTCTCGAGCGCCTCGCTGTCGCCGCTTTGGGTCGCCAGATAAGCGTCACACGATGAGCACGTGATACCACAGTACGCGATGATCTTGGTTTCCATTTTCTCCTCCTCATAGGACTGATGTTCTACAGCGTCCTAAGTCTACGAGGATTTCATGTCATGTCACGACATATTCAACGCGGGAGCTCCATAGACTACTGTAGTGTCGCTACACCCATTATAGCCTCCCCGCGACATCATCCAACCCCAAGATCGCGATGAACTGGCTGCTCGTGTTCGCTGGTGTACAATCGGCGCGTACCCTGACGCCTAACAAGATAGGAGTGTACCGTGACCGAATGGTGGCATACCAAGCAGTGGCGCTTGATCCAGACCAACCTTCGCGAGATCGATATGCGCGACATCGACGCCGAGCGCGTCGTGGCGGACCTACAGGCCTTCCAGGCGAACGTGCTGATGATCAATGCGGCGGGGATCATCGCCAGCTACCCGACGCAGCTCCCGTTTCACTTTCAGAGCCCCTTCCTCACAGGTGACAGCCTGCACGACATCCTCGATGCCTGTCACGAGGCGAAGATCCGCGTGATCGCGCGCACCGACTTCTCCAAGGTGCGCCGCCCGATCTATGAGCAGCATCCCGACTGGGCCTACGTGAGCCCGCAGGGCGCGATCGTCGACTACAACGGTGATGTGCACGTCTGCATCAACGGGCTCTACCAGCAGCACTACGCGCTCCTGATCATCGAGGAGCTGCTCGAGACTCACGACTTCGACGGCATCTTCTTCAATATGGGCGGCTACCAGACGCGTGACTACAGCGGCACCTACCATGGCGTCTGCCAGTGTTCCCACTGCCGCGAGCGGTTTGGCGAGCGCTTTGGACTGAGCCTCCCGGTGAGCGAGGAGCGCGACGATCCGGTCTACCGCGCTTACAGCCGGTTCAAGGCTCAGACGCTTGCCGAGCACCACGAGAAGGTCTATGGTTTCATCACCGATAGATGGCCTCACGTGGCGATCGCCAACCACACGCAGTTCCGGCGGGGCTTCATCCGGCAGGAGTCCAACACCGCCATCGAGCGTCCATTGCCGCACTGGCAGTACAACGCTTCGGATAACACGAAGTGGGCCGTCGGCAGCTTCCCCGAGATGGTCTCCAGCAATACGACGGTTGACTTCATCGACTTCCCCTATCGCCACGTGGCGGTCTCGCCCGATCAGCAAGCGCTGCGGCTCGCCCAGTCGCTCGCCAACGGCGGCACGCTCGATTACTATCTCATTGGGCGGCTGGACAACCACGAGGACCGCTCGGGCTTCGCCCCGATCAAGGAGCTCTTCGGCTATCACGCGGCGCACGAGAAGGATTACGTTGGCCTGCGCTCCGAGGCGCAGGTCATGCTCCTGAAGGGCGGCAACCAAGCCGAGTACCGCGGCTGGTTCCGCGTTCTCGCAGAGCAGCACGTGCCCTTCGATGTCGTGCGGCTCGATGCTGCGCTCGACGTTCCGTGGGAGCGCTATGCGACGATCATCGTGCCGGGGATCGAGGCGCTGTCGGCGGACCTTGCTGAACGGCTGGACGCCTTCGCGGAGGAAGGCGGCGTCCTCATCGTCACCGGGATGTCGAGCTTCCGCGACGCCTTCGATGAGCCGCAGTCGGGACCGGCGATGGCCTCGCTAGGTATCGAGGAGGTGCTGACGATCCGCGAGGATATGCGTGCCTCCTACCTCAAGTTCGACGATAAGGAGGGCTTCGCGCACTTCGACGAGACCGATCTCGTCTATCTGGACGGTCCCTACGTCTACGCACGCTACGCCGACGAGGCCGAACCGTGGATGCAGCTGGTCCCTCCGCACAACTTCGGCCCGCCCGAGCGCTGCTACTATGAGCTCGTTGTCGACCATCCGGGCTTCGTGGTCCATCCCTACGGCGAGGGGTACACGATCTACGTGCCCTGGCTGCCGGGCGCGCTCTTCCATCGTCAGGGCCATCTCAACACGGCGTGGTTCTGCGCCGACCTACTGCTGGGCTTCGCCGGCGTCGAGGCGATTGAGAGCAACCTGCCGCCGCAGGTTGAGGTCACGCTTATGACGAGCGAAGATGGGAGCTACCGGCTGCTCCATCTGGTCAACAGCTCGGGCCATTTCGGCAACAGCTTCTATGCCCCGCTGCCGCTTCGCGACCTCACGGTTTCGATCTCCTGTCCGGCGCAGCCGTCAGACGTCGTCGGGCTGCGCGCGGGCAAACCGCTGCCTCACACCTGGGAGGCGGGCCGGCTGACGGTGCACATTGCTGAGCTGGGCCTCTTCGAGGCGGTGAAGATCAGCCTCTAGGATGGGTGTGCCGCAAAGAAGCGTCGAGCGGGGCGTAGGGCAATCGTCTCGATGGCTCCCTGCGGCGGGTGCGCAAGCCGGAGCACCGCTTCCGAGCGGCATGCGCTACAGCAGCGTCGAACAGGGTGGTGTAGGGCAATCGTCCCGATTGCCGCCTGCGGCGGGTGCGCAAGTCGGAGCACCGCTTCCGAGCGGCATGCGCTACAGGAATTGGACAACTTCGCGGCATCGGGCTATGCTGGGGAGCGTGTCGAGAACCGGAGGTGATGACTCGTGACGATGATCTACTCGATGATGGATGTGGCGCCGACGGTGAGTGCGGTGTTGGGGCTGTCGGCTCCGGCTCAGGCGCGGGGGTCATCGATCGCCCAGGTTGCGCGCGATCTCGCCGGACGCGCGCGGATGGCGGTGCTGGCGCCCGATGCCTTCGGCTGGTTTGCCTGGACCCTCTGGCAGGATGAGATGCCCTACCTCAAGTCGCTCCACGCGGAGCGCAGTCTGATCCTCCGTTCCGTGATGCCCTCGATCACACCGGTCAACTTCTCGGCGATGGTGACGGGTACCGATCTCGAGGGGCACGGTGTGCCGAGCAAGGAGGATGACTTCCGGTGTGAGACGCTCTTCGACGTTGTGCGGCGCGCGGGCGGGCAGAGCGCTGCCGTGGGCCTCGAGGGCTACACGGGGAGCCGGCTGCTGGCGCGCTATGCCGACATTGACGGCACGACCGCGCCCGGCGGCGACGATCTGGTGGCCGACAAGGTGATCGAGATCGCTCAAGCGCAAGCGCCGGCCTTCCTGATCGCGCAATTGGGGCGCGTCGATGACGTGTTTCACCAGTACGGGCCGTCGTCGCCCGAGGTCGTCCCGATGCTGCGCGAGACCGATGCGCGCTTGCAGCGGCTCTGTGAGGCGCTCAAGGACGAGGGGTATGGCGTGATCATCCTGGCGGATCACGGGCAGCACGACATCGTGGACGATCCCTCGACCTCGATGAAGGGCGGTCACGGCCAGGACCGTGATGAAGACCGATTGGTGCCCTGCACGTGGTTGTGAGGGCATTCGAGCAGGTGCTGAGCGCTGCGGAGAACGCCTTCCGTGGCTTGATGATCGATCCGGCGGGCCTGCCGACCGAGCCCGAGACGTTTGAACTGCAGCTCGCGCGCTCGCTGGAAGTCTGGCGGGCGGAGGGCTATCGCGTGGCCTGGCTGGAGGTGCCGATGTCGCACGTCGGTCTGATTCCTGTGGCGGTGCGACTCGGCTTCGTCTTTCACCACGCCGATCCCGACCACGCGATGCTGACCTACAGCCTGACGCCGCGGGCCTTCGTCCCGCCGCATGCGACCCACTACATCGGTGCGGGTGGGGTGGTGGTCAACGTACGGGGCGAGCTCCTCGTGGTGGTCGAGCGGGTGCATCGCCACCAGCGTCCCCACTACTACAAGCTGCCTGGTGGTGCGCTCAAGCCCGGCGAGCATCTCGTCACCGGCGTCCGGCGTGAGGTGCTTGAGGAGACCGGGATCGAGACGCGCTTTGTGAGTCTGATGGGCTTCCGGCACTGGCACGGCTATCGCTTCGGTAAGTCCGACATCTACTTCATTTGTCGTCTTGAACCTTTGAGCGAGGACGTCCACTGTCAGATGTCGGAGATTCTGGAGTGCGGTTGGATGCTGGTAGAGGCCTACCTGGCGAACGAGAACGTCGGCGTCTTCAACAAAGGGGTCGTAGCGGCGGCGCTGAACGGCACTGGGCTGGTCCCGGGATGGTTCGACGGGTACGCCACGCCCGAGACCCACGAGATTTTCCTACCCTATGGAGCGCAGAACAACGATGGATAACGCACGATGGCCCGAGATCCCACTGAGATGGGCGCAGCTGACGTTGGTGGAGAACGACCCGGGGACGTTCGACCCGGACTTCTGGCTGGATTACTTCCGGCGCGTGCGGGCGCAGGGCGCCTGCCTGAGCGCAGGCGGCTACATTGCCTACTATCCCACGGAGATCCCCTTCCACTATCGCAGCGCTTGGATGGGCGATAGCGACCCCTTCGGCACCCTGGTCGAAGGCTGCCGTTCGATGGATATGGTCGTTCTGGCGCGCAGCGATCCTCACGCGGTCCATCAGGAGGTCTTTGAGGCGCACCCCGAGTGGATCGCAGTCGATGCCGAGGGCCAACCGCGACGGCATTGGGCGATGCCTGACGCCTGGGTCACCTGCGCGTTGGGTCCCTACAACTTCGAGTTCATGACCGATGTGCACCGTGAGATCGTGCGGCGCTACGATGTTCACGGCATTTTCAGCAACCGCTGGGCGGGCCACGGTATCTGCTACTGCGACGCCTGCCGGCGCACCTTCGCGGAGGCGACGGGACTCGACTTGCCGCGATCCCAGAATCTCGACGACCCTCGCTGGCGTGCCTACGTGACCTGGCGCGAGGCGCGCTTGTTTGAGCTCTCCGACCTGTGGGATGCGGCGATCCGCGCCGAGCGCAGCTATGCGCGCTACATCCCCAACTCGGGTGGCGGCGCGCTCAGCGACCTGGACATGAAGGGCCTCAGCGACCGGGTCCCGGTGCTTTTCGCCGACCGTCAGGCCCGCCAGGGCATCGCTGCGCCGTGGGCCGCCGGGAAGAACGGCAAGGAGTACCGCGCGGCTTTTGGTCACAAGCCCATCGGGGCGTTGTTCAGCGTGGGACTCGAGGAGCGCTATCGTTGGAAGGACTCGGTGCAGAGCGAGGCTGAGCTGCGCATCTGGGTGGCGGACGCCATCGCCCAGGGGATGCGTCCTTGGTTCACGAAGTTCGCCGGGCGGATCTGGGATGATCGCTGGCTGCCGGTGGTGGAGGATATCTACACCTGGCACGCGCAGTACGACGAATTGTGGCGCGATCGGATCCCGCTCGCGGACGTCGGCGTCGTCTACTCGCAACAGACTGCGCGGGTCTACGGCGGACCCGAGGTGCACAGCAAGGTTGAAGATCCCATCCTCGGCGTCTATCAGGCGCTGGTGGAAGCGCGCATACCCTTCGAGATGGTGCACGATCGTCAGATGGATGCCGAGCACCTGGCACCGTTCAAAGTGCTGATCCTGCCGAACATTGCGGCACTGTCCGAGGCGCAGTGCGACGAGCTGCGCAGCTTCGTGGCGCGTGGTGGTAGCCTCATTGCCACCTTTGAGAGCTCGCGCTACGACGAGGAGGGGCGCCGTCGCGAGACCTTTGGCCTGGCGGATCTCTTCGGGGTGGATCCCATCGCGGGCGAGGCACCTGTCGAGGGGCCGCTGCAGAACGGTTACCTCTGGCTGGAGCACGAGGCGCCGAGCGCACCGGTGCTGCTGGCGGGGTTGGAGGCGGCGCAGCGTATGATCTACGGCGGCTATCGCGTGCCGGTGGCGGCGCGTGATGGCGTGGTGTTCGCGGCGCCTGCGGTCACGGTCGTGCCGCCCTATCCGGATCTGCCGATGGAGGAGGTCTATCCGCGGATGCCGCACACCGATGAGCCGGGCGTCTTCTGTCGCCAAATCGGGGCCGGGCGCGTGGCCTACATTCCGTGGGATCTGGACCGCATCTTCTGGGAGGTGCTCAATGTCGACCACGGGCAGCTGCTGGCGAACGTCGTCCGCTGGGCGCTGGATGGCCCTCCGCCCGTCGTCGTGAAAGGGCCGGGGGTGCTGGATGTGGCAGTCTGGCGCAGCCCAACAGCAATCACGGTGCACCTGGTGAATCTGACCAACCCGATGATGATGCGCGGGCCGTTCCGCGAGTTCTACCCGGTAGGGCAGCAGCGCGTCACGGTGCGCCTGCCGGCGGGCCTCGGCGTGGTGCGTGCGCGCCTGCTCAGCTCAGGCGATGAAGTTGGGTTTGCCATCGACGGTGACCTGGTGACGGTTGAGGTGCCGGGGGTGGTGGATCACGAGGTGGTGGCGCTGGAGACCGCGATCGATGTCGCGACGACCTGAGGGAGGGGACAAGGTGCCGGACGATCAGGATGTCGTCTGGTACCACGGTTCGCCGCTGAAGCTGGCGATGTTGCGTGAGGGGAGCACGATCACGATGTGGCGGGATCTGGCACGCGTTTTTTCGCACAAGCCGCCCATCGTCTGCATCACCGATGAGGAGACGTTGCAGCACAACGGCAATCGACCCGGCTATCTCTACCGGATCGACGAGGTGGTCGGTCCGGAGGACGTGATCCCGCATCCGCGGACTACGATGCGACCCGGCGACGAGTGGCTGACGACGCGCGAGTTACGGCTACGCCTGCTGGGCGAGACTGAGGTGCGCGCGGAGGAGTTCCTGACCGAGACCGACATTGCGGCACTGTTGCAGCGACGTGACGACATAGCGGGCTAGAGGAGGACGATGTGAGACTGAGACACGCGATTATGTTGGGGATGATGGGGCGAACGGCAGACCGCTTCCACGAGTACCAGCCCGGGCGCGACCTGGCGGAACGGCTGCAGGCGGTGCAGCGGGTCGCCGGCGTTGACGGCATCGAGATCGTCTATCCGAATGACTTCGAGGATGTTGACGCCGCCGTTGCCCTGGTCAAGGACACGGGGCTGCCGGTCTCGGCGGTCAACCTCAACGTGAAGTCCCAGACGAAGTGGGCACGGGGGTCCTTTACGGCGCCCGATCCGGCGGTGCGCGCCGAAGCAGTCGCCGACATGCGCTTCGCGATGGACCTGGCGGCGGAGCTCGGCGCCTCGATGATCACCTGTTGCCCCTTGATCGACGGACACAACTACAACTTCCAGGTGGATTATCTGAAGCAGTGGGGCTGGCTGGAGGAGGGTATCGCCGAGGCCGCACGCCATCGCGAGGACATCGGCATCAGCCTGGAGTATAAGCTGAACGAATCGTGCAATACCTGCATTCTGGGCGACATGGGGCGAGCGCTCTACCTCTGCGAGCGGGTGGGCAAGCCGCACGTGGGCGTGACGATGGACGTGGGCCACGCGCTGATCGCCAAGGAGACGCCGGCGGAGGTGCTCGCGATCGCGGCCCAGGCCAAGCGACTCTTCTACGTCCACTTCAACGACAACGCGCGCGAGTGGGACTGGGACATGCTCCCCGGCTCGGTCAATATGTGGGATTTGGTGGAGATGCTCTTCTACCTCGACCGGCTCGACTGGGACGGCTGGCTCTCGTATGATGTCGTGACGCGACACGGCGACCAGGTCGCGCAGATGACAGCTGCCATCGCCATCGTTGAGACCGGCATCGAGCTGCTGGACAAGCTGGGTCGTGAGCGTCTCGAGGGCTTTGTCAACGAGGGGATTCCCGCTCGCGCCTTCACGCAGCTCTTCCGGGCGCTGCTCTAGGCTTGGACAGGATTGACAGGATGTGCAGGATGAACAGGATGGAGAAGGTGGTGTTGTAGGATGATAACCCGAGCGGTCCATGCCTCGGCCCAACGGCGAGCTGCCGACCTCTTGCGGCAGAGCGGACTCGCCCTGCGTGACGAGGAGTTGGCAGGCATCGCCGTCGCCGACTTCGGCTTGGGTGAGCTGGAGACGACGGGTGCGCAGATCCTGACGCTCGTCGATACGCCCGAGATCGCGGTCAAACTGATCGTGCTCTTTCCGGGGCAGACGCTGCCGGAGCATCGCCATCCCCCGCTGGGAGACTATCCCGGCAAGGCCGAGACGCTGAGATGCGCATGGGGCCTTAGCTACCTCTACCAGCCGGGCGAGCCGACCTTGGCGCCGCTGGCCCAACCGCCGGCGGACCGTCGGGATACCTACACGGTCGGGCACGAGATAGCCCTGCGACCCGGCGACCAGGTGACGTTGGTACCGAACACCCTGCATTGGTTCCAGGGGGGAGCGGAGGGGGCCGTCGTCTGGAGCTTCTCCTCGCGCGCCACGGATGTCGAGGATTATTTCACCAATCCTGACATCCGCCGCGAGACCGTGGTGGTCGACGGATGATTGGATCCTGGATGCTGACCATGAGGCGTCGGTAACGACGGTTCCGGTATCCCGTTGGCGATGTGTGCATCTGCGATGTTTCGATTTGCCGGTTTGCCGGAGGTGACATGCAGTTTGGACTGATGGCTATGCAATTGGGAGCGTTGATCCCTACGGAGCTTGCACCGGAGGAGATGCTGGACTATGTGACCGGCTTCCATCAGGCGGAGCTGGTGCGCGCGCTCCATCGGCAGGGGTTCAGCCTGATCG
>CAZYYC010000151.1:0-1529 GCA_964650935.1 uncultured Anaerolineales bacterium
AGCGCGACACCGTGGATATGACGGCGATGCGCAGGGGGCTGCAGGCACTCGACGAGGGGCGCATTCTCTTCATCACGCCCGAGGGCACCCGCAGCCACGATGGACGGCTGCAGGAGGGCAAACCGGGCGTGGTGATGATGGCATTGCGTAGCGGCGCGCCGGTCTGGCCCGTGGCCTGCTATGGCGGCGAGGCTTTCAAGGCGAACCTCAAACGTCTGCGGCGCACAGAGTACCACATCGCGGTGGGTCATCCTTTCCGCGTGTCCCCCGACGTCGAGAAGGTCAGCGGGGACGTCCGGCGCCGGATTACCGACGAGATGATGGCACAGATCGCGGCGCTCCTCCCACCTGCCTACCGCGGTGTCTACAGCGACCTGGACCACGCCACAGCCGAACACCTGATCTTCAGCTCACCCGAGCAGAACAACCTCCACCACGCAGCCAATTAGCCGGCATTCAAGTTCACACGAAGGAGGCACAATGGAGTACAAACGACTGGGCCGTACCGGTGTCAAGGTCTCATCGCTCTGTTTCGGCACCATGTCCTTCGGTGGAGACGCTGACGAGGCGACCTCTGCCGCGATGTTCAAGCGCTGCCGCGACGCCGGCATCAACTTCTTCGACTGCGCCAACACCTATCAGAAGGGTCGCTCTGAGGAGATCCTCGGCAAGCTCATCGCCGGCAGCCGGGATGAGATCGTGATCACCAGCAAGGCCTATTTCCCGATGGGTGCCGACGTCAACGCCCGCGGGGCGCACCGGCGACATCTGATGCAGGCCATCGAGGGTAGCTTGCGGCGCCTCAACGTCGAGACCATCGACGTCTATTTCATCCATCGCTTCGACGACACGACGCCGCTGGAGGAGACGCTCCGCGCCCTTGATGACATGGTCAGCCAGGGCAAGATCCTCTATCCTGCTGCCAGCAACTTTGCCGCCTGGCAGGTCGCCAAGGCGCTGGGCATCTCGGCCCTGCACGATTGGGCCCGCTTTGAGGTCCTGCAACCCATGTACAACCTCGTGAAGCGCCAGGCCGAGGTAGAGATCCTGCCGATGGCCGACTCCGAGGGCCTGGGCGTGATCAGCTACAGCCCGCTCGGTGGCGGTCTCCTCACCGGCAAATACGGCGTCGATCGCAAGCCCGAGGACGGACGCCTGATCACCAACGCCATGTACCAGAAGCGCTACGGCGACGAGTGGATCTACCGGACGGCGGAGGACTTCACCGCTTTTGCTCAGCAGCACGGGTATCACCCGGTGAGCCTGGCGGTCGCCTGGGTGGGCAGCCACCCCGCCGTGACCGCGCCGATCATCGGTGCGCGCAACGTCGAGCAACTCGAGGACTCGCTCGGTGCGCTAGAGATCGATATGACGCCGGAGCTGCGACAAGCGGTCTCCGCCCTATCGGTAGAACCACCCCCGGCGACCGATCGCAGCGAGGAGCGCACCGGCGATATGTTCAGCGCGATGCTGACGCAGAAGTAGCGCTCTCGCGATCCCAGCCGCGCCGGCCATCCCGCTCAAGGGCC
>CAZYYC010000151.1:1629-5617 GCA_964650935.1 uncultured Anaerolineales bacterium
CGCAGAAGTAGCGCTCTCGCGATCCCAGCCGCGCCGGCCATCCCGCTCAAGGGCCAAGCCCGAGCAGCCTCGGGCCGAGGCCCTTGAGCGGTTACCCGCCTCGATAGGCACCAAGACTCGCTCCACCGCCCAACCGCGCCAGGCGTCCCGCTCAAGGCCCGCGGAAGGCCCTTGAGCGGGACGCCTCGATAGGCATCAAGGGTGGATATTGCCGCTTGCCGCCGTCAGACCACAGCCCGTCTACTCGCCCATCACAGTGAGCGTCAGCGGCGCAACATCCGCCGCCGTCGAAGGGTTGTAATAGTCGTAGGCCGTGCTCGCCGGCGTCTGAGCCACCAGCGGGAAATTGGCCCGCAGGCGATAGCTGAAGGTCAGCGGCTGCATTCCGCTCAGGTTGCGCACATAGAGGATGATCTGGCGCCCGGTGAGCTCGAAGCGCTTCACCTGGGCGAACTCGTAGTCCTCCGGCACGTCCTCGAAGCGGGCCACCAGGCGGGCCAGGTCCCCGGTCTCGACGGTGAAGCCGGGCGGCAAACCCAGGTCGATGATCGCCTGCTCGGCGGCGCCCTCCGGCATCTGCATTCGCACCGCCACGCTCACCTCCACCGTGTCATCGACCGCCAGCTCGGTCCGGTCATAGGCCACATCGATCGTCACCAGCTCGCCGGCGGGCAGCAGCTCGGGGTAGGCGGTGACGCGGTCCCACGGCAGATACCCGCTCGCCGTCACCTGGTACATCAGGTTGCCCTCGCCCTCGACGGTGATGCCCACCGTCGTGTCACGCCCCAGGGGCAGATCCTCATAGACGATCGACTGGACCACGTCGAAGGTCTCGGGCGTTACCCGGAGGGTGCGCTCGCGACTGCCGTCGACGCTGACGACCACGGTCGCATCGACATCCTCCGCCCCCGAGCGCACGCTCTCGACAAAGGCCTTAAGTGCCATCACGGTTGCCGAGGTTGTCTCCCAGGTGCCGAAGCTATCCTTGCTGCGCACGAGGAAGGTGAGCGCCGCATGGGCCAACTCAGGCTGTCGCCCGGCGCGCAGCAGCGCCAGCGCAGCCGACGCGGTCACTTCGAGCTGTCCGCTGATGCCGTAGCCGCCCATGTAGGTCTCCCGGCCCGCCTCCCAGAAGGCCGCTTCCCCATCGTGCTGGGCCAACCCGGCGAGGCGCGCCAGGACCGCCTCCGTGGCGTCGGTGATGCCGCCGGTCTTGATGTCCACCGCCACCAGGGCATTCGCCACCATCGCCAGGTCGTAGGCGTTCTCAGCCTCCGACAGGTGCTCGCGGAGGAAGCTCGCCCCCGCCTGGGTCGCGGCGTGGTCGGCATAGCCGGCATCCGCCAGCCCCCAGACGATCCACGCCGTCACCGGCACGCGCTCCGTCAGCCCGGTGATGCTCGTCTCGTGGAACCCCTCGACGCCCTGCCACGAGCCATCACCCGCCTGACGGTCGATGAGCCAGCCGGCGACGCGCTCGATCAGCGCGGGGTCGACGTTCGCTACCCGGCTCATGTCGCCGAACTCCTGCAGCCCATAGGCTGTAAGCATCGGATCGGCAGGCGCGTCCCCGAAGAGGCTGAAGCCACCCGGCTCGCCCGGCACCTCGAACGTCGTCAGGCGCTGGTAGCCGAGGTTGATGTACTCCTCGGCCTTCATCTGCACCTCGGGTGAGACCTGGCCCGCTGTCTTCAGGTAGTCCAGCACCAGCACGTTGGGATAGGTGGTCGACGAGGTCTGCTCAAAGCAGCCGTAGGGCATCCGCAGCAGTGCATCGAGCCCCTCGACGACCTGGCTGACCACACCGGGATAGATCTTCACCATCAGCGATTGCGTGCCCGGAATCGTCTCCGTGGGCAGCGGCACCGGCACCTCCACGGGCACCGTCGGGCTGAGCCGATCCGACACGGAGAAACGATAGGGCTTGCCGTCGGGGAAGACGCGCACCTGCCGCCGGATCGCATCGGAGAGCCGGCTGCCGTAGGCGGTCACCTGGAAGGGCTGCTGTCCGAAGTCCAGCGCCCGGATGCGGAAGGTGACCACGGTGATGTCGTTCGCCGCGATATGGATCTCCTTTTCCGCATCATCGAGGAGCTCGAACCAGGGTGCCGGCTCGACCTCAAGGCGCACGCTCTGCGCCTCGGGCAGGTAGTTGAAGACACCCACCGGCACCGAGATCTCATCGCCCACGGTCAGCGAACCGGGAAGATCCAGATCAATGAAGAAGTCCTGGAAGACGCGCAGCGCGCCGGTGGCACTGCCCAGCCGTCCATCCTGCGAGGAGGCCAGGGCCGCCACGCGCCAGGTCGTGATGCTGTCGGCGACCGCGAAGTCGACGACCATATGGCCCTCGGCATCGGTGATCTCGCCGGGCAGCCAGAGCATCGTCTCGGGGAAGTACTGCCGCAGCCGCGGCGCCTCGCGCTCAGCAGGGACACCTGCGCCCGGCGTTTGCGGCTCCGCATGCACCTCAGCCTCCTCTTTCTCCACCCAGACAGCCTCATCCACGGCGAGCTCCATCGCCATCGGCGGCGCCCCCGCCAGCATCTCGCCCCGGCCCAGCGCCATACCCCCGGTCGCTTGCCCAAGGGTCAGGCCCACAGCCACCACGGGCACCACGAGGCCGAAGAGCAACAGGCCCAGCGCAAGCGCCCCAACACCGGCGACCGTGCGACGTTCCCACAGCAGGCCCATCGCCCGCAGAAGCATCGCGAGGGCCAGCAGCATGACGGCGACCAGGCCGGCAGCGATCATCCAGTCATCGGGCGTAATCCGCCCGCCCTCCACCGACCAGCCCAGGACGACCAAGAGGGGAACGAGGCTCGGCAACAGGGCCAGCATCGCGCCCGTGATGGCGTCACGGCGCCGAATCGTGACGACGAGCAGGACGAGCAGGCCGGCGAGCCCCGCCAGCACGGCGGCACCTGCCACAGCGGCCACCGCTAGCTCGCGCACACGCCAGGTGAACAAGCTGGTCACCCATTCGATGACCGCCAGGCTCAGCGCCGCTACCACCACAGCGAGCACCGCCGGCCCAAGGCTCCGCCAGAAGACCTTCCGATGGATCGCCGCGCCACCGCTCAACGCTAGGGCGACAAGCGGCACCAGAAGCATAAGCCCGAAAGCGGTCCCAGCGACGCCCCGATAGAGCGCACGCTGGCGCGTTGCCGCCCGCTCGACCGTCTGGTCGTGCGAGTTCTCCGCCAAGGTGTAGGGGTCAACGTCGGCGACGACGGCGGAAGCCAGGGCCGCCCGACCCGCGCCGCTGCGCGCTTCACGCAACGATGCGGAGCAACCGGTCTCGTCCCCCGTGACGCAGGGATCGCGCACGAGGTCAGGGATGCTGAAGCCGTGGAGCTCGATCTTGGGCACCAGCAGCTCCTGCTCCAGCATGAAGTAGAGTTTGGCGAAGCCCGGGTCCTGCTCCGCCAGGGCGAAAACCGCCTCGTCCACGATCGCCAGACCGACAGCCGCCTGCAGGCCCGCGCCGTTGCCGTCGCGCACCTGCACATCCAGTGTGGCCTCCTCCCCAGGGTGATAGCTCTCGGCCCCGGGCGCCAGATCGACCATCAGGTCCGCGGCGTCATCGACGACCACCAGCCGCATGTCGCGGATGATGCGCCCATCGCTCAGGATCTTGTAGGCGTGCAGCTCCAAGGTGCCGTAGAGATCGGGCGTCAGATCCACCACCACCTCGCCGCGCCCGCCCTCGATGTCGACAGCACGCGTGCTCACGGTCTGTCCCTCGCGCACGATGTCGAGATAGGCGACACCCCGCGGCTGTGACGTGAGCACGGTCAGCCCGAGCGTCTCTCCGACGCGATAGAGCGCCCCATCGGGACGCAGCAGCACCGTCTCCTCCCCGCCTGTGCCGTCGAACCCGAGGTGGCGGACCCCTTCCGCGCCCGTGGCGTCGCGTGCCGTGAGCGTCAGGCTGGTGAAGCTCCCGCGCGGGGTGAAGCGGAGCTCGCCGAGGCCATGAGTGCCC
>CAZYYC010000151.1:5627-10090 GCA_964650935.1 uncultured Anaerolineales bacterium
TCCGCGCCGCCAACTCCTCGCCGGTGTCGTCGAACCTCACACGAACGTCGGCCTCGACCGGCGCGCCGTCAGGCGTGCTTGTGAGGAGGTAGAGGATGTTCTCGACCCCCTCGCGCAGCAGACCACCCTCGGGCACCGCGTCGACGACCAACGCATAGGTCGAGACGGGAAGCGACAGACGCCCCACCTCGGTATGCTCCGCCAGGTCGGTGACCCGCGCCTCCAAGTAGATACGCCCGCGCCCGTCGTCGAGATCGCTGCCGACGAGATAGCCGGGCAGGTCGAAGCCGACGTCCAGCCGTCCCTCGGCATCGGTCTCACCTTCGATCGTGGCGATGACGGTCTGCTCGACGTCGAACGTGGTGAACTCAAGGACAACCTGCCCACCCGCCACCGGCTTGCCGTAAAAATACCAGGCCGAGAGGGTCCCCGCGACGTGCTCGCCGGGCCGATAGAAGGAGCGTTCGGTCGTCAACTCGACCTCGAACTTGGGGAGCGCGTACGGCTCGACCGTCACCGTCTTCTCAGACGTGGTCTCCGCCAGCGTCGCCGTGATCTTGTAGGGACCGGTGTTCACCTCGTCCGCAAGCTGGAAGTCGGTCGCTGCGACGCCGAAGGACGACGTCATCAGCGCCTCGCGGAAGACGGTGTTGCCCTTGCCGTCGGCGATCGTGAGGACCACCCCCGCGTCGCGCGCCGGGATGCGGTCGAACGCCCCCAGGGCCAGGATGCGGACGTGGATCACCTGTCCGGGCTGGTAGAGCGGCTTGTCGGTGCTGACGAGCAACCGATGGTCGCGCGCGAGGGTGACCGGCTTCTCCAGACGATCGGCGCCGAGCGACGACGAGGTCTCGACGACGAGGGTCTGTGCCCCATCGACGTCATCGGGCACAGCGAAGCTGACATCGAGCGCGCCGGACGCATCCGCTTCGCCCTCGTAGAGGGTGCGCGAAGCCTCTGCCGAGCGCAGCAGCACCTTCACCCGTGCGCCGGGCAGCGGCGTCGCATCGCGGCTGTCACGCACCACCACGCGCATCGCGGCGGTGCTGCCGGGCACCAAACGCGCCTGACCGAGGACAATGGTCTCGTGCTGGCTCAGGCGTTGAGGCAGCGTGTCGATGAGGGCGATGGCGCCGACAAGACCGCCGCTCACCACGACGATCAGGACGAGGCCGAGGAGCATCCATTTCTTGCGGGACATGGGGGCATCTCCTTTCAACATGGACGAGTACATCCTATGGACGCCGTCCATCGTCAGGAGGTTCCCGGCGGCAGCATGTGGATCGGGTAGCTGACCCGACCAGCCCTCCATCGCGGACGAGCTGCGGGCGGCTCGGCTAGCCACCCTACATGACGGCATGTGGGTCGGGTAGCTGACCCGACTAACCCACCATCGCGGGCAAGCAGCGGGCGGCTCGGCTAGCCACCCCACATGACGGCATGTGGGTCGGGTAGCTGACCCGACTAACCCACCACTTGACAAGACACTAACCGGCTCGGCTAGCCGCCCTACATGGCAGCATGTGGGTCGGGTAGCTGACCCGACCAACCCTCTGTCGCGGGCGAGCAGCGGGCAGCTCGGCTAGCCGCCCTACATGGCGGCATGTGGGTCGGGTAGCTGACCCGACCAGCCCTCCATCGCGGACGAGCTGCGGGCGGCTCGGCTAGCCGCCCTACATGGCGGCATATGGGTCGGGTAGCTGACCCGACCAACCCACCATCGCGGACGAGCTGCGGGCGGCTCGGCTAGCCGCCCCATATGTCAGACATCGGTTGGACGGCTTACGCCACGCCGCGGACGACGACGTCGTCGAGCCGGCGACGGGCGCGATCGGCCATGGCTTCAAGCTCATCCACCGCGTAGGGCGCCCGTCCCTCCAGGAAGGGGTCGAGCGTGTGCGCACCGCGAAACTGCTGCAGCACGTAGGGGATCGCGGCACCACCGACGCCCGCCAGCCAGCCGGCGACGGCCTCGATGTCGTCGCCGTCCAGCAAGCCGGGGACCACCGTGGTGCGGAACTCACAGGCCACCCCGCTCCTGCACAGCAACTCGACCGAGGCCGCCGGTCGAGCTACGTCCAGCGTCGGGCGACCCGTGAGCAGGCCATACTTATCCGGCGGCGCCTTAACGTCCATCGCGACGTAGTCCACGAGGCCGGCATCCAGCAGCACGGCAAGAGATGCCGGGTGATTGCCGTTGGTGTCAAGCTTGATGGCGACGTCGTGCTCGCGAAGCGCCGCCAGGAAGGAGGCGAGATCCGGCTGCAGAAGCGGCTCCCCTCCCGTCACGACCACGCCGGTCACCTTGCCGGCACGCCGCGCGACAAAGGCCAAGACGTCGGTGGGGTCAACAGGTGGAAGGGCCGTGGGGTTGAGGACGAGGTCGCGGTTGTGGCACATCGGGCAGCGAAAGTCGCAACCGCCGGTGAAGAGCACCGTGGCGATATGACCGGGGAAGTCAATCAGCGACGTCCGCGCCCACCCCCTGAGGTCCATCATCGTACATTCGAAGGGGGAGCGGGCGCCGGGGAGATCCGGCACCCGCTCCCCAATTCATCTAGCTTGAGACTTCGGCGTCGGCTTCTTCAGCGATCGCAACGCTGAAGACCGTCCGCTCGGCATACTCCTGCTGCTTGCCGCGGTTCCAGGCCTGAACGGGCCGCAGATAACCCACGATCCGCGAGTAGACCTCGCAGGGTACCTTCACCCCGGTCGTTGCCTCATCCACACCTATCTCGTCACCTTGCTGCTCTGTCGCCACCATATCGATCTCCTTGCTGTTAGTCGCCTGAAACGGTTTTCCCGAAACGTGCCAGCTCCTCCGCCGTGTGCTCGTAAGGACAGAAGGCGTGCTCACCGGCGATATAGCCATGGACCGGGCAGATGCTGAAGGTCGGGGTGAGCGTGTAATAGGGCAGCCGGTAGCTCTCCGCGACGGTCCGCACGAGGCGCCGTGCCTGGCGCCAGTCATCGATCTGCTCGCCCAGGAAGATGTGGAGCACCGTCCCCCCGGTATAGAGCGTCTGCAGCTCATCCTGATGATCGAGCACCTCGAAGAGGTCATCACTGAAGTCGACGGGCAGATGCGTCGAGTTCGTGTAATAAGGCGCGGTCTCGGTTCCCGCCGTGACGATCTCGGGGAAGCGCTCCTTATCGGCGCGCGCCAGTCGATAGGTCGCGCCCTCCGCCGGCGTCGCCTCGAGGTTGTAGAGGTTGCCCGTCTCCTCCTGGAAGCGCGCCAGCACCTCACGCATAAACTCGAGCGACCTCACGGCGAAAGCCTGACCGTCAGGATGCCCGATCCCTAGGCCAAGCAAGTTGTGGCAGGCCTCGTTCATCCCGTTCAGTCCGATGGTCGAGAAATGGTTGCCCCAGAAGTGGCCCGTGCTTTCCTTCACCCCACGCAGATAGTGATGGCTGTAGGGATAGAGCCCGCGCTCGGTGAGCTGCTCCAGCATCTTGCGCTTGATCTCCAGGCTGGTCTTGGCGACCTCCATGAGCCGCTCCAGTCGCTCGCGGAAGTCGCTCTCATTGCGGGCCACGTAACCCAGGCGCGCCAGGTTGATCGTGACGACGCCGACCGAGCCCGTGAGCGGCGCGGCAGCAAAAAGGCCGCCCCCCCGCTTGCGCAGCTCGCGGTTGTCGAGCCGCAGGCGGCAGCACATGCTTCGCGCATCCTCCACACTCATATCGCTGTTGACGAAGTTGGCGAAGTAGGGGATTCCGTAGCGCGCCGTCATCGCCCAGATCGGGGCCAACGCCTCGTTGTCCCAGTCAAAGTCCGGCGTGATGTTGTAGGTGGGGATCGGGAAGGTGAAGACGCGCCCGTGGGCATCGCCCTCGAGCATCACCTCCGCGAAGGCCTGGTTGATCAGGTCCATCTCCGGCTGGAAGTCGCCGTAGACCGCGTCCAGGGTCTCCCCCCCAACGATCACCGGCTCGTTCGCCAGCGTCGACGGCGGCGTCAGGTCCATCGTGATGTTCGTGAAAGGCGTCTGGAAACCCACACGCGTCGGGACATTGATATTGAAGACGAACTCCTGGACCGCCTGCTTGATCTGTCGATAGCTGAGGTTGTCGGCGCGCACGAACGGCGCCAGCAGCGTGTCGAAGTTGGAGACCGCGACGGCGCCCGCCGACTCGCCCTGCAGCGTGTAGAAGAAGTTGACCAGCTGGCCCAGCGCGGTGCGCAAGTGGCGCGGTGGCTTGCTCTCCACCTTCGCCGAGACACCACCGAAACCCTGCTCCAGCAGGTCCTGCAGATCCCATCCACAGCAGTAAACCGAGAGCATGCCCAGATCGTGGATGTGCAGGTCGGCGCTGGTGTGCGCCTCCTGGACCTCAGGGGGATAGATACGGTGCAGCCAATAGCGCGCTGCGATGGACGAGGCCAGGTAGAAGTTCAGCCCCTGCAGCGAGTAGTTCATGTTGCTATTCTCGTTGACGCGCCAGTCCGCACGCCC
>CAZYYC010000152.1:0-10085 GCA_964650935.1 uncultured Anaerolineales bacterium
TGGATGCCGGGGTGCGCTCAGCCGCCTCGGGCAGGATCGAGGTCGTCGATAACGCGACCTGGTGTATCGGATAGGTCAACGAAGCTACCAACGAAAGGGGTGGAACGCTATGAGCAAGACATATCGACTTGGGGTGATCGGCTTCTCACACATGCACGTCAACGGGCTGATTGACGCCTTTGCTGCGTTGCCCAATGTGGAGTGGGTGGCATGCGCCGACACGGTGCCTGCCGTGCCGACGACCACACAGAAGCCGGCTAGCCGTCCGGCGAGCATCCGGCGTGCGCAGGAGCACACCGGCATTCCCAAGGTCTATGATGACTACCGTGAGATGCTCGACAAGGAGTCCTTCGACATCATCATCTTCTGCCCCGAGAACGCGCGCCACGGCGAGGTCGCCGAAGCGATCGCTGCCAAGGGCATCCACATGGTCACCGAGAAACCGATGTCGGCGAGCCTTTCGGACGCGCTACGGATGGTACGCGCGGTCAAGGCCAACAATGTCGAGCTGATGGTGAACTGGCCGACGACGTGGAGTCCTGCCGTGCGCAAGATGAAGGAGCTCATCGACGCGGGCACGATTGGAGACGTCTGGGAGGTAAAGTGGCGGAATGGGGCTTCATTGGGGCCACTCTCCTATTCGAAGGGTGATGATGCCTGGGACGACACCGAGAAGGGCAAGGAGTGGTGGCACCAGGCTGCACCGGGCGGGGGCGCGCTGCTCGACTACTGCTGCTATGGGGCGTGCCTCTCACGCTGGTACATCGGGGAGCCCGCCGTCGCCGCAATCGCGGTCAAGGCCAACATCAACAGTCACTTTGGCGATGCGGACGACAATGCCATCATCACCGTGCGCTTCCCCAAGGCGCTGACGATCCTCGAGGGCACCTGGACCACGTGGCACACAGGTGTCCCGACCGGCCCCATTGTCTACGGCACCACGGGCACGATGGTCATCGACCATCGCGAGCTCAAGGTCTACACGACGCGGAGCTACGAGGCGGTAGAGCCCGATCTGGTGACGGAGGGTGATCCGTTGCCCGAGGGACGTGCGACGCTGGCAGAGGAGTTCATCCACCATCTGGAGACCGGCGAGCCGCTACATCCGACGCTGCAGCTCGAGCATAACATCGAGGCGATGGCGATCCTGGACGCCGGCATCCGTTCGGCGGCGAGCGGCAAGCTCGAGTTGGTGAACACGCCGACCTGGTGTATCGGGTAGGGCGTAGTAACGAGTAACGAGTAACGGGGGACAGGGAAGAGGGCAGACGCCTGATTTCCTGTCCCCTGCCCCATATGATGTGACTGCTTCGAGATCAGCCTTCCCGGAGGTGCTATGATGGATGAATTACGCGTGGCGATCGTGGGTTTGGGCATCGGTCGTGCGAATGGGCGATCGCTGCAGCGCAATCCCAGAGGTCGGGTGACCGCGATCTGCGACATCATCGAGTGGAAGATGGATGATTTCGCGCCCGAGTTGCCGCAGCCGGTCAAGAAGTATGTCGACTACCGTGAGCTCTGCCGTGACCCCGAGATCGACGCGGTCATGGTAGCGACACCGAACCAGGTGCATGTCCCGGTGGCACTGGAAGCCGTGAAAAACGGCAAGCACGTGCTGGTCACCAAACCGCTGTCACACTCAGAGGAGACGGCGAGAGAGCTGGTTGAAGCCGCCGAGGCGGCGGGCGTGGTGAACATGATGTCCTTGGGCATGCGGTTCAGTACGCCGACGATCTACCTCAAGGATCTCGTGGAAGAGGGTGAGTTCGGCGAGCTCTACTATGCACGGGCCCGCAGCGTGCGTCGCAGCGGCATCCCTGACTGGAACTCGGCCTTCATCGAGCCGGGTGGAGGCGCCTTCCGCGATATGGGGGTGCACGTGCTCGACGTGGCCTGGTGGCTCCTGGGCAAGCCGAAGCCGATCAGCGTGATGGGTGTGGGGGGCGCTAAGTTCGGGCCCCACGGAGAGGGCTACTGGAACTTCGCCCAGCCGCCCCAGGAGTATTGGTCACACTATGGCGCCGACGATTATGCAGGAGGCTTCATCCGGTTCGAGGGCAACCTCGGCCTGCAGATAGAGAGCTTCTGGGCGTGCCACCAGCATCCCACGGAGGAAACCCAGGTGGAGCTCTTCGGAACCGAGGCCGGTGCCAAGCTACGACCGGTGACGATCTACAAGACGGTCAACGGCGCGCCTCAGGACGCGGTGGTGACCTTTCCCGAGGTCTCCAAGGGCTTCGACTTGGTCGCTGACCACTTCGTCGATTGCGTGCTGGATGGCATCGAGTGTCAGGCGCCGCTGCGCCACGGGTTGATCGTCCAGGAGATGATGGAGGGGTTGTTGCGCAGCGCCGAGACGGGCCGCGAGGTGCGCTGGGACTAGGCAGGAAAGCCGGCCTTGCGAAGGTCTTTGCTGAGCCCCGTGCCGGTCGTCCACGCGTAAGCGCAGCGCCCTATCTGAGGCTCCGTGCACGACCTTCGCAAGGTCCGCTATGTCCCAAACTACGGCAGGAAGGACCAGACGGTCATGATCCCCGTGCCTTTCATGTAGACCCAGCCGTCATAGGCGTCGGGCCGGTAGGCGTAGCTGACGTTGGGCGAGATCAAGGGGATCATCGGCATGACCCGTGAGAGTTGATCCTGAACCTGCTCACTGAGCATCTCACGCTGTTCGGCGCTCGTTGTCGTGAGGAGCTGCGTGGAGAGCGCGTCGAGATCGGCATCCACCGTCCCACTGAGGTTGGCCCATCCATCGGTGGTGGGGTCGGCGACGAGATAGCCGATGAAGCCGCGCAGCAGTTGTGAGTCACCGGGCCAGGACCAGAGTGCCAGATCGTAGTCAGGTGCCGATACGGCGACGAAGTTGGGCCAGATGTGGCGGAGGAGCGTGTCATTGTCGACGCAGTTGGGCTGCGCGTCGAGGCCCACGTTCCGCAGTGCGTTCACGACGAAGGTGGTGATCGCGACCTCGGTGGGCTGATTGCTGTTGCAGAGCATCGTGAAGGCGGTGGGCTCCCCATTCCATTCGCGGATACCGTTGCCGTCGCTGTCGGTCAGGCCGGAGAACTCGAGCAGGGCCCGGGCCGCGTCCGGGTCATAGATGTGAGGAATGCCGACGGCCCACGGTAGATCGGGGTGATAGTAGCTGCTGGGCAGGGCCATGCCGCGCCCCGCCATCACTGCATTGACGAGCCCGCGGGTGTCGATCGCCATCGAGATGGCCTCCCGTACCCGGGTCTGGTCAAAGGGGGGGCGTGAGCCGTTGACATAGAGCACGTAGTTGGTGAAGTCGGATCCCTCGGACAGGGCGATGCCCTCCGCCTCCGCCCATGTATCCGCGCGAGTCGGCCCGATGGGATCGAGGATCGCTGCGGCTGCACCGGCCTTGAGTTGCTCCTCGCGTTGTACCGGGTCCGTCACGATGTCGGCCCGGATGATCTTCACCCTTGGCTCACCCACGAAGTAGTCCTCGTTGGCAGTGAAGGTGTAGGACTCGCCCGGGACGACCTCGGTGAGCCGGTAGGCTCCCGTGCCGACGCCGGCCTCGAACTGCGTGACCGCCTCGCTCTCCGGATCCACATCCTGCCAGATGTGGGCCGGCACGATGTAGGTGCTTGCCAGTGCCTCCCGCAGGAAAAAGGGCGAGGGCTGTCGGAGCACGATCCTGAGGGCGTGATCGCCGGTCATCTCCATATGGTCGATCGGGGCGAGCTGCGGTGCATACCCCGCTTTCATCAGGAAGCCGTAGCTGAAGATGACGTCGTTGGGGGTCAAGGGCTCTCCGTCGTGCCACGTGATGTCGTCGCGCAGGGTGATCTCCCAGCTCAGCCCATCGGCGCTCGGCATAGCGCCTGTGGCTAGGGAGGGGACCGGGTTGAGGTCAACGTCGCGCGCATAGAGGCTGTCGTAGACCCACCCCGTCATCCATTGTCCGACGGTGGATGTGTGAGAGGTCGGTGTCAGCCGACCTTCGTCGTTGGCAATCAGCACGACCAGAGGCTCAACCTCAGGCGTAGGTTGGCAGGCGGTCAGTAAGGGGATGAGCAGGATCATCATGGTGATGATCAGAGACATCAGGCGTTTCATCTAGGCATCGACTCCTTCTGTGGACTTGGGTTGATCGGCCCGTGCCGATCCAACGCCGCATTCTACCACGGACGCGGCTTCTGCCCACGCATAGATCCGGGATGACCGCCTGCTCATCGATCGACCTCGTGGGGACGAAAAGGTTATGTTGTTTATATATTGACAAAACTTGGACAATCCTGTATACTCATGGGCATAGGCATATCCATCAAATGATCGTGTCAATCTATCGAGGAGAAGGTAATGAACGAGAAGAAAGCATGGCCTTGGATCAACCTGGTCGCCACGGCGGTGATGATCACCGTCAACGTGCTGGCCAATGCGCTGCCGCTCAATGGGCTCAACACCGGCGAGATCTCCGACAGCTTTGATATCTACTTCGTACCGGCGGGCTACGTGTTCTCGATCTGGGGCCTGATTTATCTCGGCCTGATCGCGTTTGCGATCTATCAGCTGCTCCCCTCACAGCGCGGCAACCCGCACATTAAGCGGATCGGGTTACTGTATGCCGTGAGCAGCGCGGCGAATATCGCCTGGATCTTCTTCTGGCACTATGAACTCTTCACGCTCACCGTGCCGGCGATGCTGATTCTCTTGGTCTCGCTCATCGCGATCTTCCTCACGCTCTGGCGTGGGCGCAAAGAGCTCGGGGCAGGAGATCGTTGGGCGATCCTGGCGCCCTTCAGTGTCTATCTGGGGTGGATCAGCGTGGCGACCGTCGCCAATGTCACGCAGCTCCTCTACGACCTGGGTTGGGGTGGATGGGGGATCAGCGCGGAGGCGTGGGCCGTGATCATGCTTCTGGTAGCTGCCGGCATTGCGGTCGCGATGAGCATCCGGCACGCCCTCGCGGCCTACCTCGCGGTCTTCGTTTGGGCCTACATCGGCATCGCCATCAAGCACGGCGGAACGCCGGTGGTGGGGGTCTCCGCGGGGGTGCTCGCTGGGGTCTTGGCGATCGTTATGGTGTGGAGTGCGCTCCGACAGCGGAAGACCTGGGCGGTCGGATAGCCAGGTTGCGATAGGGGGCGGCCCAGAGCGCACAAGCGCTCTGGGCCGCTTGGTTTACTGCAACTTCTCCTGTCCGCGGAACTCGCGTGTCGGAGCGAGCGTGCTGAGCACCTCGCGGTCGGCAGATGAGAGCTCGCTCTGCGTCACCAGCCGGGTCAAGAGCTCTCCGATTCCGGGCCCCAGCATGAAGCCCTGACCGCACATACCGATTGCCACGAGGTAGCCGTGGGCCGGCGGGGACCACCCGACGAGGGGCGACCCATCGGGCGTCATCGGATAGAGTCCGCGCCAGGTGCGCCGCACGCGCAGATGGGCGAGGCGGGGGAGCAATGTCACCATCCTGCGTGACACGAGGGGCAGGAAGGTGCTCGTCTCGCGCCGGTCGAAGCCCTCGATCGGCGGATCCGGTGTCAGACAGAAGACCACCTGGCCTGTCGCGAGTTGGTAGAAGTAGCAGTTGACGGCGCCGGGGCTGGGCCGGATGTCGACGACGAGCGGCCTGAGGAAGGTCGCGACGGGCTCGGTGATCCCCGCCTCATGGGCGTCGGGCCGGATCGGATGGGAGGCGCCGATGGCGGCGCCGACTTCGCCGGCCCACGCGCCCGCGGCGTTGAGCACAACCGGGGCCGCGTAGACGGCCTTCTCGGTCGTCACCCCGGAGACACGGTCGCCGTGGGTGTCGATCCGGACCACGTTCTCTCCGAAGCGAAAGCTCGCGCCGGCGCGTCGGGCTTCCTCATAGGCCGCATGGCCTGCGAGGAGCGTCGAGCAGTGGCCGTCGCCCGGGCTGAAGGTGCCGCCCAGCAGGCCGTCGGGATTGAGATCAGGCGCGACCTCCAGCAGACCGGGCGCGTCGAGCCAGTCGATGTCGAGGCCGTAGTGGTGCTGCACGGTGAGGAGCTCCTTCAGCAGATGTGCCTCCGCCTCGCGGTAGGCGACGAAGGTGTAGCCGCCCTGGGTCCACTCGATGTCTTGGCCGTAGGTCGCCTCCCAGGTCGAGAAGACCTCCAGACTGCGCAGGCTGAGCGCGATCTTGGCCGGGTCGGAGTGGGTGGCGCGAACCCCCCCGATCGCGGCTTTCTGCGATCCCTGCCCGGGGCTGGCGGCCCGGTCGACCACGAGTACATCGAGGCCCGCTTGAGCCATCGACAGGGCCGTGGGCACGCCGACGCTGCCGGCGCCGATAACGACCACGTCGTAGGTGCCGTCGCTCATGTCCGCTCCTCCACACCGGCGAGGGTGCCCAGGGGAACCTCGACGAAGAGGGGGCGGTGGGTGCCCTCGGTGATCTCCTCCTGAGGAATGCCGGCCTCGCGGAAGAGTCGCAGGATCAACCGGGTGCACGTCCTGCCACCGCAGGCGCCCATACCCGCGCGCGTGACGGCTTTGAGCTCGTTGAGATCGCGATAGCCTTCCCGGATGCGCGCGCGAATCTCACCGGCGGTCACGCGCTCGCAGCGGCAGACGATGGCTTCATCATCCAAGAGCTCGACCGCCTCCCAGCGAGGGAGATCGGGAGGCGGGCTCGGGGTGCGGAATCCTGCGACGCGCCCGGCGATCTCGTCGTCGATTTTGATCCGGACGATCGCTGTACGATCGCCCCGACGCGGGCGCTGAATGGCACTGACTAGGGCGTCGCCCAGGGGCTCGCCCTCGGTGTTCAGGGCGAGCACGGTGTCACCGACGGCCAGGTTCTCCCCGGAGAGCTCGTAGGGCAGCGAGACCGTGGTTTCGGGCCGGCGACGGTCGACCAGCGTGATCGCCAGCCCGGGGCAGATCGCCACACACTGCTCACAGCCGATGCACTGCCGGCCCTCGGGGTCACTGATGAAGATCGGGAGACCGCGGATGTCATCGCCGGGGATCCGGATCAGGCCTTGGGGGCAGACGGTGGTGCACGGGTTGCAGGGGATCTCCTGGGTGCAGTGGAAGACGGGAAAGACGCCCTTGAGCTGCGGCGTGGCGCGTGGCGTGATCGCGCCGGGATGTGACTTGAGAATCGCGGCGGTCTCTTCCCAGACCTCGGGGACCGGAACATCGAGGCCCAGTGCTTGCGCGGCACGGCGTCCGGCGATCTTGCCGGTGAACATCGCGGCAGAGGCCTCGGCGATCTCCTGGGCGTCGCCGGCATCGAAGACCTGCATACCGAAGGCACGCGCCTTGTCGGTGAACTCATCGACGGGATCGAGCCCGACGGCGATCAGCACGGTGTCGCAGGCACAGGTGCGGTAGGTGTCCGGGATCGGTTCGAACTGCTCGTCCACCTGAGCGATAGTGATGGCGGTGACGCCCTCGTCGCCATGGGTCTTGATGACGGTGTGCGAGGTGTAGATCGGGACCCCTAAGCGGCGGACCTTGTCGGCGTGGACCTTATAGCCGCCGCACTGCGGCAGGACCTCGGCGAGTCCGACGACCTCAATGCCGGCCTGGAGGGCGTGGTAGGCAGCGATGAGGCCGACGTTGCCGCCGCCGACGATGAAGAGCCGCTCGGCAGGGCGCACGAGGTCGCGGTTCACCAGGGTCTGAAAAGCGCCGGCGCCATAGACGCCGGGCAGCGTGTTGCCCGGAAAGACGAGGGAGCGCTCGCGCGCGCCGGTCGCGACGATGAGCACCTGCGGCTCGACGAGATGGTAGGCCGGTGGGTCGGCTCTTAGGATGCCGACCCTATGATCACTGAAGACCGCCAGTGCGGTGCTCGCGCGCCAGACAGACACCTGTGGATTCTGCTCGACCTGTTCGGCGAGCTTACGGGCAATCTCGATGCCGCGCGTGCCGGCGTGGACGGCCTGGACTGAGCCGAAAAAGCGATGGGTCTGCAGGACGAGCTTGCCGCCGAGGTGCTCCTTGTCGTCGATCAAGAGGCACGGGATCTGGTGCTCGCCGAGCTCGATCGCGGCGGAAAGACCGGCCGGGCCGCCGCCCAGAATGAGCGCGGGGATCTTGAGGGTAGGAGGCGAATGCGGGAGGATTCCCTCCACGGGTGAGGGCGGCGCCTCCACGTAGGGCAGGGTGGGGAGGTCCTCGAGCGGTGCGACGTGCATCCCCGGTCGGACGGGCGTGACACAGGCCTTGACCGGCCGGCCGTCGGCCAGCACCATGCACTGGGCGCATTGGCCATTGGCGCAGAAGAGGCCCTGGGGGGCGCCGTCCCTGGGATGATGACCGAAGACACGGATGCCGTGGGCCATCAGGGCTGACGCGATCATCTCACCGGGTGTTGCGGTGAGGTGGTGGTCTTTCCACCGGAAGTCGATCGTTTCGTCGCGGTCGCCGGTGCTGAGGATCGGGTGTGTGCGAATACGGTGTGTTGTCATGGTTCCTGTCTTCCCGGACGGATGTGACGTTGCGCCAGCGGAGATCACTGGTAGAACGTGAGGCCGTCAACTATGATCGTGCCGTCTAGTCTAGCACCACGGATGGACGCTGACAATGGACGTGTGGCCCCACCCGACCATGACACCCGTCTATCGTGAGCGTGGAGCCCAGGCACTTGCTGTGCCGACACCATGGTGTAGGCTTGATCTGCGCGTGATCTGTGCCCGGCACCGGGTCGGGCCCGCTGTGAGATCGGAGGAGGTGTGATGCAGACTTATGATGGGTTACGTGCCTTCTTTGGCGACCTACACAATCACTGCGGCATCTCCTATGGCCACGGTCGACTGGAGGATGCGCTGCTCAACGCCCGCGAGCAGCTTGATTTCTGTTCGGTCACGGGCCACGCGCTCTGGCCGGACATGCCCGAGCCCGATGCCACGATCCAGTACATCGTCGACTTCCATCTCGCCGGCTTTGCGCGGTTGCGAGAGCAATGGGATGACGTTCAACGGACGATGGCGGCTTTCCATCGCGACGGCGAGTTCGTCACCTTCCTGAGCTTCGAGATGCACAGTGGGGCCGACGGTGACCGGACGATCCTCTACAACGGTGCCGAGGGCGAGATCCTAGCCGCCGATGACCTGGACGACCTCCACCGGCAGTTGCGTGAGCTTGGGCCTAACGTGATGGCCTTCCCGCACCACATCGGCTACAAGCAGGGGCAGCGGGGTATCAACTGGGCGACCTTCGATGCTGCGTTTGCACCGGTGGTGGAGATTGTCTCGATGCACGGCTGCAGCGAGTCCGACGAGGGGCCCCGACCCTTTCTGCACTCGATGGGGCCGTCCGATCACGGCAGTACCTACGGCTATGGCTTGGCGCAGGGACACATAGCCGGCGTGATCGGATCGACCGACCATCACAGCGCCCATCCGGGGAGCTATGGTCACGGGCGGGCGGGCGTATGGGCACGCGCCAAGACGCGTGAGGCGATCTGGGAGGCGCTGTGGGCGCGTCGTACCTACGCTCTGACCGGTGATCGCATCATCGTCCAATTCGCGCTCGATGGGGCGCCGATGGGCGCGGTGCTGACCGGTCAGCGGCGGCGTGAGATCACCTTCAATGTGGTGGGCGGTGCGCCGCTCGACGCCGTCGACATTATCAGGAATGGATCCTTGTTGCGGCGCTTCTCCCCGACCCTCTCTCCCGCCGGAGCAGGGTTGGAGAAGCAGGCCTCCGCCACCGGTGATCTTGTGCACACCAAGCTGCTGCTGGAGGTGGGATGGGGCGCACGCGGTGTGCGGGTGGATTGGGACGTGCGCTTCGGCATCTCCGGTGGACGGCTGTTGGCGGTGGAGCCGCGCTTTCGCGGCGCCGAGGTCGTGGCTCCCCAGGAGGCCGATCCAACGGTGGATCAGCGGGGTCACACGTCGCACTGGACCTATGAGGGTGAGCACGCGGTGGCCTTTAGGACCGTCACGCACGGCAATCCCAACAACGTGACGCCGGCGACGCAGGGCATGTGCCTGGAGGTCGAGCTCCCGCTCGATAGCGAGGTCTGGGCCGAGATTAACGGTCGCCGTGTCAGCTATGCGGTGCAGCATCTGCTTGAGGGCGCACGAGCAGGACGGCTGGGCAAGATCGATTCACCGGCCTACCGTTTCCACCGCGCG
>CAZYYC010000153.1:0-10073 GCA_964650935.1 uncultured Anaerolineales bacterium
CTCTTCACGGGTAGAATCCTGGGAGTCTGAGGTAGCGTATAAGGGACTCGGGGGGGTAAGCTGAACGAGATGACCGGGACTGCTGAACCAGCGCTGACACTTTCGATCGCAGCTTCTCATCGGCCCGGACGCCGATCTGCGTGGAAGCTCGACGCCTGGAAGGTCGCCTACCTGGTGATTCTTGTGCTGGCGTTGGCGACGCGTCTGGTGGCGCTGGGCGATCGTGCCGTCAGCCATGATGAGACGACACACGCCAAGTACTCGTGGAATCTCTACACCGGGCGGGGCTTCCGTCACGATCCCCTGATGCACGGTCCGGCGCTCTTTGAGGCGACCGCCCTTGCCTATGCGCTCTTCGGGGTGAGCGACTTCACGGCACGTCTCTACACGGCACTCACAGGTGTGGCGTTGGTGATGGCCCCCTGGTTGTTCCGTAAGTGGTTGGGGCGCCTGGGTGCGGTACTGGCGTCCATCGGCTTGTTGATCTCTCCCTCGATCACCTACTACTCTCGCTATACCCGGCACGATCTGCCTGTTCTGTTGGCGGCGTTCCTGCTGCTCTGGGCGATCCTGCGTTATCTGGATGAAGGCGAGACGCGCCGGCTGTGGGCGATGGGGGCTTTTTTCGCCTGGATGTACGCCTCCAAGGAGAACGCCTACATCTACACGGCGATCTACTTTATCTTGATGACGCCGGTTCTCCTGTGGCAGATGGTCCGGCTGGCCCGGATGGAGCCGTCGGGTTCTCCGCAGGGGTTCCGCATCCTGCGGAGGCTGACACGGTCCCAGCTTCTGCTCGTGTTGGCCCTCACACTCGTGGTCGGCCTGGGGGCGGGCGGGACCTTCCTGGCTTCGATGCGTGAGGCCGAGCTCGTCGGCCAGGGCGCGACGGCAGCCGAGATCGGCACGATCACCCCGCCCGTCTGGGGGCGGATCGCGTTAGGTTTGGCAATCCTGGCGCTGGTAGCTGCCGGTATGGTGGCGAGCGCGGTCGTCGGCGAGGGGCGTCTGCGCAAGCTGCGGCTCTTCGATGTGCTGATGGTGTTGGGCACCTTCACGCTGCCCTTAGGCTCCGCGCTGCTGATGAAGTTCGTCGCCGGGGTTGACATGCGGGCGTTCTACCAGGCGATGATGTCCGGCTCCTTCGCCGGCGTCCCGGCGTCGTCGGTGGTGGGCGCCTTCCTGACGCTTGGCCTGACCCTGGCTGCCGGTGTGGTGAACGGTCTGTGGTGGGACGTGCAGCGGTGGCCCATCGTGGCGGCGGTCTACTACGGCATCTTCCTCGTGCTCTACACGACGTTTTTCACCCAAGGCTGGGGCGCCCTCACGGGGTTCGTGGGCGGGTTGGCTTACTGGATCGCCCAGCACGGCGAGCAGCGCGGAAGCCAGCCCTGGTACTACTACGGCATCATCGGGTCGCTCTACGATTTTCTACCGATCCTGATTTCGCTGCTGGGCGGTGCATGGCTGGCCCTGCGCACGCTCGGTGGGAAGCCGGTCGATTCGCCGATCCCCGTCGATACTGAGCAGGACGGCGATGGGCCGCGGCTCTCTGCGTGGCTACCGCGTCTTTTCCCCTTCTTCCTGTTGGGGTGGGCCGGGCTGTCGTGGGTGGCCTACTCCGTGGCGGGTGAGAAGATGCCGTGGCTCTTCGTGCACATCGCTTTCCCCCACATCCTGCTGGCTGCCTGGACGCTGGACCGCGTGTTTGGGCGCCTCACGTGGTCGCAACTCGTCGCCGATAGGGCCTGGTTGGTGCCGGTCTCCTGGCTCTTTCTAGGGCTGGCGTGGCTTGCCTTCCAGGCGTCCTCAGATAGCCTCGGACGGGTCCTGCAGCCGGAGATCGCAGAGGGGGGCTTGGCTCTGATGCTCTCGCAGCTCGAGCCGCTGGGGAGGGCCTTCGGCGGCTTGACAGGACTCCTGATCTTTGGGGGGCTCCTGGTCTGGGCGGTCGAGCATCTTGGCCTGCGACGGAGTTTGAGGCTCTCCTTGCTGGCCCCACTCCTGTTCCTGGGTGCGGTGACGGTGCGCACGATGGTCCGGGCCTGCTACATTGAGGATGAACTGGCGACCGAGTACATCGTCTATGCCCACGCCACCCCCGACGTCAACAAGGCGCTGGATGAGCTCGATAGGCTCTCCTGGCGCCTCACCGGGACGCCTGATCAGCTCCGGGTCGCCTACAGTCAGCACGTCGCCTGGCCACTCTACTGGTACATGGACGTCCGCTATCCCGACAACTACTACTTTGAGACGCCTGATCCGGAAAGGCTTCTCGACTCGCCGGTGATCATCGCTGCGCGGGAGGAATGGCCGGCTGTGGAAGCCATCATCGGCGATCGCTACTACGTCACCGACTACAAGCACATCTGGTGGCCGATCGAGGACTACAAAGACCTGACGTGGGAACGCGTTCGGGCGGTGCTGACCGAGCCGGAGCGACGCCGGGCCCTCTGGGACATCGTCTGGGACCGTGACTACACGGCCTACGCTCGGTTGCGAAACCCCGGCGACCCATTCACGCTCAAGACGTGGCCGCATCGCTCGGAGTTCCGCTTCTACGTGCGGAAAGATATCGGATCGCTGATGTGGGATGTTGGTCTCGAGGCGGGACAACCGGTGCCCGGAGGCGGTGGTGTGGGCCTGGAAGCGGGTCAGGATCCCTTTGCCGAGATGGAGCACAGCGTGCCGGCCCGTAGCGTGATTGACCTGGGCGGCACCGGCCTGCGCGGCGTGGCGGTCGCGCCGGATGGCGCGCTCTATTTGGTGGACAGCATTGGGCACCGCGTCTGGCACGTGAGCACGGGAGGCGAGCTCCGTGGCGTGCTGGGGGGACACGGCGTTGAGCCGGGCCAACTTAATACCCCATGGGACGTTGCGGTCGATGATGCGGGTCAGGTCTACATCGTGGACACCTGGAACCACCGTGTGCAAGTCTTCGATCAGGCGAACGAGCCGGTGGACGGCTGGGGGCGCCTCGCCCAGGTGGCGGTCGACGATCCGACGGGCTATGGTGCCTTCTTTGGCCCGCGTGGCATCGCCGTCGGCCCGGATGGCCACGTCTATGTCGCCGATACGGGTAACCACCGCATCCAGGTTTTCGACACGACGGGGCAGTTCTTGAGGGACTTCGGAGGAAGCGGCGACCTGCCGGGGCAGCTCTCCGAACCTGTCGGGATCGCCATCTCATCATCGGGCGAGATCTACGTCGCCGACACCTGGCACCGCCGGGTGCAGGTCTACAGCTCTGAGGGCGTCTACCTGCGAGAATGGACGGTGCCGAGTTGGGGACAGGCTGAAGCCGGTAGGTCGACGATGGAGGATCTGCGACCGCAGATCGCGGTTCAAGGGGATGCCGTGGTCGTCACCGATCCCGGCTATGGACGTCTGCTGCATTTCGACACCGAGGGCACCCTGCTGCAGGTCGTGCGACCCAGCCTCGTCGAGACCCTGGACCCCGTTGTGAGCCTCCGGATCGCCGGCGTTGCCCTGATCGGCGGCGAGGTCATCGTGACCGACAGCGCGAACGGGCAGGTGGTGGGCTATCCGTGGGATCCGGATAGATAGTAAGGGGACCGGGCTATGGCCTCTGCAATAGCCCGGTCTGGGACGCGTGCGGGTTGATGCTCAGGCCAGGTGGTTGGGGTCGGTGATGCGTTGATCCTCGACGTCTTTGTCCATCGACGTAGCCTTCTTCGTCTCGATGAAGGCATCATAGGCCTCGCGGTCGACGGGCAGGTCCACGGGTTGACCCGTGTGACCCGAGAGGAGCATCGCATCGGCAAGTTCAAGGCTGTAGATCGCCTCAGGCCCAGGCGAGATCAAGGACTCTCCCGCCAGGATGGCGCGGGCGACGTTGGCGACGATGGCGCCGTGACCGGTGGGACCCTCCTCAAGAGACACCTCGACCTGCTCGGCCTCGGGGTGTCCCCACATGGCTTCGGTGGTGTCGGAGGTGGCGCGCACGCCGTGAGGAACCTCCCAGACGTGGAGCTTATTGTTGGCGATGAGCAGCTTGCCATACTCACCGCAGAGCTCCAGGCGCATCCCTGTGGGATACTCGTTGACGCTCTCGTGGATGTAGCCGATCGCTCCGTTGGGATACTCGAGCAGGGCCGAGGCCTCATCCTCGACCTCGATCTGGTGTTGACGTGTTCTGACCTTGGCGATCACACGCGAGGGCATCCCGCCGAGCCACGTGAAGAGATCCATCCCGTGGGGCGCCTGGTTGAGCAGCACGCCACCGCCCTCGCCCTTCCACGTCGCCCGCCAGCCCGCCGAGTTGTAGTAGGCCTGGCTGCGGAAGTGCCCGTCGATGAGCAGAGTGCGGTAGAGCTCACCGAGGCGACCCTCATCGATGAGCCGCTTCGCTGCCTGGTGGATGGGCAGGGTGCGCTGCTGGAACATCACGGCGAAGATGACGCCGGAGCGCTGTGCGGCCTCGATCATCGCCTCTGCGCCGGACACCGTGACCGCCATCGGCTTCTCGCTGATCACGTGAATACCGCGGGCCATTGCATCCACCGCGATGGGTGGGTGGAAGTAGTGCGGCGTGGCGATCAGGATCGCGTCGACCCGTCCACTCTCGAGAAGATCGATGTGGTTGTCGAAACCGGGCACCTCAAAGGCGTCGACCGCTGCCTGGAGCGCATCCGGCGCGATGTCGCAGACCGCAGTGAGTTCGGCTTCTTCGATAAAGGGCATGTTCCGGGCGTGCCCACTGCCCATCCCGCCGACGCCCACAATCCCAAAGCGTACGCTTGTCATCCATAGCCTCCTTGAGGAACACGTTGATGTGCAGGTTGCCCGCGAGTATATACCCTGAGTCTCGGATGGGAAATCCTCATCGTGGGAGAAGGCCACCGTGACCTTCTCCCTGACGATCTTCATCTCCGCCGTGTTGCTCTTCTTGGTCCAACCCCTGATCGGAAGGGTGGTGTTACCGTGGTTTGGCGGCAGTGCCTCGGTGTGGTCGGCGGCGATGCTCTTCTTTCAGCTGCTGCTCCTCGTGGGCTATGGCTACAGCCACCTGGTGATCCGCCGGTTGAGGCCTCGCAGGCAGGTCCTGCTGCATCTGGGCCTGTTGGCGAGCTCACTGCTGCTCATGGGCTTTCACCTGATGCGGTGGCGAACCCCGATCACGCCGCATGCGGACTGGGCGCCGATGGGGGGGCGCCCGCCCATCGTGCAGCTGCTCCTGACGCTGACGGCGAGTGTGGGGTTGCCCTACCTGGTGCTCTCCACGACCAGCCCGCTCATCCAGGCTTGGTACGCTGACCGCTATCCGGACCGGACACCCTATCCGCTCTATGCGCTCTCCAACGCCGGCTCGATTCTGGCGCTGATCGGTTACCCGTTGCTGCTGGAGCCCCTGACCTCGATCTATGGGCAGGCGAACCTCTGGTCGATCGGATACGTCGGCTTTGCCCTCGCGCTGGGGGTCGTCGCGTCGTTGCTGCTCAAGGGAGGCGAGGCAAGAACAGAGGACGGCGTGGCGCCAGCGGTGGCGCAGCTGCCGTGGTGGCGCCCTGTGCTCTGGTTGGCGCTCTCTACGGTCGGGTCGATTCTGCTCTTGGGGACGACCAACCAGATCACGCAGAACGTCGCGGCGGTGCCGCTCCTGTGGGTCGGCCCGCTGATGCTCTATCTGCTGACCTTCGTGATGGTCTTCGGTGCCAAGTGGGGATACGGACGCTGGGCGATTGTCCTGTTGTTGGTGGCTACGCAGCTCTTCGGCTATGTCTTCTTGCGCGGTAACGCCTTCCCACTGGCGATCCAGCTGGGCGTCTACGGTCTGCTGCTCTTCTCCGGCTGCCTGGTCAGCCATGGTGAGCTCGCGCATCTTCGGCCCGAGAGCGGTGATCTCACCCGCTTCTATCTGTTGCAGGCGCTGGGTGGGGCCCTTGGCGGCATCTCTGTCAACCTGATCGCGCCAACGCTCTTCCGCTCGACGGCTGAGTTCCCCATTGCGTTGTTGGCCTGCTGGGCCTTAGCCGCGCTTGCGGTGGCGCTCGATCGTCGTTCCCCGATTGCCCAACGACAGTGGCTGCAGATCGTGATGGTCGCGATCTTCGCGATCGGCCTCCTTTCGTCGCTGGATATCCTGCGCAGCTCCGAACGTAGTTTCTACCTTGGAACGGTGGCGGCGGAACGTAACTTCTATGGCGTGCTGCGGGTTCAGGAGACCGGGTTGGGAGATCCGCCGCAACCGGCCTACCGAATGGTTCACGCGACGACGATCCACGGCGTTCAGTTCGTGGAGCCCACGCTGCGCGCGCTGCCTACCTCCTACTTCGGGCCGACGAGCGGCGTCGGGATGGCCGTCGCGCAGGCGCAGGAGAGAGAGGGCGCTCAGCGCATCGGCGTCCTGGGGTTGGGTGCCGGGACCTTGGCGACCTATGGGCGTCACGGTGACCTGATCCGCTTCTACGAGATCGATCCTGAGGTCATCCGCTATGCCGAAGGGGAGGGGGGCTTCTTCAGTTATCTGCGCGACACCCAGGCGGCGGTCGAGGTGGTGCCCGGTGATGCGCGGCTCTCGCTTCTACGTGAGATGGGGGGTGACGCAGGCTATGACCTGCTCGTCGCCGATGTGTTCAGCGGGGATGCGCCGCCGGTGCATCTGTTCACCGTCGAGGCCTTTGAACTCTATCTGGCCCGTCTTGCGCCCGAGGGTATGCTCGCCGTCAACATCAGCACCACACACCTGGATCTGGCGCCGATGGTCGCTGGGCTGGGGGCTGCGCTGGATCTGAGAGGGGTCGTGGTCGATGATCCCGGTGACGGCGCTGCTCTCTTTCCCTCGCGCTGGGTTGTCCTGACGCGCGACCCCAACGGCTTTGCGGACGGGCGGTGGCGCGAGGCGACGGACCTGCAGGCGCACTATGATCCCCACCTAAGGCTCTGGACCGACAGCTACAGCAATCTGCTTGATGTGATCCGGTAGGCCCGAGCACGAGCGCGGACGGTTGCGGACGGTTGCGGATGGATGCCGTGGGAGTAGAATAGCGCCGAGCCAGGGGGCATAGGGAACCACATCTGCGTCAGACCTCACGAGGCTGAGAAAGGATATCCGACGATGCTGACCATGGACCACATTGCGACGATCGAGGCGGCAGGGCGGGCACATCCACCGGACTGGGCGGTCAAGCAGCGCTATCTGATCGACCTGATGAACGAGGCGGCGGTCGCGTTTGTGCAGCGCTACACACGTCCCGACGGCACGCTGATCTGGCGCGATGCGTGGCCGGGGATGGATGGATCGGACGATGGCTATGAGAGCTTCTTGACCTTCGGCCTCCTCTACCTTCTAGGAGGCAGCGAGGAGGTGCATGCCCTGGCGCGCCGCGAGTGGGATGCCGTGACCTGGCAGTTCACCGGTTACGGGCAGGTGTGGCGCGAGTTCGATGCCTACTATGACTGGATGCACCACGGCGAGAGCTCGACTTACATCTACTACCTGGCGATGGCGGATCCCTATCATTTCAGGGATCGTGCGCGTGCCCTGCGCTTCGCCGCTATGTACACCGGCGGCGACCCCGAGGCGCCTAACTGGGATCCCGATCTGAAGATGATCCGCTCGCCGATCAACGGAAGCCGGGGGCCGAGGTTCGAGATGTCGGCGGAGGATTGGGTGACGCATCGCCCGGTGCTCGCGAACTACCTGACACCCTATGAGGATGTACCGGGACACGAGGTCACCGATCCCCTGGCGAAGCTGGATTGGAATGACGATGCGACGTTTGAGGCGATTCTGGCGTTGATGAATGAACGCATGGTACCCGGTGACGTGCCGCTGAACCTCAACGCCACGAGCCTGGTCACGAGTGCCTATCTCTATACCGGCGATGAGCGGTACCGGCAGTGGGTGCTCGACTATCTCGACGCCTGGCGCCAACGGACGGCGCGCAACAACGGCATTATGCCCGATAACGTCGGCCCCACAGGCAAGATCGGTGAACGGACGAATGGGAAGTGGTGGGGCGGCTACTATGGCTGGCGCTGGCCCCATGGCGCCTGGATCATTCTGGAGTCGACGTTGATCGCGGGGCAGAACGCCATGCTGTTGACGGGCGATCCGACCTGGCTCGACCTTCACCGTTCGCAGGGCGACCTGCTGTGGTCGCTACGACGTGACGAGGGCGGTTCGGTCAGGGTCCCCTTCCGTTATGGTGATCAGGGATGGTTCGACTATCGGACGATGGAGCCGCGCCATCATGTGCACCTCTACTTCATGAGCCGCGATCCTGAGGATTGGGCACGCCTTGAGGCTCGATTCCCCGACCGTGAGGGGTGGACCACGGCGCCGCCCCGGTTCGGCAAGGCGGGTCACTTCTGGCCTGAGCGGTGGTTCGGCTACATGGTCGGAGAGAACCCCGACTTCCCGGCGCAGGTGCTTGACGATACCATCACGTGTATGCAGCAGCGCCTCGACAAGATCGACCGCGATGACGGGTCGAAGATCGAGGAATGGGACGTTCATCATTGGCAGGACCTCAATCCCGTTGTCCCTGAGGGTCTGATTCAGATGGCGATGGGTACGCCGGCGGCGATCTACCACGGCGGTCTGCTCCATGCCAGCGTGCGCTACTTCGATCCGGAAGCCGGGCGCCCCGGCCTGCCCGATGACGTGGCAGCGCTCGTGGCGGAGATCACGCCCGAGGGCGTGACCGTGACGCTGGTCAATACCAACCCGTTGGTCGCCCGCGACGTGGTGGTGCAAGCCGGCGGCTTCGGTGAGCACCAGTTCACGGAGGTCCGTGATGCGGAGGCGCCCGCTTCGCCCGCCGTCGCCGTCAATGACCGGTACCTGCGGGTCAAGCTGGCCCCGTGGTCGCAGGCGCGGCTGCGGGTGACGATGGATCGCTACGTCAACCGACCGACCTACGACTTCCCGTGGATGCGGGATGATGAGGTCTAGACGGAGATCAAACTCTTGAGGTGATACGACAACATGGCTGATCAACTGTACGCAAGCATCGATTTGGGTGGGACGAAGGTGGCGTGCGCCTTCGGTACCGCGGAAGGAGAGGTGGTCGCAGAACGCACGGTGCCTACTGCCTCGCACGAAGGGCCGCCCGCTGTGCTGGGGCGCATCGCTGAGTTGGTCAACGCGATGGCCGACGACGTGGGTGCTCGACCGGCTGCCGCAGGGATGGGGGTGCCCGGGCTCGCGGATGTGGGTCGCGGGATCACTCGTTTCCTGCCGAATCTGCCCACCCAGTGGCGCGACATCCCCGTGTGCGATGCCCTGGCCCCGCGGATCGGCTGCTCTGTCTATCTGCTGAACGATGTTCGGACCGCCACACTGGGCGAGCTCACCTACGGGCACGGACGCGGTGGCGCGGTGACGATGGCCTTCTTCGCGCTCGGGACGGGGATCGGCGGCGGTATCGTGATTGACGGGAAGCTGCGGCTTGGCCCGCTGGGAGCTGCGGGAGAGCTCGGGCATCAGATCGTGCTGCCTGACGGCCCCCTTTGCGGGTGCGGTAACCGCGGCTGTCTGGAGACGTTGGCCAGCGGCCCGGCGATCAGTGCACAGGGGATGTGGCTGATGGGGAGTGGTCGCGCGCCCGCCCTGCACGCCCTGGTCGAGGGGGATGCCGGACGGATCACGCCCCGGGAGATGGCCCTGGCGGCTGAGGCGGGTGACGGGGCGGTGCGTGACGTGTTGGTGCGTGCGGCTGAGTATGTCGGCATCGGCATTGCGAACGTGGTTGTCACGCTGCACCCCGAGCTGGTTGTGTTGGGGGGAGGGGTGGCCCAGATCGGCGATCTGCTCTTCGACGCGGTGCGCGAGACGGTGCGTCGCCGTGTGCGGATGTTTCCAGTGGACGACGTGCGGATCGAGCCGTCGCTCTTGGGCGCCCGGGCCGGTATGCTGGGCGGGCTGGCGCTCGCCGCCTTGGGCGGGGTCGGCTAACAAAAAACGGCCCCCGGTCTCAGACCGGGGGCCGTGGGATGCCCGAGAGAGGACTTGAACCTCCACGCCCAAAAGGGCACAGCTCCTCAAGCTGCCGCGTATGCCGATTCCGCCACTCGGGCTCCAGCGATGGTTATTATACGGGAAACCG
>CAZYYC010000154.1:0-3291 GCA_964650935.1 uncultured Anaerolineales bacterium
AGCGAGCTGGTCGTCCTGCATCTTGCTGACATCCTGTCCACCCAGCACGTAGACGCCCCACGTCGGCTGGTCGAGGCAGCCCAGAATGTTCATCAGCGTTGACTTGCCCGAACCGGAGGGGCCCATGATGGCAACGATCTCACCGCGCTGGATACCCAACGAGACACCACGCAGAGCGTGGACCTCGCTCTCGCCCATCTTATACACCTTGTGTAGATCCTGAGTCCAGATGACCGTGTTGCTGTTGTTCATAGCCGGATCACACTACTCACTGCCTCTCGAGGGCGGGCCCTGGAAGTCTAGGAGGCTGCGCGCTTCGACGACGGACGCCACAGTCGTGCCGACCTCGACACCGGAGAGCACCTCCGTCCAGGTCTCGTTACTTGCGCCGATCTCGATCACTGTGCGCTCCGGTTGCCCCCCCACCATACGATAGGTATAGAGCTGACCCGTGGTCGTATCCGAGCGGATGGCCCAGTTGGGGATGCGGAGCACATCGTCCACAACGTCGGTCGTGATCGTCGCGCTGGCTGTCATACCCTCTCGGATATCGACACCGTGAGCCTGTTCTATGATGATCCGCACCGGATAGGCCACCGAGCCGGTTGACGTCTCTGGGAGCATGCCGATGCTGGCGACGATGCCGTCGATCGTGACGGTCGGGTAGGCGTCTAGGATCAACTGGGCGGGCTGTCCCTCTTCAATCAGGCCAATGTCGATCTCGTCAACCAGGAGGTCGACGTAGAAGAGGCTGTCATCGAGTATTACGATGGCAGGCATCGCGGTGGTGGCGAGCCCTCCGGCGGTCACGTTGACCGCCGCGACCACGCCACGGGTCGGGGAGGTCAGGATGGCTGACTTCAGGTCGGCTTCGGCCTGCTCCAATCTCAGGGCGACTTGCTCGAGCGACAGCTCCACACTGCGCACCTGATCGTCGGGCGAGCCCTCCTGAAGTCGGCGTAGCGTCTGCTGGGCTCTGGTGTAGCGCTCGAAGGCGGACTGGTACTGGCTTCGGGCTTGCTGAAGGCTGTAGTCCCCGCGCAGCTGCGTGATCCCGACATTGCCCTGGGCCTCCATCGCTGCTGCGGTCGCCCCGGCACCGAAAGCCTCAGGAAGCCCAAGACGCTCGAGTGCGTCCATCGTGGCCTCATACCCATCGGTTGCGGCGTCTGCGTAATCGTGCGCCCGCGACTGGTTCAGCTCGGCGCGTGCCGCGGCCACCTCGCGACTTGCCTCTGCCACGGACATCGCCTGAAGGCCTTCCTGGATCGCTAGTGTCGCCAGGGCGATCTGCTCCTCATCGGGTGACTCCTGTAGCTGCTCGAGATTCAGCTCCGCCTGAGCTAGGTCAAGCGAGACCTGTCGCAGCGCGTCTCGCAGGGCCTGGTCATCGAGCGCGGCCAGCCGCCGGCCAACCTCAACGCGGTCTCCCATCTCGACGTTGACCTCGGTCACGGTTCCCGGCACGCGAAAGGTCAGCTCGTAACGCGCATCCACGACAACGTTGCCGCTCGAGGCCACGGTGAGTTCCAGTTGCCCACGCGTGAGCTCCGCGGTCCTGAGTATCTCCAGGGCGGCCTGCGACTGACTCTGCACGCGCGTCCATATTAGGTAACCGCCAACTGCCACGATGACGATCAGCACGAAGGCCCACAGGGCTTTTTTCTTCATCGGAAAGCCCGGCTCACCGGGTTCTGGTGGCGGGGCCTCATGGCAGGCTTATTGTCCATGCATGGATGCTCCCTTACTATGGTCTGAATCCGGGAGGACCGGCCTGCGACGCTATCTCCAGGAGTGATCTCTGCGTCGTAACGAGCGCGACCTCGTCCCCTTCGCGCAGGCCTGAGATGACCTCGGCGTTGAACTCATCGCGTCGACCCAGCTCGATCGCTGTCCGCTCTGCTCGACCGGCGACGAGTTTGTAGGAGTAGGTCTCGCCCGTTGACTGGTCAACCCGAACGGCCCAACTCGGCACGAGCAGGGCGTTCTCTATCATGTCGGTCACGATGCGGACGCTACCTGTCATGCCATCCAACACGCGCAGGCCGTCTGTGTCGAGGACGCGCAGACGGACTTGGAAGGTGATCAGACCACCGATATTGGTGGGGGAGGGCGCGATGCTGTGGACGATGCACGGCAGCGCCCTGGACGGATAAGCGTCCAGGGTGAGCTCTGCATGTTGGCCGATGGCCAGCGCCCCGATGTCAATCTCGTCGATTCTGACCTCGGCGAAGATATCGCTGGTATCGACGATCACGAATGCGACCTCTCCGGCCCGGCGGTGGGTTCCTTCCAGTAGGTTCACCTCCGCAATGATGCCGTCATGCGGCGCGACCAGGGTCGCATCGTTGACGGCACGTTGGGCTTGCTCTCGGCGCAGACGGGCCTGCTCGACTTGGAGCTCGCGCTGTCGCACTGCCGTCGCATCGACGTCCTGGCGCAGTGTATCGAGGTTGCTCTTAGCCTGCATGTAGGCAGTGTAGGCGCCCTGCCATTGGGCCTGAGCTTGTTCCTGGGTAAGGATGGCGTTGAGCCGGGCAATTCGCTCCTCAGCTTCCGCCTCCTCAAGGGCCCTCTCTGCGCGCTCTCTTTCACTTCCAGTCTGGGCATCGCGATAGCCGATGAAGGCCTGCTCGCGCTGACGCTGAGCCTGGACAAGCATAGCGTCTGCGTCGACGCGCGCTGTCTCGCGACCTAGCCGTGCGGTCTCCAGGGCTGCTGCGGCGTTGCTGAGCGCCACCTCGGCCACACGAATGTCCTCGGGATTGCTCGGCTCCGTCAAGGTGGACAGGGCCAGCTCGGCTTGCTCCAACGCAATCTCTGCCTGCTTGAGCGCTCGCTCGAGGTCGGTTGTCTCCATGGTCACAAGTCTCTGTCCGGAGGTTACCGCGTCGTTCAGGCTCACCCAGATCCGGCTTACAGTACCTGTTGTATTGAGCACAACCGGCGTGGTGGCCTTGGACGCGATCTGACTGCTCGCCGAGACCGTGATGTCGAGGCCGTCACGGACGACGCGATCGGTCCGGAGGACCTCCACGCCGCTCGCATCGTTGTTCTGCCGGCGGAACCAGAAGATGCCACCAACAGCGGCGCCTGCGATGGCGACAAGAGCTAGTGCCCACAAGGCATACCTACGCATTCAGTATCTCCCCAATGTTGACTGCGGTCATTGTTGACCCGAGTCATTATACCACAGAGGGCCCCATCCTGTCCGGTGCATCGAGAAGCTCGTGGACGGACTCGTCGAGTGCGCTGCCACCGGTGGTATCGTGGCGGGTGGGCTAGATCTCG
>CAZYYC010000154.1:3301-9993 GCA_964650935.1 uncultured Anaerolineales bacterium
GGGTTCGGCGAAGGTAGGGGAGCAGGGCGTGGCTCTTGCCGGCGCCCACAGCAACGCATGCCATCGGAGCGTCTGCCACATAGACCGGTACGCCGGTCTCCTGAGTGAGTAGTTGATCGAGGTTGCGCAGCAGAGCACCACCGCCGATCATGGTCATACCGCGATCGATGATGTCGGAAGCCAGTTCCGGTGGGGTGCGCTCCAGGACCGACTTGACCATGTTGATGACGAGGTTGACGGGCTCCTCGAGGGCTTCCACGATATCATCGCTGCTGATCTCCACGCTGCGCGGTAGCCCGGTGACCTGGTCGCGGCCCTGCACCTCCATACGCAAGGGCTCCTCGAGTGGTAGCGCCGCGCCGACGCGAATCTTGGCTTCTTCGGCGCTAGGCTGCCCCAACATGAGGTTGTATTTTCTGCGGATGTAGCTGGCAATGGCTTCGTCCATACGGACACCGCCCTCGCGAATCGCTGAAGACGTGACCACGCCGTAGACCGACAGCACCGCCGCCTGACTTGCCCCACCACCGAGGTCGATGATCATATGTCCCCCCGGCGTATGAATCGGGAGGCCCGCACCGATGGCGCCGGCAATGGGCTCCGGAATGCGGTAGGCACGACTGGCTCCGGCTTCTAGAGCAGCCTCCTGGACAGCTCGACGCTCGACCTGAGTCGCCCCGAAGGGCACGGTCACGCAGACGCGCGGCTTCAGTAGCCGCACCTTGCCGATGGCGCGTTGGATGAAGTAGAAGAGCATTCGCTGTGTCACGCGATAGTCGGCGATCACGCCCGCCCGCAAGGGGCGCCGTACCAAGATAGTCTCCGGCGCTCGGCCCATCATGGCGCGGGCCTCTTCGCCCACTGCGACGACTTCACCGGTCTCGACTTCTTGCGCGACGACCGACGGCTCCTGTAGGACGATGCCACGCCCTCGTACGTAGACGAGGACGTTGACCGTTCCCAGGTCGATGCCCAATTCCTCAACAACTGGCATAGTGGTTTCGATTCTCCGTGTGCGTGGTGAGAAAACGCTACAGTCTGACCATCCGCAAATAACTCTGTGATGATACCCGAAAACGAAGTAAAGTCCAACGCCTGCTGACCGGCATCGCGTTCAGTTGCTCTCTGCCACCGCTCTGATATACTCGCTTGTTGGAGATGGACACTCAGCGCCTTGCGCTACGTGGTGCTGAGGATACACTTATGAGAAGGCTGCATCGACAGTCTCGGGGAGCGGCGAATTGGCCAATGAAGGTGTCGTAGCGCGCGTCGTGGGTGTCGTGATTGACGCGGAATTTGCGTCGGGCAACCTCCCTGGCATCCACAATGCGCTGTTGGTTCACCAAGATGATGGAGGCGATCTGGTCCTTGAGGTGCAGGAACACCTCGATACCCGGACGGTGCGCGCCATCGCGATGAGCGGCACCGCGGGCTTGCGACGTGGCCTTAGGGTGACCGATACCGGCGGGCCGATCTCTGTGCCGGTGGGTCCGCAGGTGCTGGGGCGCATGTTCAATGTCCTCGGCGAACCGATCGATGGCGGCGACCCTGTCGATGCCGAGCGACGGCCCATTCACGCGAAGTCTCCTCCTATGCGCGATCAGCTGGTCTCCGTGAATGTCTTCGTGACCGGCATCAAGGCCCTCGACCTGCTCACACCCTACCCCGTAGGGGGGAAGATTGGGCTGTTCGGTGGTGCCGGTGTGGGCAAGACGTTGCTCATGATCGAGCTGATGGGCAATACCATCCGCGAGCACTCGGGTATCGCCCTCTTTGCCGGGGTGGGGGAGCGCAGCCGGGAAGGCAACGATCTTTGGCTTGAGCTACGTCGTACGGGCGTGTTGGAGAACACGGTGTTGGTGTTCGGGCAGATGAACGAGCCGCCCGGAGCCCGCTTGCGGGTGCCCTTCTCCGCTTTGACGATGGCTGAGTACTTCCGTGAAGTGGAACGCCGGCAGGTCCTTCTCTTCATTGACAACGTCTTCCGCTACATCCAAGCGGGCTCGGAGGTCTCGGCTCTCCTTGGGCGACTGCCGAGCGAGGTCGGCTATCAGCCGACGCTGCAGAGCGAGATGGGGGACCTTCAGGAGCGTATCGCCACCACAGGACGGGGGAGCGTTACATCGATCCAGGCGGTCTATATCCCCGCCGACGATCTCACCGACCCGGCGGTCGTGGCGACGTTCGCCCATTTGGATGCGACCACGGTCTTGTCCCGTGAGCAAGTCAGCCGTGGCCTCTACCCCGCTGTTGATCCTCTGGCATCCCGTAGCGCCTTGTTGACACCAGAGAACGTGGGGAACGAGCATTACGAACTAGCGATGGCGGCTCGATCTCTTCTAGCACACTACGAGGAGCTTCAGGACGTGATCGCTATCCTGGGTATGGAGGAACTGAGCGAAGAGGATCGGTTGGCCGTCCATCGCGCGCGTCGCCTCCAGCGATTCCTGACTCAACCTTTTACGGTGGCAGAGTCGTTCACCGGTATGCCGGGGGCCTACGTGCCTCTGCACGAGACGCTTCGTGGTTTCCGGCAGATCCTCGATGGTGAGCACGATGACCTGCCGGAACAGGCGTTCTATATGGTCGGCACGATTGACGAGGCCGTGCGAAAGGCACAGGGCCTCATGGGGACTTAGGCATTGGCAAGTCTGCTTCGACTCAGCGTGATCACGCCTGATCAGGCTTTGCTGCAGGTAGACGATGCTACGCGCGTCCGCCTGAAGTTGGCGGATCTCGCTTGGCTGAGCATCTATCCCGGCCACGCACCTCTGCTTGCGGAGGTCCTGCCCGGACCCGTGCAATACGACACCGAGCTGGAGACAGGTGAGATCGAGATCGGTTCAGCAATTCTCTTCGTGATCAATAACGTCGTGACGATTCTGGCAAGTGGTCAGCGCGGACTGGGTGACGCGGCGCCGGACGAGGAGCTCGCCGGCTCGCTGCGATTCGATCGCCTTGCCGGCGAGTTGATGGCGGCGCTCCGCGCTCAGGATGGACTCTCGTCCCGTGAGACGCCCTGGGTGGATGGTCTCGGCGACGTCACCGACGAGGCGTAGGTTATGGTGCGCTACGGTCTCTGGCTGGGTCTTGGACTAGTGATGGGCTTGATTCAGGCGGCTCTGATCGTCCATACCGTCGCCCGTCTAGAGCCGCTTGCGCTGGCTCGCGTCCGGCTGCGCGTCCGCTTGCGCGTCATCTTGCGGTCGCTCTTGCGATTCGCTCTCGCGTTTCTGGTCATGGCGATCGCGATCCAGGATAGCGTCGTGGCCTGTGCGTTGGTTGGTTTGGGTCTGCTGGCTGGGCGCTGGCTCCTGGTGGTTCTGATGGTCTCGAGCCGTGCCGTCGGGTCACGCGTGTAGGCTGAGCAAAAGGAGTTCACGGATGGAGGAAGTATTTCCCAGAGTCGTCTTCTACATCGCCGGCATTCCGGTGCGCAACACGGTCGTGTCCACGTGGATTACAATGGCGGTGATCATCGGCGCTGCCTGGCTCGCACAACGTCGGGCGCCCGCGTTGGTGGAGATGCTGATTGACTTCTTGCGTTCCACGATTGGCGATGTGATGGGGGGGATCGATCCGGATCCTTTTGTGCCCTTTCTCGGAAGCCTGATCATTTTCCTTCTCCTTGCGAATAACATCGGCGTCGTACCGATGGTCCATACGCCGACCAAGGACATCAACGCGCCTGCGGCGCTGGCGATTGTGGTCTTCCTGGCGGTCTATGTGTTCGGGGTTCGCCAGAAAGGCTTTCTGGGTTATCTCAAAGAGCTGCTCACGCCGATGCTCGTGCTCGATCTCATCGGTGACGTGAGCCGCACGGTGTCCATGTCACTACGACTCTTCGGGAATATCATCGCTACCGAGATCGTCGTCGCGGTGATCTATCGTCTCGTCAAGCCGATCGCACCGCTGACGATGGTCGTTCTGGGCATGGTCACCGGTGTCTTGCAGGCTTACATCTTTATGGTGCTGGCGACGAGCGCGATATCGTCTGCTGTCCAGCCTCGGAATTCTAAGTAACGCGATAACACTCAGAACAAAGGAGCTTAACTATGTGGGAATTGGATCCGGGTACACTGGTCACGTTGGTAACGATTGTTGTTGCCGGCATCGCCATGGTCGCAGGGGCCATCACGCCGGCTATCGTCGAGGGGCGTGCCGTGCTTAGGGCGCTGGAGGGTATGGTGCGTCAGCCTGAGATCGCGGGTGACCTGCGCAATACGCTCATCGTCTCGCTGGCGTTGCTGGAGACGACCGCCATCTATGTGCTCTTGGTGATCTTGATCCTACTCTTTGCCAACCCGCTGCTCGAACGCTTCTTCCCGGTGGGCTGAGGTCATGCCTATGAGAGTCAGGGACTAGGCCATGCTGGAACTGGACGTAGCGACGATCCTATGGGAAGCAGTTAACTTCCTTGTTCTCTGTGTCGCGCTCTACTTCCTGTTGTTCAAGCCTGCGATGCGCAAGATACGCGAGCAGGCCGAGGAGAAGCAGCGCCAGATGCGGCAACTCGCCGATGATCGGTCGGCGGTCGGCGAGCTGCGCTCGGAGTTGGAGGCCCGCCTCGCCTCCACAGAGGAGGAGGCCGAGGCTCTCCTCGTGCGGGCGAAGAACCAAGCTGAGACCGATCGGGCAGCCTTGCTTCAGGAAGCTCAGGCCGAGATCGAGCGGCTCCTCGCTGAGGCTCACATGGATGCCTATCGACTCAAACGTCAGGCGGTCACCGAGTTCCACGATGAACTGCTGCGCACGGTGCTGGATGTGAGTAGCCTGGTGATCGGGCGCGTGGCACCTGAGGAGCTTCATGCCACGATGGTCCAGCAGCTGTGCGATAGCGTCTGGGAGATGGGCCGGAGCGATATGCGTCGTGTCGAGGTCCTGCGACGTTCGTTAGGCGATCGCACGCCGACCGTCGTCGTGCGTACTGCGCAACCCTTATCTGCAGAGCAGCAGGGTCTTGTGGTGAGGACCCTCTCGGCGTTGGCTGATCGTAGTGTCAACATCGATCTCAAGGTCGAGTCCTCGCTCGGACTTGGTGTACAAGTGCGTCTCGGCGACATTGTGATGGACAACACCATCGCCGGGCGCCTCGACGAACTGCGGGACAGCGTCATCGAAGCTCTGGACGAGCGAATCGCGGATGGGTGAGAAGCGCCAAACTGAACCCGACGTCCTGGGCGTCCTTCGGGTGCTGCGTGAACGTGCTGGGGAGCGTACGGGCGTGGAGTCGCTTCGGATCCACGAGGCCGACCACCAGAGCATCATTCGACGGATCAGCAGTGAGGTCGCTACCCTAACAGGTTCTGAGCGGCTGCGCCCCAGATTGGACGATCTGATGGGCGAGCTCTCGCGCCGGGTGGACACGGTCACCCCAGATGTGCGGTTCAAGGAGGTCGGAACCGTTCAGCACGTGGGGCGCGGCGTGGTGACCCTCTCCGGTCTCACCCGAAGCCGCACAAATGAGCTGGTGACGTTTCCCACCGGCGTGCGCGGCATGGTGGTCAACCTCGAACAGCACACCCTTGATGTGATCCTGCTGGGCTCAAGTGAGGGCATCCAAGGCGGTGACCTTGTCACAGGTACAGGTGCGCGACTCAGGATTCCTGTTGGGCACAGCTTGTTGGGTCGGGTGATAGACCCGCTGGCGATTCCCCTTGATGGGCGTTCCCCTATTGAGGTGACCGAATCGTGGTACATGGAGCGCGAGGCTCCAACCATCGTCGATCGTGCGCCGGTTGAGGAACCTCTTCACACGGGATGGAAGATGGTTGACGCCTTAATCCCTATTGGGCGCGGGCAACGTGAGTTGATCCTTGGCGATCGCCAGACCGGCAAGACCACATTGGCCGTGGACGCTATCTTAAGTCAACGTGATCGCACTTCGCAGGCCGGAGGTGCGATTTGCTTCTACGTGGCGATTGGTCAGAAGAAGTCGTCGACGTTGGCCGTCATCGAGACTCTGCGCGCACATGGTGCGATGGCCTATACGACCGTTGTCGCAGCCGGCGCGGACGATCCGCCGGCGATGCGCTACATCGCGCCCTTTGCTGCGTGCTCCATGGCCGAGTTCTTCATGTTGGAAGGACGCGATGTGCTGATCATCTACGACGATCTGACCAAACATGCCCAGGCGTACCGCGAACTGAGCCTCTTGTTGAAGCGACCACCAGGACGTGAGGCCTATCCGGGTGATGTCTTCTATTTGCACTCGCGGTTGCTGGAGCGGGCCGCCAAGCTCAATGAGGCATCGGGCGGGGGATCGCTGACCGCGCTGCCCATCGCCGAGACCCAGCGGGGCGACCTGTCATCCTACATTCCCACGAACCTGATCTCGATCACCGATGGTCAGATCATTCTCGACACGGATCTTTTCAACATGGGCGTCAAGCCGGCAGTGGATGCGGGCCGGTCGGTCTCTCGTGTGGGAGGTGCGGCTCAGACGCCGGCGATGCGCAAGTACGCCTCCAACCTGCGGTTGGAGCTGGCTCAATATGACGAAGTGCGTCGGTTCGCTCGCTTCGGAACCGATGTCGATGAGTCGACGCGACAACAGATCCGACGAGGTGAACGCTGGCAGCACTTGCTGACCCAGCCGCCTCACCAGCCGTTAGCACTTGGTGAGATGATCCTGATGTTACGGGCCGCCAGTGATGGCTACCTCGATGATGTCCCAACACAGGACGTCCACA